>JAAUQT010000104.1 GCA_012033495.1 Cyanobacteria bacterium RM1_2_2 | reverse complement strand
ACACACATCTCGCATTGGAAGTTAAAACCCTGCTTGATCCCCCTAAATCCCCCTTAAAAAGGGGGACTTCAAGCCAGTTGTGGGTCGGTTCCCCCCTTTGCAAGGGGGTTAGGGGGGATCGTTCGACTTGTGTGTACACCGTAGGCTTCTATAGATGGGCGCAGCTTTTCCACCTTTGTCCCAAGTCTTGCTGCTGGCGCTATAGTATGATTTATATGAGATTAAAGTAAACAAATGTAAACAATTATCTACTTGTTTGTTCCCTTTGTTCTGGTATCAGGAAAGAGTTGTCGCTTTTTAAGCAGCTTTTTTATTAGTAGCCCACCTTCGTATCAGAGTTCTAAATCTGCCAATGTCATCTCGCTATCCCAAACCTATTTTCGGCTTCGTTGCAGCAGCTTTATTCATTCTGTTGTCTTGGATTGTGGCTCCTACTGCTTCTGCCTACGACAATCCAGACTTACTGCCCGATCATGCGACTCCGGTGATTGACCTAGCAGAATCGCTGACTTCTTTCCAACGGGAAGCCCTAGAGAAAGATCTGAGCGCTTTTGAAACTGAAACAGGCTGGAAACTGCGCGTTCTCACCCAGTTTGACCGCACCCCTGGTCGGGCAGTCAAAGAATTTTGGGGGCTTGACAAGCACAGCGTCATGCTGGTGGCTGATCCAAGAGGCGGCAACCTGCTTAACTTCAGCGTCGGAGATGACCTGTTTGAATTGATGCCCCGCACCTTTTGGATCGAGCTACAAACCCGTTACGGCAACCAGTTTTTTGTCCGAGACAACGGCGAAGATGCGTCGATTCTAGAAGCGCTAGAGTCGATTAAGTCTTGCCTGCGACAAGGCGGCTGCCTAGTTGTCCCCGGACTGCCCAGAGAGCAATGGATTCTGACGCTGATTACCTCCGTTGTGGGAGGGGTTGTTTTTGGTTTCGCCGCCCAGCCGCGTGAACCAGGCAAGCCTTTTTCCTGGCAGTGGGCGCTGATTTTTTCACCGCTCTGGGGAATTTTGTTCATCGCCTTTGGAATTGGGCCAGTCGTGACGCGCACAGCCGAGTGGTTGCCTCTGCTGCGAAATATGGCTGGTTTTGCCCTTGGTGCGGTTGTAGCCTACCTGTCGCCGATGTTTGCCTCCAACACTTCTGAAACCTAGCATTCTCTTGGTAGGCTTCGATTGCAGCAGACGCATACAAAAATGACGCTGATTCTGTCCTCAGATTGCCCAATTGAGGTCTAATAGAGGTGGAAATGATTGCAGTTCGGGGTTGCGATGGAGTGGCACACAACAGACGCTCAAAGTTTGAGCATTATTGATCGAGAGATGGGGGAGCATTCTTTTTCGCCGTCTGAGTATGAAATTGTGCGTCGGGTGATTTATGCTACCGCAGATTTTGAATATAAATCTTTGATTCGCTTTTCTGATCAAGCCCTCCAAGCAGGTGCAGCAGCCTTGGCTGCCCGGAGCACAATCATTGTCGATGTGCCGATGGTGCAGGTCGGAATTGTCCCCATTCTCCAGCAAACCTTTGCCAACCCGGTTTATTGCAGCATGGAAACTTTGACCCGTCCTCAGCGTGATAAAACACAGGCAGCTTGGGGGATGGAAACTCTGGCAAAGCGCTATCCTGAAGGGGTTTTTGTGATTGGTCAGGCTCAAACGGCACTGGTGTCTCTAGTGGAGTTGATTGAAGCTGAGGAAATTAGACCTGCTTTGGTGATTGGTACTCCTGCTCGCTTCGTCGGGGTTGATGGGGCAGTGGAACGCTTGAAAGAGTCGTTGATTCCTCATATCCGGATTGAAGGGCGCAAAGGCAGCGCGGTTGTTGCCTCTGCCATTGTCAACGGTTTAGTTGATTTAGCTTGGCAAGCCTACGGACGAGAAAATAGCGCCATTGGATAAGCCAACCTACGTCAGCTTGAAACTCAGTAGATTGAAATTCAATGCAGGAATCCGTCTTAAGGGATTTGAGAGTTTAAGTCCAATTTGCTACGATTCGTTAAGCTTTGTTTCAAGTTGTTTATAAAACTTGAATTTTAATGGTACTCCTAGCTTGCGCTTGAGTGATTTTTGAGGTGAGCGAAGAACTGGCTTTGTTTTCGTCAAGTCTTGGCTCTGGCAACCGTAGCAAATCACGCTAGAGAATTGCATGAGACCATGACCAACGGTTCACTCCGTGGTAGAAGTGTTCTATCTGTTTTATCAAAAACGCCATCTTGTAGTTCTTGGGTTCAATACTCGATTTAGGCAGGTAACTCCATGTCAATGACCGTTGCTCCCGACCAGATCGATCGAATTGTTTGGAACCAGCACCACGATCCATTTGAAGTTCTTGGCCCCCATCAAGTACAAGAAAATGGTAAACCTAGCTGGGTTGTCAGGGCGTATCTCCCGCGTGCTAGTGCTGCTTGGGTTGTTCGTCCAGAAGAGCGGAAGGAATACCCCATGCATTCGGTGCATCATCCGAACTTTTTTGAATGCGTTCTAGATGTTGAGCAACTCACCAACTATCAGCTTCGGGTAAAAGAAGGCGAGCATGAGCGGGTAATTTACGACCCCTATGCGTTTCGCTCCCCGCTGCTGACCGATTTTGATATTTACCTGTTTGGTGAAGGGAATCACCACCGCATTTATGAAAAATTAGGCGCCCATCTCACTGAAATTAACGGGATTCAAGGGGTTTATTTTGCCGTTTGGGCCCCAAATGCTCGTAATGTTTCCGTACTGGGCGATTTTAACCAGTGGGATGGCCGCGATCACCAAATGCGGATTCGCAATAGCGGCATTTGGGAACTGTTTATTCCAGGCATAGAAGCCGGAACCCACTATAAATATGAAGTTAAAAATCAGGCAGGGCACATCTACGAAAAAACCGATCCCTACGGGTTTCAGCAAGAGCCGCGCCCCAAAACTGCCTCAATCGTAGCTGACCTCAGCGCTTACACCTGGCAAGACCAAGATTGGATGGAACATCGCCGCCATAGCGATCCGTTAACCCAGCCTGTGTCGGTTTATGAGGTGCACCTCGGTTCGTGGATGCACGGTTCCTATGATGATCCGGCTCGCACTCCCGACGGTGAAATTGTGCCGCCTGTTACGGTCGCTGACCTGAAGCCTGGGGCAAGATTTTTAACCTACCGTGAACTTGCCGATAAGCTGATTCCTTACGTAAAGGAACTGGGCTTTACGCATCTTGAACTTTTGCCGATTAGCGAACATCCGTTTGATGGGTCTTGGGGCTATCAGGTGACGGGCTACTATGCCGCTACTTCTCGATATGGCACACCGCAAGACTTTATGTATTTTGTCGATCAGTGCCACCAAAACGGCATTGGTGTCATTGTCGATTGGGTTCCTGGTCACTTCCCGAAGGACGGTCACGGATTAGCCAACTTCGATGGCACTGCCCTTTATGAACACGCCGACCCGCGCATTGGCGAACACAAAGAATGGGGCACGCTGGTTTTTAACTACGGCCGCAACGAAGTCCGCAATTTTCTGGTGGCGAATGCGCTGTTCTGGTTCGACAAGTACCACATCGACGGAATTCGGGTGGATGCGGTTGCCTCCATGCTATATCTCGACTATTTGCGTCCGGCGGGTCAGTGGGTTCCTAACCAATATGGCGGGCGAGAGCACATTGAAGCGGCTGACTTTTTGCGGCAGTTAAACCATGTCATATTCAGCTATTTTCCTAACGTTTTGTCGATTGCGGAAGAATCCACAACCTGGCCGATGGTGTCTTGGCCAACCTATGTGGGCGGGTTAGGCTTCAACCTAAAGTGGAACATGGGCTGGATGCACGACATGTTGGATTACTTCCACATGGACCCGTGGTTCCGGCAGTTTCATCAGAACAACGTCACCTTTAGCATCATGTATGCCTTCACGGAAAACTTCATGCTGGCACTCTCTCACGATGAAGTGGTGCATGGCAAAAGCCCGATGATTGGCAAAATGCCGGGCGACGAATGGCAGAAATTTGCCAACTTGCGCTGTCTCTATAGCTTCATGTTTACCCATCCGGGCAAGAAGACCCTGTTTATGAGCATGGAGTTTGGGCAGTGGACAGAGTGGAACGTCTGGGGCGATCTGGAGTGGCACTTACTCAACTTTGAGCCGCACCAAAAGCTAAAGCATTTCATGAGCCGCCTCAACCACCTTTATCGCAGTGAACCTGCCCTCTATTCGCAGGATTTCTCTTTTGATGGGTTTGAGTGGATCGACTGTAGCGATAACCGCCATAGCGTGGTGTCCTTCCTGCGCCGCGCCAAAGACGACCCCGAAGATTTTGCGGTGGTGGTTTGCAACTTTACGCCGCAGCCCCACTCTCACTATCGGGTTGGCGTGCCGGAGTTTGGCTTCTACACGGAGCTATTCAACAGCGATGCCCGCGACTATGGCGGCAGCAATATGGGCAACTTGGGCGGTAAGTGGGCCGAAGAGTGGTCGTTCCACAACCGTCCTTATTCCATCGATCTCTGCCTGCCGCCGCTCGGAGTGTTAGTGCTCAAGCTGGATCGCCATAAAACCGCAGAAGCTCTGAAAGCGAGAAGCTTGGCAGAGCCATCTGAAGCGTAAGGAATACGTAAGGAATACCAAGCGAGCAAAAGGGTGTAGAACCTTTGTCCCTACACCCTCATTGAAAATTGAAATTAGATGGGAATTAGCTAACCCCGTCAAAGCTGCTGAAGACTTTTCAGCCTCCTGAATCCCTAGGCTGCACGTTCGGTAAACTCAAAGTTCGGCAAGCTCAAAGTTTGGCGAGGCTCACTCGATTCTTTGAACCGGGAAAGGCATCAGTTTTAGGAGATTTCCAGAGAAGATGCTCCCCGCATTGGAGGGGCATTCGCGTAGTGCAAAGCACTCAGCATTGGGCAGATAGGCTGTGCAACGAATTGCAATGGATGGAGAAAGGATCGTCCCAATGCTTCACCCTGACATGCGTATCTTGTTTCTTGGAAATTTTCTTAGTAGGCTGGAGCCGCGATCCAAGACACTACAACGCCAAGGGCAGATCCAGCTAAAACCTGGACGGGCGTGTGCCCTAACAGTTCTTTCAGCCGATCTTCGCTGAAGGTAGCATTTTCGTGAAAGAACTCGTCTACGATTTGGTTGAGAATTCGGGCTTGCTTCCCGGCGGCTTGGCGCACTCCTGCCGCGTCATACATCACAATAATGGCAAACACAAACGCTAGGGCAAACTCGCTGCTTGCCCAGCCCTGCGTTTGTCCGATTCCCGTCGCCAGAGCCGTTACGAGTGCAGAATGGGCGCTGGGCATTCCCCCTGTTTCCACCAACGTCCGAAAGCTCACTTTGCCATGCCGGATCAGTTCCACAACAAGTTTCAAGATTTGGGCAAGCACACAGGCAATGAAGGAAATGGTTAAGATGTGGTTATTTAAAATGGCGCTGATGTCCTGCATAGTTTAGGTTGGGTAGACTTCTGGCGGATGTTGATTGGTTTGATTTGGCTTCACATAGCCGACTGGCAATGGACTGAAATCGCTGGGTAGAATGACTAAAGAAACAATAAAGAAATGACTTAAAAATCAGTCAGGTCGAGGCAATGCGGGCTGTGTTTCAAAAGCTGCTTCAAAAGCTACTGACTTCAAAAGCTACTTTAACTGACAACCCCTAATGTTTGCGAGCCGTAATGTAGTCTGCGATTGCCATCAGCGGACGAGCCAATTCACCGAAAGGCTGAAGTTCTGCTTTTGCGTCTGCCACCAACTGATTTGCCTGCCGCTGCGATTCTTCAATGCCCCACAAGCTGGGATAAGTCACCTTCTGCGCTTGCAGATCTTTCCCGGCAGTTTTGCCCAATTCTTCCTGAGTTGCCGTAATATCTAGCACGTCATCCACGATTTGAAAAGCTAAGCCAATGTTTTGAGCATAGCGGCTGAGGTGTTGCTGCACCGACTCATCTGCTCCAGCCAAAACTGCGCCACACAGCACCGAGGCTTCCAGCAGGGCGCCCGTTTTATGCCGATGGATGAAATTAAGGGTTTCTAGCGAAACATCCGATCTGCCTTCACATTCCAGGTCTACTACCTGTCCGCCAACCAACCCCGCGGCTCCAACCGACCGCCCCAACTTAGCAATTACTTGAATGATTCGGGTTGGCTGCACCTGTTGAGTTTGGGCCGCAATGAATTCAAACGCATAGGCTAGCAGCCCATCGCCTGCCAAAATGGCCACATCTTCGCCGTAAACCTTGTGATTCGTTAGCTGACCGCGTCGGTAATCGTCGTTGTCCATGGCAGGCAGGTCATCATGAATCAGCGACATCGTGTGGATCATTTCCAGCGCGCAGGCAGTGGGCATCGCCATTTCGATTGTGCCGCCCACCAGTTCACAAGTTGCCAAGCAGAGGATCGGGCGCAGCCGCTTCCCGCCTGCCAGCAAAGAATAGCGCATCGACTCGTAGATCTTTTCGGGGTAAACCACCGCAATGGATTGTTCCAGAGCCGCTTCTACGAGAGTTTGCCGCTCTTTGAGATAGTGTTTTAAGTCAAATGCCGCTTGAGTCGTATTGACGATTTTTTGATCAACTGAGCTTGTCATGTCCTCATTCTCCCCACCCAATTCCACAGCGTTGGCAATAGCTCCATACTGTATTCTCTAACAGCATGGTGACAGTCATTGGCCCAATTCCACCGGGAACAGGCGTTATCCATGCCGCCACCTCTTGCACTCCCTCAAATTCTACATCGCCGACTAGCCGCCCCTTGCCGGTGTCAGGGTTAATCACCCGATTAATTCCCACATCTACCACCACCGCACCGGGCTTAACCATGTCTGCGGTGATTAAATTCGGGCGTCCTACAGCGGCAACCAAAATATCGGCTGAGCGGGCAACAGCGGCCAAATCCTGACTGCGAGAATGGGCGATTGTGACGGTCGCATCTTGTTCAAGTAACATCAGCGCCACGGGTTTGCCAACCAAAATGCTGCGACCAATCACCACAGCCTGTTTGCCCTTCAGGTCGATGGCGTAATCTTCGAGTAACCGCATCACGCCTGCCGGAGTGCAGCTTCGTAGCCCCGGTTCGCCGCGCACCAGCCGCCCCAAGTTCATCGGATGCAAGCCATCAGCATCTTTGTTGGGGTCAATTTGATTCAGCAGCGCCACCGAGTCGAGGTGATCGGGCAGGGGCAACTGCACCAAAATGCCATCCACCTGCGGATCGTGATTGAGCGTTTGGATCGTTTGCTCTAGCTCAGCCTGAGTAGTCTCTACCGAGAAATGCTGACCAAATGAAGCAATGCCCACCCTAGCACAGGCTTGCTCTTTATTGCGAACGTAAGCCGCGCTAGCAGGATTGTCGCCCACCATCAGCACTGCCAGTCCGGGTGCTCGTCCGGTTTGGGTGTGTAACTGCTGAACTCGCTCAGTCAGTTTTGTTTGCATTCGTGTGGCAAGGGCTTTGCCATCCAATAAACCAGCCATGAATTTAGTTGTAGAGGTAGATAGAGTCAGAAATTCAGAAGGTGCTTTAGAAAAGTCTAACGGTTGGCATCAAAACGGTGAGATCTCCATCAATCCTCCCATCCTACGGAAAGCCGCATCGCGTCTAGAAAAAGGAGACTTCCATCCAGTTTCGGTCTGTGCTCTGCCCACGCTCCGCGAACGGGTTTTCCCTGTCCGGAAGGGGAGTTAGGGGGAATTAACGGCAACTCGACGCGCAGCAACCTGCTTTTCAAGCCATGTCTCAATTGGAAAATTCAGAAATCAAGTACCCATTGCTAACTCCAGTCTCTCAGAATTTAGTGCCTACAATTGCAGAGAGTAGGGCAAGCTATTGAACCGTAACAGAAGTCTATTCGTGGCAATCTATTCGTGGCAATCAAGGTATGAAGCTTCGGGGTTTTCAGATTAATGTCCTGCGATTGGGGGGAGTGCTGCTGCTAGGTGGGCTGTTGAGCGGGCTAGGCGGGTGTCGGATGGTTTCCACGGTGCGGCAGGTACAAGAGCAGCCTCAGCGCAACTGGTTTACCTCAACCGTCTACCTGCGGGGAACCGTGGGCGACCGCGCTCCCTTAATCGAAGCCCAGCTTTATGAACTTGAAGACAGCACAGGCAAAATTTGGGTGCTAAGCCGCACTCAGCCGCCTGAACCGGGTGAGCAAGTTTTGATCAAAGGGCAAGTTCGCTATCAGGTGATTGAAATTGCTGGACAAAACTTAGGAGATGTTTACATTGAAGAGGAGCAACAGCTTGAGCCGGAATCATGAGCTTGATGCCGCCGATTGGCTTTCTGTGGCTCTCAAGCCCCTCTCTTTTTTTATCCGCTGGTCATTAACAAACCATCATGATCCCGATCTCAGACGATCCCCGTCCTGCCGCCGCGATTGCCATCCTGTATCGTGACAACCAATTTTTGCTGCAACTGCGCGATGATCTGCCTCAGATTCGCTACCCCGGACATTGGGCTTTTTTTGGTGGGCATGTGGAAGCAGGCGAATCTCCCGATATGGCGGTGCAGCGAGAGCTTCAAGAAGAAATTGGCTACACTCCGCCCCAAATACACTACTTTCGATCTGACCTCACCGATCAGAATATTATCCGGCATGTATTCTATGCGCCGCTGTTAGTCGAACCAAAAAAACTTGAATTAAACGAAGGACAAGACCTGGGTTTATCTACCATAGAAGAAGTGCAGCGAGGATATCGTTATTCTGCTCGCCTAGAGGAAAATCGACCCTTGGCAAAACCCCATCGCCAGATCCTGCTAGATTTTCTCCAAACGGGCATTGCGATGGTTCCTTTCGCTGAAAACTAGCGTTAAACAACGTTTAGAACTGTTTAGTTAGAACGAATGTAGATGGCAACGGCAAAAACCTCCAAACCTAAGTCCTACCGCGTTCGGGAAAGCTCCAGAGCCAAGCACGTCAGCATCAAAATTTCTCACCTGGGTGAGGTGGAAGTCGTCGTGCCGTCCGGGTTTGATCATCGGCAGATTCCAGATATTTTGAGAAAGCGGGAAGACTGGATCGCCAAAACCACCCAACGGATCGTTGCAGAACGGCAATCCATTTCGGTCGCTGGGCATGAACCCGGAGAGCAATTACCCAACAGCCTAGGGCTGCATTCCTTACCAGAGAAATGGCAAATTCTCTACGAAACCACCCCCAACAATCACGTGACTGTCACAACGTTGCCCCAGTCTCGGCTGTCTTTGCGGGGCGCAACCGACCGACCGCATTTGTGCCATCGGGCCTTGAAACAATGGCTGAAGCGCAAGGCAGAAGTTCATCTAACGGCGTGGCTGCGGCAAACGAGTCAGGAAGTGGGGCTGCCGTTCGAGCAGGCAACTGTGCGCGGTCAAAAAACCCTCTGGGCAAGCTGCTCTGCCAAAACCAACATTAGCCTCAACTACAAGCTGCTTTTTCTACCGCCGCATTTAGTGCGCTATGTGTTCATTCACGAACTGTGCCACACGGTTCACCTCAATCACTCCCGCAAGTTTTGGGCCCTAGTCGCAGAAAAAGAGCCAAATTACAAACGCTTTGACACTGAACTCAACAAAGCCTGGATTTACATCCCAGAATGGATTGAACGCAGTGGGGAAGACGCAAGATAAAAACCAGCCCAGACAGCCCTATCGCCCAGACAGCCCTATCGCCCAGACAGCCCTATCGCCCAGACAGCCCTATAAAAGCCGCCTATCTGATCGAGCCAGGATGCACCATATACTAAATGCTATCTGGCATCGGGTATGACTCAAGCGCTTGAACGGGCACTTTAAGTTAGCGCTGTCTAATCTGCCGCTCTGGTGGTTAGCGACCCAGCGCGAGAGTTGCAAGCTACTCCAGAGGAATTCATGCAGCCAAGCTGGAAACATTTCTATCCCCAACTCAAAACAGCGGTTATCAATCTCGATTCCCTCGACTCGCTGCTTCAGCAGGCAGTGGAAAAAATGATCTACCTGTTTCGGGCAGATTGTTTGTTGTGGTCGGGGTTGGAGTGGGGAATTGCAGACACATTGCGGGTTTTCACCACCATTGATACTGCGAATCGATATGCCTTTAGTTTGGGGTTTGCCTATCCGCCACCACCGCTGCTGATCCATTCTGGAGATGCTCTGGATCTAGAAGCCGAGGATCAGCTTAAGATCCACCAGTTTCGACCGCGTTCCTTACCTGCCTGGCTGTTTGATCAGCAGCACCTACCGCAGATTTTGCAGCTTGAAACCGGAGATCTAATCATTCCGATCACAAACCGAGGCAGTTGTTTTGAACCTGACGCCTCTGGACTGACGATTCCGAATCCGCTTCAGTTCGTCTTGCAGTTGATCCGCCCTTCAGCCCGCAATCCAGCAACGACCGGAATCACCGCCCCAACATCTAGCTCATCGCCTGCCGCCAAGATTCAAGGCTGGAGTGCCGAGGAAATTGAAGCCTTAGAAATTCTTTGCAGCCAGTTGGGGCTGGCCTACAGTGCGTTGTATTGGCGACAGCGGCTGGAACAATCGCGGCAACAGTCAGCCTTGGTGGGGCGGGTTTCGCGGCTGTTGAATTCGACGTTAAACCCTGATGAAATTGTTGGGCGAATTGTGGCAGAACTGGGCGCAGGGCTACAGTGTGACCGTTCGATTTTGGTCGATCTCCGCTATGAGCCAGTCAATATTTTGGCGGTTTGGGATCATCCGAACCGCGAACTTCACCCCCTAGAAGAGCGACAAATTCGCCAGGCTTATTGGCAAAACGTCATTGATATGTTTATGGAAGGAGGCGCGAGCTATCTTCAGCTTGGCTGCCATGACCCTACGCCCGACCCGTTGCAGGTGTGGCTACAAGACATTAAAGCTCAGTCGGTGCTGGTCGTGCCTTTGTTTATTCAAGAAGAGTTTTTTGGCGGCGTGGCGCTGTTGTCCTATCAGCAAGAGCGCTCTTATTTAATCGACGAACTGCAAACTATCCGACAAGTGGCTGACCAAGCGGCCATTGCTCTCACCAATGCTCAACACTATCAGCGGCTTTGGCATCGACAGGAAGCCCTGCGGATTCAAAACAACTCTTTGCAGTTGGCGATTCTGCAAGATGAACTAACTCAGTTAATGAATCGGCGTTCACTAGAGCGGGAGCTAGAGCAGCTAAGCACAGGCACGATTTGGACGATTCATCCTCCCTTTTGCGTGATTGTTTGCGATATTGATTACTTCAAGCATGTCAACGACGCCCATGGGCATTTGGTCGGCGATGAAGTGCTGCAAGAAATCGCTAAACGCTTGCAGGAACAGTTGCGACGCGGTACACCTGCCTATCGATATGGCGGCGAAGAGTTTGTGATTGTTTTGGCAGATACTCCCCTTAACCGAGCCATAGACGTGGCAGAACGGTTGCGCCACGCTATTCGGGCTGGCTCTTTTTTGACAACAGCCGGTAGCCTAGACATTACGGCCAGTTTTGGCGTTGCCCAACAAAATTTAAGCTGCGACCATTCTGCTTGGGATGTGCTGCGCCGCGCCGACAAAGCGCTTTATGAAGCCAAACGGCAGGGCCGCGATCGGGTTTATGCCCTACTGCCCTGATTTTGCCCTCGCGGATTACCCTGATTTCGCCCCACAGACTTGTAAAAGTTTTTAGCACCCTTCCGGGTACACTCAAGGCAGCATCCGATTTTTGGATTTTTGATTCGCATCTTTACATAACCTCTCAAACCACTCTCTCCAATAATTCACCTATGGCAGCCCATGTTTCTCCTGCGTCTCTAACTGCAAAGCCGATTGCATTTGGTACGGATGGTTGGCGCGGTGTCATTGCCGCTGATTTCACCTTTGAGCGGGTGATGCAAGTTGCTCCTTTGGCAGCCCTGGCTCTGGCCCAAACCTACGGTGACAACCCCAGCCGCACTATTGTTGTGGGCTATGATCGACGGTTTCTATCGGAAGAGTTTGCTCAAGCTGCCGCCGAAGCCGTTAGCAAAGCTGGATTTGAGGTGCTCCTTTCTGAAGGCTATGCCCCGACTCCTGCCTTTAGCTGGGCCGCCAAACAGCAGAATGCCCTCGGTGCGCTGGTGATCACCGCTAGCCATAATCCTGGTATGTATTCAGGCTTGAAGGTGAAAGGCGGTTTTGGCGGTTCTGTGCCCCCCGAAGTCACCAAAAAGATTGAGGCAATGCTAGCCGCCGGCCAGCAGATTCAGGGTGAACCCGCTGCCATTCAAACTTTTGATCCCTGGCAGAGCTATTGTGAGGTGCTGCGTACCAAGGTCGATGTGTCGGTAATTCAGGCGGCGATTGCGGCTGGGAAACTGACTGTTTTTGCCGATGTGATGCATGGAGCGGCAGCCAGCGGTTTATCAAGGCTATTGGGCGAAGGCGTGCGGGAACTGAGTAGCAACCGTGATCCTTTGTTTGAAGGGGGCGCTCCCGAACCGTTGCCGCGTTATTTAGGAACGCTGCTGCAAACGATCAAAGCAGACTATCAACAGTCACCGGATGCCCTGCGGGTGGGGCTGGTGTTTGACGGAGACAGCGACCGGATTGCGGCAGTCGATGGGCAAGGCAATTTCCTCAGTTCGCAGGTGTTGATTCCAGTTTTGATCGAGCATTTGTCGGTGCATCGCGGCTACAGCGGCGAGGTGATTAAAACCATCAGCGGCTCGAATCTGATCCCCAAGGTAGCCGAACTTTACGGATTGCCGCTCTACCAAACCCCCATTGGCTACAAATACATTGCTGACCGGATGCTAGAAGCGCAGGTGTTGTTGGGGGGCGAAGAGTCGGGCGGCATTGGCTACGGACACCACATTCCAGAACGAGATGCCCTGCTGTCGGCGCTGTATGTGCTAGAAGCCATCGTCAAGTCAGGTCAAGATTTGAGCGCGCTTTATGCCAATCTTCAGCAAAAAACAGACTATACCTCTGCCTACGACCGCATTGACTTGCCGTTGGCCAGCATGGACGTTCGCGCCCGCTTGCTGCACCAGCTTCAAACCCAGCCCCCCACCGAAATTGCCGGACAGCCTGTAACGGACTGTTTAGCAATCGACGGCTACAAATTTCAACTGGCCGATCAAAGCTGGCTGCTCATTCGTTTCAGCGGTACCGAACCCGTTTTGCGGCTCTACTCTGAAGCCCTCACCGACGAACGAGTCCAGCAAAACCTAACTTGGGCAAAAGATTGGGCTAGCTCGATTTAGGGCGCATCATCCATGAAGGGTCGATGGTTGACGGCATCTGCCGGATTGCGCCCGTTCCCCCAAACAGGCGAGGGGCTGTCGCGCTGCCATGGTCAGGGTTCTCGCTGAAATGGATGACAACCCCTAGAATTGCGCTATTCTGAGCCTGTGTCAGCTTTATTAGCGCCTGAACAGCCATGCCCATTCTCATTGTTGCCACTAGCAATCCTGGTAAGTTGCAGGAAATGCAAGCCTACCTCACCGATCCGGCTCTCTCTGGATGGGAGCTAAAACTAAAGCCCGCAGAACTGGAAATTGAGGAAACGGGCGCTACGTTTCTAGCCAATGCTTGCCTGAAGGCGGCTCAGGTGGCCCAAGCTCTCGGAGAATGGGCGATTGCTGACGATTCAGGGCTGTCGGTCGATGCCCTCAACGGCGCACCAGGACTCTACTCCGCCCGCTATGCTGATACTGATCAAGCCCGAATCGCCCGCCTGCTCACAGAGTTGGAAACCGCAGACAATCGGCGAGCCTGCTTTACTTGCGCGGTGGCGGTGGCGCGTCCCGATGGTTCCATTGCCATTCAAACCGAAGGCATTTGTGAGGGCGAAATTCTGAAAAGCACGCAGGGAAGTGGCGGCTTTGGTTACGATCCGGTGTTTTACGTCCCAGAACATCAGATGACGTTTGCCGAGATGCCACCTGAGCTAAAACATGAAGTCAGCCATCGAGGCCGAGCTTTCCAGGCTTTACTGCCCGAACTGAAGCAAATCAAAGGGTGAAGGAACCAACCCTAGGACTGCTCAGAGCTAGATGGATGAAGTTCTTGCCAGCGTTTTTGTAGATCTAGAATTGAGAAGACCGTCTGAAAGGGCAGGTTTTCCCGCTGATAGAGTTCTGCTCCACCTTGCAGCCGATCCACCAGCGCAACAATTTGAGTCACTTGATAGCCTGCCTGCCGCAGCCGTTCCACTGCTTTGAGGGCAGATTGCCCGGTAGTGACAACATCTTCCAATACGACAACCGGGCTATTGGGCGGCAGGGTTAATCCTTCGATATAAGCCTGAGTGCCATGCCCTTTTGCTTCTTTGCGGACAATAAGCGGCGCAATCGAGCGTCCCTCATACGCAGCAACCACGCTGGTCGCAGTCACCATCGGGTCGGCTCCGAGGGTTAGCCCTGCGACTGCTTGCGTATCGACAGGCAGCATCGACAGCAAAATTCGACCCACTGCGGCTCCTCCTTGCGGGTGGAGCGTCACCTGTTTGCCGTTGATGTAGTAGCGGCTAGGTTGACCGGAGGAAAGCACAAAATCACCTTCTTGATAGGCAACCTGACAAAACAGATCGAGCAAAGCCTGCCGGAGCGTGGGCAAATCTGCCTGAAGGAACGAGTCGGATAGCTGCATGAGTGCCAGTAGTGGGTGAGTCTAATTAATTTAATTTTGTGAATCTGAGATGGGATTTCTCAGAAAAAGTATTTCCCTGCGCGTGGGCAGGTTTTGCCGAAGGATCTGCCGCAATGGGTGATTTTATCGCTAAACCTGCCCGTACAGGTTGTGGGTAGCTGAAGAATTTGCCGCAATCGACGAATTTATGGCTAAACCTGCTGTACAGGATTTTTGTTGCCGAGAAATCTCCTCAGTTGAATCCTGCTTAAGATTAGCGAATTTTCGTGCTAATTTTTCGCAGAGACTTTATGATTAATTAGGTAATGAGAGAATAATTATTTAGCAGGGTACGATTAAAGCAAACAGCGGTTTTACGCAGAGCTAAAGCTTGTAAGGATAGGCATTATGGGCAACACAATGAGTTTAAGCCGGATGAGTCTCAGGCAGTTGGTAGGAGCCACGGTTTTGGTGAGCGCCGCAGTGATGGGAGTGGCTGATACCGCCATGGCTCAGGCAACTCAGGAGACTCCTGAAGATGCACTGGTGGCGCAAACTGAAATCGCGCAAGATGTCCCTCGGCAGCGCAGAGCGCCAGAAGTACGACCGCTTCCTACGATTCCAGAGGCATTCAATCGGGCGTATTACCGCAATGACGGAAACTTCTTCGATAATCGAGGCATTTGGCAAGGGTTCCGGCTGATTTTTGGCGTGCCAAGCTACGTCGAAAATGCGATTTCCGAAGATGGTCGTCGAGTCGATCGGCTGTACAAAGAGGTATTGGAGCAGCAAGTTTCCAGCGATCCGGTCTTGCGTACCCCTGATTTGCCTAACCCCTACACTGGCTCCATCCTAACCACGCCTTTGGTGATCTCTGAGGAGCCGATTGCTCCACTTCAGCCTTTTCCAGCGATTCGGCGTCGCGGTGCGGAGCCTGCCCCCATTACGCCTGAAGCAGAGCGGGAACCCGTCCCGGCGCTTTGGTAGAATTCCCTAAATCCCTCTCCTTAGGAGATTTCTAGAAAGCAAAATCCCTGTACGGGCAGGTTGAGCCATCGGTTCATCCAACTGCGATCAATCCCTTAGATCGTGGATTGAATCAATCCGTAAACTGTACGGGCAGGTTGAGCAGATCAATCGGCATCCGGCAATGGATTTGATCGCAAAACCCGCCCCTACCCAACTACTTAAAAGACTGCCGCAGCAGTAGCGAGTTGGTAACGACGCTGACGGAGCTAAAAGCCATCAGTGCGCCAGCCGTGGCTGGACTCAAAACAATGCCAAAGGCGGGAAGCAGTAAGCCTGCCGCGATCGGGATTCCCATAGCATTGTAGATAAATGCCCAAAACAAATTCTGCTGAATTTTGTTGAAGGTGGCTCGACTGAGGCGAATTGCTTCCCCCACATCGTTAAGCCGATTTCGCATCAGAATAATATCGGCAGTTTCGATCGCCACATCTGTGCCGGAATTTAACGCGATGCCAATGTCGGCTTGAGCCAGCGCCGGCGCATCGTTAATGCCATCTCCCACCATTGCGACGATATTTGGCGCTCCACCCTTCGCAGCATGATGAGATTGTAGGTGTTTGATCACCTCTGCTTTTCCTGCCGGGCGAATGTCAGCCAGCACATCTTCAGCGTTTAGCCCTAGCGACTGGGCAATTGAGTGAGCAACCGCAGGCTGATCGCCCGTCAGCATCACGACACGCAGTCCGGTTTGGCGAAGTTGATCAACCGTAGATTTGGCTTCAGGTCGCAGCCGATCTTGGACGGCGATCAGTCCAATCATCTGACCGTCAACGCTGACATAAATTGGCGTTTTGCCGGCTGTGGCTAGCTCTTGTGCAATGGTTGTTGCGGTAGTGTCAATCGGAGTCGCGTGCTGGTCTAACCAAGTTTGGGTGCCGATCACCACCTGTTGCCCTTGCACTTTTGCCGTGATGCCGAATCCCGGTTCGGTGTGGAAGTCTGTTGCTGCGAGTTGGGGGAGTTCCTGCTGAGAGGCTGCCTGCTGGATTGCCGCCGCCAAAGGGTGCTGAGTGCCGCTTTCAGCCGTTGCCGCCATTCGCAGCAGAGAAGTGTCTGTCCAATTTGGGTGGAGCGCCATGCAGTCTGTCACCATCGGTTGCCCCAGCGTCAGCGTCCCGGTTTTGTCGAACACAACCGTTTGTAGCTGATGCACTTTCTCCAACACATCGCCGCCCCGAATCAGCAAGCCCTTTTCTGCGCCAATGCTCGACCCAACTAAAATTGCAGTCGGCGTCGCTAAACCCAGCGCACAGGGGCAAGCAATCACCAAAACGGCAATCGTCAGCTTGAGGCTGAGCAGCAGTGGCGTAGGAGTGGCCAGCATCGCAGCGTGTCCGGCGGCCGTCGCGTGACCCATTGCGTGACCCATCGCATGACCCATGACATGGCCAATCGGATGCAGATTCGCAAAGATTCGATCTGACCAAAGCGGAATGCCGACAAAGTACCAAAACAAGAAGGTGAGCAGCGCCAACGTCATAATGCCGTAGGTGAAATATCCGGCAATCGTGTCTGCCAATCCTTGAATCGGGGCTTTGCGCGTCTGGGCGGTTTCGACCAGGTTAATAATTTGAGCCAGCGTTGTATCTTTGCCAGTGCGGGTGGCTTTCACGGTAATCATGCTGGATAAGTTGAGGCTGCCCCCTGTCACCGGATCACCTGCCTGCTTCAAAACGGGCATGGCTTCACCCGTCAGCATCGACTCATCGATGGTAGTTTGTCCGACTACGATTTCGCCATCCACCGGAATTTTCTCGCCCGGCAACACTTGCAACCATTCGCCCACCTTGACGCGCTCAGCCGGAATTTCGATCAATTTAGTAGATGGAGGTTGTGGGTCTGCTGGTTCTGATGCCGTTTTGCCCTGCTCGACGTTGACCAATCGGGCTACGGCCGGTTGCAGCGAGATTAACGATTGTAGTGCTCCTGTAGCGCGGCTGCGGGCGTGCTGTTCGAGGGTACGTCCAAGCAGAATGAACCCCACTAGCATCACCGGCTCATCAAAGAAGCACTCCCAGCCCAAATTGGGAAACAGCAGCGCTACTAAGCTTGTGGTGTATGCCGTTAGCACGCCCAACCCGACGAGCGTGTTCATGTTTGGCATATTATGACGCAGCCCTCGCCAGCCGTCTGCGAGGATGGAACGACCGGGAAAGATCAATGCCAGTGTGGCCAAGCCCCAGTGCAGCCAAATGTTATCGAATCCAGGAATTGCCACCCAACCGAAGTAGTCGAAATGCCCGATCGCAGAGAGCAGCAGCAACGTTGCCGCGATGCTGACCTGCCGGATCTGGCGTTGGGTCTCAAGCCGCTGACGTTCGGCTGGCGTTTGGGTTGTTTGTTGCTCGCGCTCTAGGTTGCGCAACTGAGACGGAAAGCCGGTATCCGTGAGTTTTTGGGCGATGCCCTCCGGATCAGCCTGCCCCGGCTCACATTCCACCAATGCCGCTTCTGTCAGCAGGTTGACGGTAGCCGCAATCACACCGGGCTGGCGCAATAGCTGATTCTCAACGGCTTTAACGCATCCAGCGCATTTCATGCCGCCGACATCCAGCATGAAGGTTTCCGGCATTGACGCAGACTGGGTTTCGGAAATTGTTTGCATGGGCACACCAACTGACAAAAGCAGAACGGCTCTCAGCTAGGAGTTTAACTTTGGGCCTTACTTTGAGGGTAGGCGAAGTTTTGCTGGTTTGCCTAAGAATCGCCATTGTTTTTAGGATCGTGCTTTGAGGATCACCAGCCTGACTCTGCTGCGTATTGTTGGATCAACTCTGCGACAAACTGGGCGGCGGTGGTAGGGGTGTCGCCCGATGGGTGGACTGCCCAACCTCGCGCCTGCTGTGGAGAACGCCAGAGTTCTAGATGCGCGACTGCGGGTTCTGCGTAAAAGCTGGTTAGTCCGGCTACCTAAAACTGCCGAACTCCAGTGGGTAAAAGCATCGTGGCTGAGTCGATGAATCGGAAACGGAGCCAACAGCGGCACGCCCCAACCGTCGAAGGCAATCAGCGCCACCACCCGTCCGCCGATTTTTTGCCACAGATGGGCCGCTCCAATGGCGCCCACAACGCCAGCGCTGAAGCCAATCCACAAAACAGGCATTGTTTTAACCGTCTGAATTTCAGCCACCTGAAGCAGATTCCACCTAGAAGCAATTTTGCTAGATTGAGATGCTTGGCTGAGGTGCTGCACCAGAAACGCCAGGATATGCCCACTAGAATAAGCGGGCTGAGCGGCTGGAAAAATCAGCGGAGCAGCGGGAAGGGTAGGCAGAGTACGGACAAAAGCCTCAGTCAGTTCGGGAGGATGAACGCCGGGGCACACGATAATTTGCATCAATACAACAGGTTTTTAGGAGATTTCTAGGAAAAAGTTGTTGTCACGTTGGGGCAGGTTTGGACTCAGTCTCGCGTCGCCCAGAGGATTGATCTGCAAAACCTGCCCGTACCGGGGTAGAGGGTTTCCCAGAAATCTCCTT
>JAAUQT010000103.1 GCA_012033495.1 Cyanobacteria bacterium RM1_2_2 | reverse complement strand
CTGGTATAACGAAGAGCGATTGCATCAGTCATTAGAATATAGAACGCTGAATGAGGTTTACAGGAATAGTAAATTGATGCTGAAAGAATGCTAAGAGCTAAAGCTCTTAGGAAGAGATCTGTAGCTTAGCTTTCCCTGATGTCTGTCCAGTCGATTGGGTCCACCTCAATTGGCAACCAACTTTCGATTGGTTATTGGAAAGATGGTTTAGTCGTCAGGGAAAGTTACAACTATCCAGTGGTTTCAATGACCATGAGCAATCCCGCAGCACCATCGATGCCCTCTGACACCAGATCACGACGGTTCTACCACGGCACCCGGGCGGATCTGAAGCCTGGGGACTTGATTCAACCCGGCTATTCCTCCAACTACACCGAGCGGAGGTCGCCCTGGGTCTACTTCAGCGAGACCCTTCACGCAGCTACTTGGGGAGCGGAGTTGGCAAAGGGCGAAGGTTCAGATCGAATCTACTTGGTGGAACCGACCGGCTCGTTCATGGATGACCCCAATCTGACGGACAAAAAGTATCCAGGTAATCCTACGAAATCCTATCGCTCCCTAGAGCCGCTCCGGGTCGTGGGCGAATACCTGGATTGGCAAGGACACTCCCCAGAAGAAATCCAGGCAATGAAGGACGGTATCACGGGTCTTGAGCCCATCGACGACTGAGATGCTTTGCGTGAGTAGAGAAGTCGGGGCGTGGACATCCCCACGAGCGGGTCTAGCATTCTCAATTCAATCCGTTCGATAGTGGGAGTGGGTAGGCGCGGGTTTTGCGGTCACATCGGTTGCAGGATGCCCATTGATCTGCAAAACCCGCCCGTACAGTTGACGGATTGATTCAATCCACGATCCCTGGAGCAAACTACCGAAAGATTTTGGTTTAAGTTCGCAGTTATTCGCAGCCGCACAACTTCACCGTTGGCTGGCTCCACTCAAAGTCATTCCACTCGTTCATCAAGTCATATCGTGAAGTCGCAAAACACCGCGCAGTGAGTGGGTTGAGACGGTAGCTTGAGGCTGTTTGTGGTGTTGAAAAACACCCAGGATACTGTTGGTGAAGACTAGCTTATGAGTGCCATAAACTCATTTGCTTTTTGCAATGATTCACGGTCGGCTTACCCTTTTACATCGTCCACAATCCAGAACCATTACACTTGCGGCATGACTAATGCAAATCTCAAGCCATACTCGAATAATAAATAATTGCCAGAAACCGAATTGGTAGCTCAATCAGTTGTTCTGGGCCGTGGGGAATTTCGCCTTGGAAGGTGAGCGAATCGCCCGGTTCAAGTAAGTAAGTGTGCTGCCCGTGGCGGTATTCTAGTTTGCCTTCCAGCATGTAGATAAACTCAGTGCCGGGATGCTCGAACGTAGGAAAGACCTCGGCCGCATCGTCCATTGTGATCAAAAACGGTTCAAAGAGTTTGAGTGGGCCCTGATCATAAGCCAACAGGTGATAGGTGTGTCCACGCTTCGTTCCCCGACGCACCACTTCCATTCCGGCTCCCTGTTTGACATGCTGTGCGCCCCCTTCCGGCATGTTGTAGTTCCGAAACAGCGTTGCCAACGAAACGCCCAGTGCTCCAGCAATTTTAGCGAGAGTTTCCAGACTGGTTGCAGTTTGGGCATTCTCAATCTTCGACAACATGCCGCGAGAAATGCCGATTTGCTCGGCAACGTCCGCAATCGTTAACCCGTGCTTTTGCCGCAGTTCTCGAATCGTGTTGCCAATGTAACGCTCTAGCGCATCCTGACTGGGAATCGAATCGGGAGTTCTGACCATGCCACATCCTTACAAGGGTTGCTCACCTGCTGCTGATCATAGCAATGTTGACACACAAGAAACTTTGATGCATGATATTCACCAAGTCTTGCTCAGATCAAGCGAGTTTCTTCTAGTTGTGAATACCCGTGGTGCGGGCAGGTCGTCCGCATATTTTTTGAGCCTGTTTGGAGCGATATATGCCTCTGCGTCTGCTGAAGTTTGGCTTCTCCAAAACCTATCCCGAACCTCGAATGTTCCGATCTCCTGATCGGCTCAAAAGCAGCTATGATGCGGTAATTATCGGCGGCGGTGGGCATGGGTTGGCGGCAGCTTACTATCTCTCCCGCGACCATGGCATGAATAACATTGCGGTGTTAGAACGAGGCTACATCGGCAGCGGCAACACCGGACGCAACACCACGATTATTCGCTCAAATTACCTAACGCCCGAAGGAGTCAAGTTTTACGATCAGTCGGTACAGCTTTGGCAGGATCTGTCCGTAGATTTTGACCTGAATTTGTTCTATTCAACTCGCGGACATTTCACCCTCGCCCATACCGATGCCTCTGTGCGCACAATGCGGTGGCGGGCAGAAGTCAACAAGCACTACGGCATTGACAGCGAGTTAGTTGCCCCTGAAGACGTGAAAGCTGCTTGTCCCGAAATGGATCTGAACTGCGGTGGACATACGCCTGTGTTAGGAGCACTCTATCACGCACCCGGAAGCATCGCCCGTCATGATGCGGTGGCTTGGGGCTACGGTCGCGGAGCCGATCAGCGAGGGGTGGAGATCCATCAGCAAACGGAGGTTGTAGGCATCCAGGTTGAGGCAGATCGCGTGACGGGAGTGGCAACTTCTCGCGGACAGATTGCTACGCCGCGTGTACTCTGTGCGGTAGCGGGATTTACGCCGCGTTTATTGCAAATGGTCAATTTACCTTCTCCGATTTATGTGCATCCGTTGCAGGCAATGGTGAGCGAACCGATGAAGCCGTGGCTTGATCCAATTATTGTGTCGGGCAGCCTGCATGTGTATGTCAGCCAAACGGCGCGGGGAGAATTGGTGATGGGTGCATCGCTCGATCCTTACGAACTACACGCCAGCCGCTCGACGCTGGAATTTGCCGAAGGGCTGTCGGCTCAAATGCTGGAGCTATTTCCGTTTTTGTCCCATGTCAAAATTGTGCGGCAGTGGGCGGGCATGGCAGATATGACGCCGGACTTCGCGCCGATTATGGGTAAAACACCCATCGCAGGATTTTATCTGGACGCAGGTTGGGGAACGTGGGGGTTTAAGGCAACGCCGGTTTGCGGTAAAACAATGGCGTATACTGTAGCGAACGATAAAAATCACGAGCTGATTCAAGATTTTTCACTTGATCGATTCAAGCGCTATGAATTAGTCGGTGAAAAAGGAGCCGCTTCCGTCGGACATTGATTTAGATCATTGATTTGAGAGACAACAAGCCTGAACAGATAACAGAATCAACGACGCCATGAAGCAAATGATTTGTCCTATTAACGGAACCCGACCGATTGTAGAATTTACTTGTGGCGGCGATCTCCAGTCGATGCCCGATCCCCACTGCGGGGATACAGTTTGGGCGGACTATATTTTCAACCGCAACAACGCGCCGACAATTAAACAAGAATGGTGGTGTCATACGCCGAGTAACACCTGGTTTATCGCCAAACGAAATACATTAACAGATGAAGTGTTGTGTACTTACTTGTATGGACAGGAGGACGTATGAGCTATCGTTTGCCGCCTGTTTCAGGAGAATGGATTGATCGCAATCAGTTGATCACCTTTACCTACGAAGGCAGTACCTACACAGGCTACGCAGGTGATACGATCACGTCTGCACTGTGGGCAGCAGGACAGCATACATTAGGACGCAGCTTCAAATATCACCGTCCTCGCGGAATTCTTAGCCTGGCAAACCATGACATAACGCTCTGATGCAAGACGGGCAGAGGCTCAACGTTCGCGCTGACGTTACTCCAATTGCAGCAGGTATGTCCCTTTCAGCCGTGAACACGTTTGGCGGTGCGGTTGGCGATCGAGCGAGCGTGATCAACTGGTTTTCGGCGTTTCTGCCCGTTGGGTTTTATTACAAAGCCTTTCACCATCGCCAGTTGTTTCCGTTTTGGGAACGCCTGATTCGCCACATGACTGGGTTGGGACGCTTGGACACTGCAACACCTCGCCTGCGCACGCCCAAACGCTATGACTTTTGTGATGTGCTGGTGATCGGAGCCGGACTGAGCGGATTGCAAGCTGCCCTCACTGCCGCTGAAGCCGGAGCCGATGTAGTGATTGTCGATGAGAACGCTAGGGCAGGTGGTGCGGGTTGCTATCAGCGAGGCGGCACGGCAGGGACGGAAACGCAGGCATGGATTGAGACGGTTCAAGCACATCCCAACATTCGGCTGTACACCGAGACGCAAGCTGCCGGATATTTTGCCGATCACTGGGTTCCTTTGGTTAATCCGACCTGTATGGTCAAAATGCGGGCAAAGACCGTAATTGTGGCGAGCGGAGCCTACGAGCAGCCTGCCGTGTTTCGCAACAATGATTTGCCGGGCGTGATGTTGGCTTCTGCGGCGCAGCGGTTAATCTATCGCTATGCGGTCAAGCCGATGCACCGAGCAGTTATTGTTACGGCGAATCAGGATGGATACATAGCTGCGATGGATTTGATTAATGCTGGAGTTAGCATACAGGCAATTATCGATCTACGTTTGAGTAATAACACTCGTGAGTATAAACAGCTTCAAGCTGAGGGCATTCCGATTTACGTCGGGTGGTGCGTCTATGAAGCGAAGCCGAATCCCTCGCGTGATGGGGTCAGCAGTGCGGTGATTTGCCCGATTGATGCCGATGGTCAACCCCAAATTGATGGAAAACAGTCCATTTCCTGCGATGGCATTGTCGTGAGTGTGGGCTGGACGCCTGCCGCGAATTTGCTCTATCAAGCAGGCGCAAAGCTACGATTTGAGCCAGATTTACAGCAATTTGTTCCCGATCAGCTACCCGACGGAGTGTTTGCCTGTGGGCGCGTGAATGGCGTATTTGCGATGGAACATAAGCTGCAAGACGGGATGCGAGCCGGACAAGCTGCCGCTGCTAATTTAAAGTTTGCTGCTGTTGTTCCCCCTGCCACAGATGCATTCCGGTCGCTAGATCAGGCTCCCACTCACCCTTGGGCAATTGTGCCTCATCCTAAAGGGAAAAACTTTGTTGATTTTGATGAAGACTTGCAGCTTAAGGACTTTGATAACGCGATTCAGGAAGGCTTTGATAATATCGAGTTACTGAAGCGCTACACTACTGTAGGAATGGGGCCAAGTCAAGGCAAGCATTCTAATATGAACGCTCTTCGCATCTTGGCTCGAACGATCGGAAGAACGCCGGATCAGGTGGGAACAACGACGGCGCGACCGTTTTTTCATCCGGTGCCGATGTCTCATTTAGCCGGACGCGGGTTTCATCCGGTGCGCCAAACGCCGCTGCATTACTGCCATGCTGCCCTCAATGCTAAGTGGATGCCAGCCGGACTGTGGCAACGCCCGGAATATTATCAGCAAGCAGGCAAAACTCGACTAGAGTGCGTTTACGCTGAAGTAGAAGCCGTTCGTCAGCGCACGGGGTTAATTGATGTCGGCACGCTAGGCAAGCTAGAAGTGCGGGGCACGAATGCCGCAGCGTTTTTGGAGCGGGTTTACACGGGGCGATTTAGTAACCAGAAAGTGGGCACGACTCGCTATGCGGTGATGCTGGATGAAACAGGAATTATTATTGATGATGGTGTGGTGGCAAGACTGGATGCAAATCATTTCTACTTCACTACCACAACTGCGAACGCGACAAATATCTATCGTGAACTCTCGCGGCTAAACCTGCAATGGCAGATGCACTGCGGTTTGGTGAACCTGACCGGAGCGCGATCAGCCGTCAATTTGGCAGGAGCCGACGCACCCCAGATTCTGGCTCCACTGACCAATTGTGACTTGTCCGCAGCAGCATTTCCTTACCTAGCAGTGCGAGAAGCGGAAGTGGCGGGCATTCCGGCGATTTTGATGCGCGTTGGATTTGTGGGCGAGTGGGGCTACGAAATTCATGTGGCGGCTGAATCTGCTCCTGCTCTTTGGGATGCCTTGATGGAAGCTGGAGCCGCTTACGGAATTCAGCCCTTTGGCGTCGAGGCTCAGCGGTTGCTGCGATTGGAAAAGGGCATTTGATTATCGGTCAGGACACGGACGGTTTGACGACTCCACTCGAAGCAGGGTTAGCGTGGGCAATCAAAGCAGATAAGCCGTTCTTCCTGGGTCAGCGCAGCTTGCAAATTCTCCAGCAACGTCCGCCTAAGCAAAAGCTGGTAGGGTTCATGCTGGCTGCCGACTATCAGGGAACGCCGCCACAGGAGTGCCATTTGATCATTGATCGAGGTGAAATTGTGGGTCGCATCACCAGCATTGCCTTCAGTCCTACCTTAAACCGCTACATTGGTTTAGCTTATCTCAAACCTGAACTCGCAAATATCAACCATTCATTCTCAATTCGCCTTTCCGATCGTTCTCTGATTTCAGCAACCGTGAGTCCAACACCGTTCTATGATCCGGATAACTCTCGTCAAAAAGCTGTTACTAACCTACGGCAGGAGGTGACGGTATGAGCACTCCCCGTCGGCTCAGCCCCATTCACGAATCCTTACAGCAAATCGAAGGCACTTGGAGCGACATCAACGGAATGCCTGCCCTGATTCACACGTCTGAGGATGCAAGAATTGCTAAAACGTTAGGCATTGCCGATCTTTCTAGCCTCGGTCGCTTTGGTGTAAAAGGCGCGGGAGCCGCTGCTTGGTTGGCGCATTATGGCATCACGGTCGAGCAGCCGAATCGCTGGACACGGTTGGCAGGCGGGTTGGCGATCCGGCTCGGACTCAGCGAATACCTGATCGAAGATAGCCTGTCTAACACCTCGTCTAACATCCCGTCTAACACCCTGCCTAACACAATGGTGTCCCGCCTCGCTGCTGGCAATTTCGATCCCGATCAGGTGTATCCGGTTTTGCGTCAAGATTTAGCCCTTGCCCTATGGGGCGAACAGGTTCCCGCCTTGATGCTCCAAACCTGTAACTTCAACTTTCGCGCCCTTACCCTTGCCGAAAATCCGGTTGTTTTGACTACGATGATTGGTGTTGCTGTCACAGTTTTGCCGAGCGAGCGTAACGGATTGCCTTTCTACCGAATTTGGTGTGATGGCACGTTCGGTAACTATTTCTGGCATACCCTCCTAGCAATCGCCCAAGAATTAGGCGGTGGTGTAATCGGCACAACTTCTATCCTATTCCCCTAACCCCTGCTCTATGACTCCTACCGAAGCCAAACAGTTTCTAGAAGCTAACCAAGTCAAATTCATTTTGGCACAGTTTGTCGATATTCACGGTACAGCCAAAACAAAAGCTGTGCCTGCCTCTCACTATGAGGATATTCTCAATCCGGGAGCAGGTTTTGCCGGATTCGCAGTCTGGGGAATGAACATGCTGCCGAACAGCCCCGACTTCATGGCGGTTGGCGATCCGTCAACGTTGACGCTTGTACCGTGGATGCCGGGGTATGCTCGAATGGTATGTGTTGGGCACGTAAACGGACAACCTTATCCCTACGATTCTCGCTATGTTCTGATGCAGCAACTGAAACGCCTCAGTGCAAAAGACTGGATCTGCAATGTGGGCATTGAACCAGAATTGATGTTACTACGCAAAGATGAACAAGGACAGATTCAGCCCTGTGACCCAACAGATACACTAGACAAACCCTGCTATGACTTTAAGGGACTTGCCCGCAGCCGAGTTTTTATCGAAAAGTTAGTCGAGGGTTTGCAGGGAGTTGGCTTTGACATCTATCAAATTGACCACGAAGATGCGAACGGACAGTTTGAAATTAATTACACTTACAGCGATTGCCTCACCTCTACCGATCGCTACACTTTCTTTAAGATGGCAGCTTCAGAAATTGCCAAAGAAATGGGATTGATTGCGTCCTTTATGCCGAAACCTTTTGCAAATCGGACGGGAACAGGAATGCATATGCATTTGTCTATTTCAGATGGTAAGCAAAATTTATTTGAAGATGCCAACGATTCGCGCCAGTTGAACCTCTCGAAACTGGGATATCACTTTCTCGCCGGACTGCTCGCCCACGCGCCCGCTCTGACGGCCATCTGTGCGCCGACTGTCAACTCCTACAAACGGCTCGTCGTTGGTCGGTCGCTGAGTGGCGCAACTTGGGCCCCTGCCTACATCAGCTATGGAGACAACAACCGCTCTAGTATGGTGCGTGTGCCCGGTGGCCGGCTCGAACTGCGGCTAGCCGATGGCTCGTGCAATCCCTATCTAGCCGCTGCCGCCGCGATCGCAGCCGGACTCGACGGCATCGAGCGAGAGCTTGATCCGGGTGAGCCAATGAACATCAACTTGTATGATCTTTCGCCGGAAGAACTGGCTCAAAAAGGAATTGCCACCTTGCCGCAAAACCTCAGCGCTGCGCTGGATGCACTGGCGGCTGATTCCGTGATCACCGATGCATTAGGCGTGTTAGCGGAGGAATTTATCAAACTCAAACAAATGGAATGGATCGAATATATGCGCCATGTCTCCGAGTGGGAAGTGCAGCGTTATCTTGAGTTCTTTTAGTGTGATTTTATCTTGAATTTTATCTTGAATTTCAGCGTGAATATAGAGAAATCAATATGTGTGGCATTGTTGGACTTTTGATCAAAATCCGGCGCTCCGAAGCTCTCTCGGTGAACTAGCCGTGCCGATGCTAATTGGCATGAGTGAGCGCGGCCCCGATTCGGCTGGGCTGGCCGTCTTCACCGAAACGCTGGCTCCTGCCTATCGCAAATATAGCCTCCATGCAGGTAGCCCTGAATTCGATTGGAAAACCCTCGTCGAGACGCTCCGCACCCATTTACAGCCTCAGCTTAATTTGGAGTCACACGGCAATCACGCCATCCTCACCGTTGACCTGCTGCCCGATCAACTCAAACCTTGGCTGAAGGCCCACTATCCGCATCTGCATCTTCTGTCGAGCGGACGCACGATTGATTTGTATAAAGAAACAGGCAAACCCGCAGAAGTGGCGGCTCGCTATAATTTTAGGTCGTTTCAGGGAACCCATGTGGTCGGTCATACCCGAATGGCCACCGAATCGGCAGTAACACCTGCCCACGCCCATCCCTTCACCGCTGGAGAAGATTTCTGTCTTGTTCACAACGGCTCGTTGTCCAACCCCTACGAGATTCGCCGCAAATTGGAACCGCGTGGCATCCAGTTTGAAACCGACAACGATACGGAAGCTGCCTGTCGCTTTCTAGAATGGCGGATGCGCGAAGGCGACGATCTGGAAACAGCAATTCGGCAAGGTTTCGAGGAGCTAGACGGCTTCTACACCTTTTTGATGGGCACGTCCGATAAGCTAGCGCTCGTCCGGGATGCCTTTGCCTGTAAGCCTGCCATCGTTGCTGAGACCGATGATTATGTGGCGATTTCTTCCGAGTTTCGTTCGTTGGCGCATCTGCCGGATGTGAAGAACGCGCACCTCTATGAACCTGCACCAGAGGAGATGTATGTATGGACAGTGTAATGGATAGTGTGACGAACAGCACAATTAAAGCAGATACAGAAATGCCAATCGTTTTTGACTTAGCTCAGACTCCGTTACGAGAAGTCAATCGCTTTTTACACCAAGAGATTTCGCAACATAACGGCAAATCGATTCGTATCCTCAATCCTGATGGAGCACACAACATTGCTGTAGGTGTTGATCATGAAGTCAATATAGAAATCGCTGGACATACAGGCTACTATGCAGCGGGAATGAATCAGCTTGCAAATGTGATGATTTTAGGTAATGCTGGGCCAGGCGTTGCTGAAAACATGATGTCAGGTTGTGTGCAGGTGAAAGGATTCGCGTCTGTGTCGGCAGGAGCCTCGGCCCAAGGAGGTTTGCTGATTATCGAAGGAAACGCCGGATTGCGGTGCGGCATTTCGCTAAAAGGCGGCGACATTGTCGTGGGTGGCAGCGTTGGCAGCTTTTCTGCATTTATGGCCCAAGCTGGCCGAATTGTAATTTGCGGGGATGCGGGAGATGCGCTAGGGGATTCACTCTATGAAGCGGTGATCTACGTGCGCGGCAAGATTAAATCCCTCGGAGCCGATGCTCAAATTGAGCCGATGACCGACGCAGATTACCAAACGGTTACAGAACTGCTTGCTCAAGCAAACTTTCCCTATAGCTCTAAGGAGTTTAGGCGCGTTGCCTCTGCTAAGCAGCTTTATCACTGGAATGCTGACGACAATCAAGAGTATTAAAGCATATTAGAAAACGTATTCAAACCTATTCCTATGAATCCTTCTTTGCCTTCCCAACCTATTTCTCGTGAAGAGTCTGCTGGATATGATCGCCGTATGATCAGCTACATTCAAAATGCGGCGGCGCATGGTCTTTACGAAATTCGCGGATTAGGTGCAAAACGTCGATTACCTCATTTCGATGACTTGGTGTTTCTGGGGGCTTCGCTGACTCGCTATCCGCTGGAAGGCTATCGGGAAAAGTGCAGCACCAAAACGATTTTGGGAACTCGTTTCGCCACCAAGCCGATCGAGCTAGAAATTCCGATCACGATTGCTGGCATGAGTTTTGGCTCCTTGTCTGCCCATGTGAAAGAGGCGTTGGGGCGGGCAGCCACTGAAGTCGGAACCTCTACTACTACAGGCGATGGCGGCATGACGGCGGAAGAACGCCTGTCCTCAAAAACGCTGGTTTATCAGTGTTTGCCGTCTCGATATGGCTTTAATCCGAATGATCTGCGCCAAGCGGACGCGATCGAAATTGTGATCGGTCAGGGCGCGAAACCGGGCGGTGGGGGGCTGTTGTTGGGGCAAAAAATTAATCCTCGCGTGGCGGAAATGCGAACTCTGCCAGAAGGCATCGATCAGCGTTCTGCTTGCCGACATCCCGACTGGACAGGCTCCGACGATTTGACGATTAAAATTCAGGAATTGCGCGAACTCACCGACTGGGAAAAGCCCATTTATGTCAAGGTAGGAGCTTCCCGCACCTTCAATGACGTGAAGCTTGCCGTTCATGCTGGTGCAGATGTGGTTGTCGTAGACGGAATGCAGGGCGGCACGGCAGCTACCCAAACCGTTTTTATTGAGCATGTCGGCATTCCAACGCTGGCAGCAGTACGGCAGGCAGTTGAAGCCCTCGAAGACATGGACATGAAAGGCAAAGTGCAATTAGTCGTGTCTGGCGGAATTCGGACAGGCGCAGACGTAGCCAAAGCACTGGCGATGGGGGCTGATGCCGTCTCGATTGGTCAAGGCATCCTGATTGCGCTAGGCTGCAATAGCGAAACCTATGTGCAAAAGGGCGATCATCATGCTGCTCTAGAAGACTATGCTGCGCTTGGAACGGCTCCCGGCTACTGCCATCATTGCCATACCGGAAAATGTCCGGTCGGAGTCACAACGCAAGATCCGGATTTAGAGCAACGGCTAGAGCCGGAAGTGGGAGCGAAACGAGTGAAAAATTATCTCAAAACCTTAAACATGGAACTGACCACCATCGCCCGGGCCTGCGGTAAGCAAAACGTCCATCATTTAGAACGAGAAGATTTAGTGGCTCTAACGTTGGAAGCAGCAGCAATGGCACGTCTCCCACTCGCAGGCACAAACTGGATTCCGGGTTGGTAAAAACGCCGTTCAAACATGCTGAACAATAGTTGAGTTAGATTTGATCAGAAGAAAACTTCTAATCATTAGGTGGCTCAAAGCTCGGTGCTGATGAACTTGGGAATAAAGTCTCTGTACTCCAATCGTCATTAGGAAATAGGGTTTCCACATCCCACGGATCATCGTCCACAATCTCCTGCCGTACCCACATCTGCATATTGCGCAGAAAGGATTCAAACCAAGAGGTTGCTTTATATCGATCAGTTGGAAGCATACCATTTAACTCCTTGTCGCTTGGCGTAATTATCGCTTGGCGTAGGTTGAACAGAGGGCGGGGTTCAATCCCTATCCGCAGCCTAACGGCTGTAGAATTCCCCAATTGTCATGGATGAGATACAGAAGTCAAAAAACTTGTACGAGTTAGTATTATCCTCGCAATGGTTGTTTGTCTTTGCATCAAGCTAAAGCAGTAGAAGAAACTTGCGCGCAAGATGGTTTTATTCCCTGCTTGTACCCAGGATAGCGATTAGAAGCAGAGAGTTAACAGAGGCAGAACAAGGGAGATCAGGGCAGATAAGCTGAATTCAGTGATCTACTGCTATCAATTCACTCCAGCAAGCACTGACCCGGCCCGTACCTGATGCCCCACATCTATCGCCCGCCTCCTACAAATTAGACCGCAAAGCTTTGTCAGCACGAGCGTTCCGGCTTTCTACTTACAACCCATCACCCTTGACTCTCTGTGAAGTCGTTGAATCATTGAGCACCCAAACCTCCCCTATCCCAATAAAGTACGGCAAATCCGTCAAGTTATCGTAGATTAGGCTGGTGCTACGAACCGCGCCGCTCCATGCTCAGCCGCTTCCATGCTCAAATACCCGTCAGCAAGAGGCTTCACTTTGATTCTGCCGACGGGCGGAGCGACGGGAAATCCCAAGATTCTTGAAGAATTTGGGGATCTTGCACTCACAAATCATCGACGGCTGCAACATGACTCTCGTCAGCTTCTGAGAATTCGCCTTTTCTCCGCACTTCTCCTTCAATCCTCGCTGAACCAAGCTTCGAGAACTTTACAACTTAGGAGATTTCTAGGAAAAAGTTGTTGCCACGTTGGGGCAGGTTTGGACTCAGTCTCGCATCGCCCAGATGATTAATCTGCAAAACCTGCCCGTACCGAGGTAGAGGGTTTCCTAGAAATCTCCTTTACAACTTAAAGCAGGTTGAAATTGCCTTAAATCACATTGATTAAGGCATGTTTAAAGGCAGCGGCTTTTTTGAAGAGAATGTCTGGGTTGTCTTTGAGCGCGGTGTCAATTAATTCTGCCAACGGCTTGGGAACGGCTGAGTTGCGCTGTAGGATTGGCACAGGAACCGTTTGCAGCAGCACCAAGTAGGGATCTTTGCCTTTAAAGTCACGCGGCGGCGAGCCAGTCAGCATGTAATACAGACAGGCAGCACAGGCCCAAACGTCGATTTCGGGCTGGGCATAGTTGAAGTTAACGGCCTGCTGGCGCGACATAAATAGCGGAACGCTACTGCTAATAGAAAGCCCGCTTAAACCTGCCTGATCAAAGGCCTTCGCCAGACCATAATCGGCAATTTTGGCGATCCGAGTGCCCTGCACATGGGTAAGCAGAATGTTTGTTGGTTTCAAATCCCGATGCACAAACCTTGCTGCCGTTTCACTGCCAGTTGAGTTGGCTGTTGAGTAAGTTGCTGACTGATTCGCTGCTGTAGATTCGGCAGGCGCAAGCTCGGCCGTATGAGCATATTCCAACCCATCTAGCACTTGCAGAATAATAGGCACGGCTTGATCAACGCTGAGTTGCCCGCCCTGCTGGTGCATTAAATCGGCGATGCTGCCGCTATCACAATATTCAAATGCAAAGAAGAAAGCGCCGTTAGAATAGCCTGAATCGAGCAGAGGCACGATATGAGGGTGCTGCAACGCTCTGGTGTTTTCGACTTCCCGTAAAAACAGATCGATCAGCGGCATTCGGACGGTCGCTTGGGGTAGCATCACCTTCAAGGCAACGCGCGTTTCTGCTTGATTGCTGCGAGCCAAATAAACCTCGCCGCAGGTTCCTTTACCCAACGATCGCAAAATCGTGTATCCCTCAATCGAGAAGGCAGGCTGACTAACTGCGCTGGCACTGCCGTTATTCAATCCCACTCCCGGATGCCCAATCACCGTTCGATCCAGCAGTGCCGTATCTGTTGAGAAACGGGTAGCGGGTTCATCTGGCACGCCTTCAATCGCAACTCGAAATACGGTTTTGCCTAACTGAACTTCATCTCCTGCCACCAAATCATGCTCTGGGAAGCTAGCTTGTGCGACTTGTTCGGGGGTTTGGTCAGGCTGTCGCCGTCCGATCACCTGCCCGTTGACATAAGTGCCGTGCAGACTGCCCAGATCCCGGATGCGAATCGCGGGCGGATTGATGTCGAGCATACAGTGGTAGCGGGAAATCGTTTCGTGCTGCTTGTCGTTGGGAAGCTGAAGGTTGCAGTCTTTAGCACGACCAATCACCCAAGTTGTGCGATCGCTAAACTCAAAGACTTGCCCTTTCAGGCTGCCTTCGGTGATTGTCAGCACTACTTTCGCGCTGGTTGAAGGGGTATTGGCAAAGGCGGTGGCGAAAGCCGTGGCAAAGGCAGTAGCAGTCTCCGTGTTTGATGGCGCTGCTGGTATACTGGCAGGCTGAACTGGCGGGGTAGCTGGGGGTTCAGTCAGGCTGAGTAGCTGTTGCCGCACGCCCTGCGCCTGTATCCAGCCATAGCCTGCATAGCCCAAAGTTCGCATCAGGGCATGAAAATCAGACTCCGTCCAACTGGGGCTGCCACGCCGCATCAGACCGGAAACAATTTCTTCTTCGGTGGGTTGACGGTTGGCGGGCAGCAGCGCTGATCGAGGGGTGTGGAGCCGCAGAAAAGCCTGTAAATAGGGCTTCGCGCCTTCATCCCAATAGGCAGGCTGGCGATCGGCCAGATCCCAATCAACGGCCCAAAGTTTGCAGGTTCGGTCAAGCCCGGCAGAGAGGATGTAATTTCCGGTCGGACTGAGCGCCACCGAACGAACGGCCGCCCGATGTCCTTCTAGGGTTTGCAGACATTCTCCGGTTTCCACTGCCCACAGTTTCAGGGTGCAATCCTCGCTGCCGGAAAGAATATATTGCCCATCAGCGCTGAAGCTAACCGAACAAACGGCGGCAGTGTGTCCAACCAAGGTGCGTAGGCATTCTCCGGTTCCGGCTGCCCATAGCTTGAGGGTTTTATCAGTGCTGCCCGACAGCAACAGCCGATCATCGAGGCTAAATACGGCCGTCTGCACGGCGGCAGTGTGTCCCTCGAAGGTGCGCAAACAGGCTCCAGTGGGCATGTCCCAGAGCTTGAGCGTGCCGTCGGTGCTGCTAGAGAGGGCGTAGCTGCCATCGGAAGTGAGCGCAACAGTTTGAATGGCCGCTTTGTGAGCATCTCGACTGCGTAAACAGCGACCCGTACTCACTTCCCACAGTTTGAGTGAGCAATCGGCGCTACCGGAAAGGGCATACTCTCCGTCGGGGCTAATCGCAACTGCCGTCACCGCTTCGGTGTGCCCTCGGAAGGTTTGCAAACAGGCTCCAGTTGCCACATCCCAGAGTTTGAGGCTGCGGTCGGCACTGCCAGAAAGGGCATAGCGCTCGTGAGCATAGCCAATCGCCATCACGCTGTCTTGATGTCCTTCTAGGCTGCGCAAACAGCGACCCGTTCCCACATCCCACAGTTTCAGGGTGCGGTCGGCGCTAGCAGAAAGGGCATAGTAGCTGTCGGGGCTAAAAACCACCGCCTGCACTGCATCCAGATGCCGATCAAAACTTGCCGTTTCCCAGCAACCAGCAAACTTCTGACGCGGCAGGCGGGTGTAGAGACCAAACCAGTCCCGGAGCGCAGCCTCATCCCGGCTGTAGCCATGCAGCGAGCGAGCCTTGCGAATATGTTGGGCCGCACTGACCGCATCGCCTTGTTCTTGAGCAGTTTGGGCTTGCGCTAACTCCTGGGCAAACAGCAAATCGCTCGAAATCACCGTGGTCGGCGCTTGCACCTGCGAGACACAAAGCGGAGCTAAGTAGGGTTGTGTGTGGCTGATTTGATTCAGTCCATTCAGTTGCCACAGCCGCAGGTGTTCTAGATCCGCAGAAAGGGCATAGCGTCCTTCGGCATCTACTGCCACCGCTTGAATGCTCGTCTCATGACCTTCAAAAGTACGGATGCAACGCCCGCTCGCCACCTCCCACAGTTTCACCTGATTGTCTTCACTGCCGGATAGAATGTAGCGCCCATCGGGAGTGAAGGTGATGCTGGTGACGGGTTGCTGATGTCCGTCTAGAGCGCGAATAATCCGTCCGGTTTCCCCATCCCAGACATAAATGGTGCCGCCGCCAGAGACAATCGAACGTCCGTCAGGGCTATAGGCTAAGCAGAGAATGTTGCCTTGATAATCTTCAAAAACTCGGGTAATTCGTCCAGTTCTTAGATCCCACTGTTTGAGTCGCCATTCCCCACCCGACAGAAAAGAGCGACCATCAGGGCTGAAGGCTAAGCCAGAAACGGGGGCACGATGTCCTTTATAAACCCGTTGACATCTGCCTGACCCAATTTCCCAGAGGCGAATTGTCCAGTCTTGACTGCCAGAAAGGAAAGTAGCTCCATCAGGACTAAAGGCACTTGAAAGCACAGCGCCTCGGTGTCCTTTAAAGTCACGCAGATGGCTGGCAGCAGTAATGCCCCACAGCTTCAGCGTTTTATCGGCGCTACCAGAGAGGATGTAGCTATTGGCAGGGTTAAAGCAAACGGTCGTGATCTTATCTCCATGACCTGTGAAGCCACACAAACAGCGACCCGTGCTGACATCCCAGAGGCGAATGGTTTTGTCTTGGCTAGCAGAGAGGGCATAGCGACCATCCGAGCTAAGGGCGGCTGAGGTGAGCGCGCGATTAGGGCCGCTGAGGTCGCCCAACCGAGGTGGCAATGCAGAGTGAGCCGTAAGCCGCACTTGATCTAAAGTGGCTTCCAGCAATTCTGACTGCACCCCGCTCGCCCGAATTTGTTCGAGTTGCTGTAAGGCGGCTTGCGGGTCGTTGCGTTCTAATTGCAGCAAACTGAGGCGATAGTCTACCTTCCAGTCGGGCTTAGTAGGGCGATGCTCTTCAAGCTGGCGCAGTAACGCAAGGTCATCGAGTCTGCCTGTTCGCCACAGCACTAATCCTTGGTTGTAGGCAGACTCAAAATGCTGAGGATCGGCGGCAAGGGCCTGGCTCCAGTGCTGGAGGGCTTCTGCCTGTTGTCCGAGATCGAGCAAAGCCAAGGCGCGATTGTTGAATCGATCGGCGGCATAGCTATTAGGATGAGGCTCTCGGCGCGGGTAGGGTGATCCGGTGATTTGCTGATAAATTTGCTGCAACTGCCGAGCCACACTTTGCAAACTCGACGGGCGATCGGCGGGGCTGGGTTGAAAGCAGTGCCGCAACAGTTCCACAATGGCCAGCGGCATCGAAGGCTGAGGGTCGGCTGAGATTTGGGCTAAATACTGCTCTAGGTGCTGGAGCGCATCGGGGCTAGAGCGTTCGCTGAACTCCTCGGTGAACATGGCTAGCACCGACAGCGCCCATCCGGTTAAGTCAGCGGAAATGGACGCATCGGGGGCTGAATTCGCCGCTCCTACCTTTGCTCCTAAATCCTCTGTTCCTAAATGCTCTGATCCAGCATCCATCGGTTCAGGAGCGGCTAAGCCAAAATCAGTCACCTTCACAACACCGTCGGGCGTAATCAGCGCTACTTCAGGACGCACCGCGCCGTGCCGTGCCCCTTGCAGATGAGCAGCGTGCAGTCCCCAGGCAAACTGGATCGCAATATCTAAAATCCGGCTGAGGGCAACCAACATGCCTTCTCGGTACAACTGCCGATTGCCAATCCATTCATCTAAATTATCTCCCCCCACATATTCAGTGAACAGCAGAGGGGTATGGTTGACAGAACGGACGTAATAGCAAGTCACCACATGCGGATGCAGACCTAACTGCACCCAAGGTTCCAACCGCCGCTCAATGGCTTCACTGTTTTCTGAGATCGCCGATCCCAGTTTGAGAGGTTTGAGCACCAAATCAAGATCCCAACCCAGATGCCGCACTCGATAAACTTCACCAAACTCTCCTTGATCCAGGATGCTGGTAACTTTATACAGGTTGAGAATGATGTCGCCAGCCTGCCACTGCACGCTAAAGTTATCTGACATAGCCTGAATTTCCTACTGCTACAGCAGGGAGCGCTGCAATTGCTACATGCCTCCACCTTATCACTATGCTTTCCGCGATGCAGGAGCGATTTCCGGACATTTGCCCTTCTGACGCTGGCTACGGCTCCACAACAACCTGCGTCCCAATTTGCACCACTTCGTATAATGCCCGCACATGCTCGTTGAACATCCGCACACAGCCGTGAGAGGCAAACTGACCGACAGAGGCTCGGTTGGGAGTGCCGTGAAAGCCGACATAGTTCGTGCCATCTGTCCAGAAGGCAATCCACCTTTCGCCTAACGGGTTTTCCGGGCCAGGCGGCATCACTTCCTGGGTAAAGGGATTTGTCCAACCGGGTTGACGCACCATTTCTAGCACTCGAAACTCACCTTCCGGCGTTTCCCACCCTGATTTGCCAACCGCTACTGGATAGCTAGCCTGGATGCGTTCACCGTTGTAAACATAGAGCCGCCGTTCTTGCAGCTTCAGCACTAACCGAATCGACTTGGCTTCTGGCAAAATCGGCTGGATAGGCGGCAATGGGGGTCGTATCCGCGACTCGATTGTTCCCACCGCGCGAGTTGCTTGTTGAGGAGGTTCGCTGGGCTGGGCTGCTAGCGATCTCTGACTCCAGCCGCACAGGAAAACCAACCCCAGGCAAACTTTCAGCGCCCTGCGCATTCACTGACCTCCTTCTTAACACCCTTTTCGGCTTTCTTTATGTTTTTAACAGCAACCTCAGACACGATGCAAGCATCAGGCGAAGGCAAATCAGGTGAGCGGCAGGTTGAGGGAAGTGATACCGATTTAAACAGAGGACGCGGCAGTTCGCAGACTGCAACCATTACAGCGCAAAGCTTCCCCAATCCAAAAGTTGCTAGCGCAACGCTGCGCGAACGCAAATCCAAAACCCAAAATGGCATAAATTAGGACTTACGCAATTCAGACTTCTTCGCCCCTCTGACTTCCAACTTTAGGGGGTTCTGCAATCAAAGTCCCCTAGCTTTGGGGGATTTAAGGGACAGATCCGTAAGTCCTAATCAGAGTTCTATAAGTTCTCAGTTTGTCACTTCCCCAACCTGCCTTAACTGCTACCAGAGGGCCCGAGGCGCAGGATTCGGAGTCGGGGTCACGCTAGGAGAAGGGGTTGCCTGCGGAGCGGGGGTCGGAATCGGAGACGGCACAGGCGAGGGAAGGGGGCTAGGGGTCGGTAAAGGAGAAGGCGTGGGTAAAGGCGAGGGTGCTGGCAGTGGGGAAGGCGTGGGTAAGGGCGAGGGA
>JAAUQT010000102.1 GCA_012033495.1 Cyanobacteria bacterium RM1_2_2 | reverse complement strand
TTAAGATTTACTTAAGTTGGTCTAGTTCAACTGGGTTAGTTTAAAAAACTAAGCATTTTTAGTAATATTTTGTAACAATAGCCTAAGTTGAAGTCACAGGATTCGGGCAAAGTTTATGTTATTTGAGGTTGGTTCTGGGAGTCTTTCATGAAGCAACTGATTCGGGTTGAGCGCATTTGTTTGATTGGTCATCTCATTTCAATGGCCTTTGGCTTAGCAGGAATGCTTTGGGTGATGCCTCATCCAGAAGTTTTGGCATTGATTCCATCTGGACAAACGCTGTTTCGCTGGAGCATGGCGGGCGGCGGTGTGGTCTACATTTTGCTTGGAACAGCGGCAGTTGCCATCTATGCCTACCGCACTCTAGGAGTTCGGCTGTGGCTGGCATTCATGCTGCCTGCTGTTTTCATTTCTCTGGGCAGCGAACTATTGGGAACAAGCACTGGGTTTCCCTTCGGCAACTACAGCTACCTCAGCGGGTTGGGTTACAAAATTGCTGGACTGGTGCCATTCACCATTCCACTGTCTTGGTTTTACCTCGGTTTGGCTTCCTATTTGTTAGCGCGGTTTGGACTGACAAATCTGGCGGCGCGGCGATCGGCTAACTTGGGTTGGCTAGGGCATATCGGAGCAGTTGTCATTGGCGCACTGCTACTCACCTCTTGGGACTTTGTCCTCGATCCGGCGATGAGCCAAACCGCACTGCCCTTTTGGTATTGGCATCAGCCCGGTGCCTTTTTCGGGATGCCTTACCAAAACTTTGTCGGCTGGATGGGAACAGGGGTTGTGTTCATGACCGTTGCCGCAGTGCTGTGGGGCAAGCAGGTTCCTCAGCTTCAGACAACTCAGTTAAATCTGCCGCTAGTGGTCTACTTGGGTAACTTTACCTTCGCCGCAGTCATGAGCATTGGTGCAGGGTTTTGGATTCCGCTGCTGTTGGGCTTGCTGTTGGGGGTTGCTCCGGCGGTGCTCTGCTGGCAGTGGGGACAAACGGCGTTGACAGCCGACTCCTCCGTTGGGGCAATCGACAGCGTCACCGAGGCAGTATCGCCAATTGACGACTCGGTCGAGCGTTTGGCGGCTTAGGGAGATTTCTGCGAATCAAGTATCCTCCTCAGTTGGGGCAGGTTTTGCCAAAGACTTTGCGGCAAAGCGATGAGTTTAATGCCAAACCTGCCCGTACCAGGATTTTCTAGTCATCCCCTGGGATAACGACATTCAAGCGGCTTCGTTCAAACTAAATGGTAGACTGTGCAAACTGATTTTCTGCTAGATTTTTCTCTGCTGGATCTGTGGCTAAGCGGCATGGCGCTATTGCTCGTGGTAGGTCAACTTCCAGCAGTGTTCGTGTTGCTGGCGCGACTCTTGCAGGCTCCTCGGCGTCAGCCGCCGCTAAAAGCGCAGGTTGCCACTCCAGATTTGTTAGGAAAAGTGAGTGTCGTTGTGCCTACTCTGAACGAAGCGGCGCGAATTCAGCCTTGTCTCACTGGTTTGAGCCGTCAGAGCTATGAAGTTCGAGAAGTGCTGGTCGTTGATAGTCGCTCCACCGATGGCACTGATCAGATGGTCAAGGCAGCTCAGGCAAACGATCCTCGCTTCCGACTCCTCACCGATGATCCACTGCCAAGTGGCTGGGTCGGTCGTCCGTGGGCATTACACACTGGTTTTTTGCATAGCTCTGAACGCAGCGAGTGGATTCTGGGCGTTGATGCCGACACTCAGCCGCAGCCGGGACTGGTTGCCGCACTGATCCAAACCGCAGAGCAACAGGGCTACGATTTGGTGTCTCTGTCGCCTCAGTTTATTCTCAAAGGATTGGGAGAGTTTTGGCTTCAGCCAGCGCTGTTAATCACGCTGATCTATCGGTTTGGCGCAACAGGCAGCGATCCAGCGAGTTCAGAGCGGGTGATGGCAAACGGGCAGTGCTTTTTGTGTCGTCGATCGCTGTTGGTGACGCTCGGCGGCTACACTAGCGCTCGTGGCTCGTTCTGTGACGATGTGACGCTGGCTCGAAATGCGGCTCAGGCAGGCGCGAAGGTCGGATTTCTCGACGGAGCGAACTTGCTCAAAGTCCGTATGTATGAAGGGATGCAAGAAACTTGGCGGGAATGGGGGCGCTCCCTCGATTTGAAAGACGCTTCGTCGGTCGGGCAAAAGTGGGGTGATTTGGCATTTCTGCTGGCCGTGCAGGGCTTACCGCTGCTGGCGACACTGGGCGGTGGGCTGTGTTTGCTGCTGGGGCACACCTCGCGTCCGATTCAAGTTGCCTTTGGGCTAAATGCGTTTTTGCTGCTGATCCGAATTGCCTTGTCTTGGGCGATTGCGCCTTCCTACGATTTCAGCCAAGCTAAGGCAAGCTGGACGTTTTGGCTGTCTCCTTTGGCTGATCCATTCGCGGTTTACCGAATTTTTCTGTCGTCAAGCCGCACTCCAACCCAATGGCGGGGTCGTCAGTATGGTTCTAGTTCGCCGATCTCGTCTAGTTAATTCACTTATCGCTTCACCGACTCACCGCAATTTCTCATGGCGCAATCCCTTTCGACTCTTTATGCTGGCTTGGTGGGAAGTGCTGTTGCTGGACTTGCCACAGGACTCGGAGCCTTACCGGTTCTGTTTATTCGCCAAATTACGCCAAACACGCAGGGCGTCATGTTGGGGTTTGGGGCAGGCGTGATGCTGGCAGCCACCTCGTTCTCGCTGATTATTCCAGGGCTAGAAGCGGCTGAGGCATCTTCTCAACAATCCCTTTACCCAGCCGTTGTTGTGACGCTGGGGATTTTTTTAGGCGCGGCGTTTTTGTGGTTCAGTCACCAATATTTTCCGCACGAACATTTTTTTAAGGGAAAAGAGGGCGTTGAGTTCGGCAATCTGAAGCGGGTGTGGCTGTTTATTATGGCGATCACCATCCACAACTTCCCGGAAGGCTTGGCGGTTGGAGTGGGTTTTGGTGGAGAAAATTTTTCCCAAGGCATTGCGCTCGCCATTGGAATTGCGCTGCAAAACATCCCAGAGGGGTTGGTGGTTGCTGTCTCGCTGCTGGGTGAAAAGTACAGCAAACGTGAAGCGATTTTGATCGGTTTTCTAACTGGCTTAGCAGAACCGCTGGGCGGCATTGTGGGAGCGGGGGCAGTTTCGATCGCTCAGCCCATTTTGCCAATCGCAATGGGGTTTGCAGCCGGAGCAATGCTGTTTGTGATCAGCGATGAAATCATTCCCGAATCGAACCGTCTAGGCTACGAAAAAGCAGGCACCGTTGGGCTTTTGGTAGGCTTTGTGCTGATGATGTGCCTTGATGTTGTATTGGGTTAAGTTCCCTTGGGGTTAAGCTCCCTTGGGTTGAGTGCACGATTGATAGCCATCGTCAGTTGCATTAGGACACAAAGCACAAGGGAGAGCTATCTATGCTCAAACTCTCATAGCAATTTCTCCGACGGTTCCTTTCACTGCACGTCGATAATCGGTTGGCGATAGCTGAATCATATATCCGCGCATTCCAGCCGATACCGTGATTTGCTCAAATTGCTCGATAGTTACGTCTACAAATACTGGATAATCACGTTTACAGGCGAGTGCTGTAACGCCACCGCGAATGTATCCGGTTAAGGGCTGCACTTCTTTTAAGGGCACAGGTTCTATTTTGCGATTATCAGTTAACCGCGCTAGTGCTTTTAAGTTGAGGTGGGTGTTTCCCGGAATGACAGCTAAGCAAACTCCGGTTCGGTCGCCTCGTGTCACTAAAGTTTTGAACACTTGCTCTGGAGGTAGCCCCAATTTCTCGGCAACGCTTTCTGCGGCCAAATCATTTGGATCAACAGGGTATGACAAAAGCTGGTAGGAGATGCCCAAACGGTCGAGAATGCGGGCAGCGTTGGTTTTCATCAGAATCACGACTTGAATCTAAACTAGGCGAGTCAGTTGAATCCGATATCGATCTTTTTTTGTAACCGCAACTTCGCCAATTTCTAGCCGCCCTTTGCCGCGAATTGCCACTAAATCGCCTGTTTTTAACGGGTGGCTCGCTTGGGTAATTTCCTTCCAATTGACGCGCACATCTCCTGTGCCAATTAAATCTGCCATTTTGCTGCGCGACATCCCAAAACCGGCTGAAGCGATGGCATCGAGACGCATCGACGCTTCTACAGTCGTCATTTCTTTCTTCTTCGGCTCTCGAACTTTGAGTTCTTCTGAGGCAATCCGCTGGGTTTTGACGGGCACTGAGCGCACTTGCCGTAAATTCATTTCCAAGAATTCTGCCATCTCTGGCACGACTATTGCCTGCGCACCGCGTTCGCCTAACACCACAATGTCACCAACTTTCTCTCGCACAATTCCTGTACCCAAAATTGCGCCCAAAAAGTCTCGGTGAGTGGCCGAGTCAAACAAAAAATTTCCGGCGATTTCGAGGGCGGCGATTTCCACCTGCTCGACGGCTAACGGCAACTCAGAGCGGGCAATGGCGGCTCGCTGCCGTTCAGCTTGAGGATATCCGCCCCACAGTTGCAACTGCACATCGGTCAAGCGGGCAAAAATTTGCTGCACTTCTGCCAATTCAGGCGGCGACAAAAAATCTGTGCAAACCACTTCCCAAGTTTTGATCGCTTGCTCTGACTGATCAATGACTCGTGCGACAGTTTCACGATTTTCGACCGATTTGAGTAATTCTTCTCGCGGCAACATAGTTTCTTGAAGGTTTTTGGCTTTTGGCTCCAAAAGTCTCGATTGAAGGGTGAATCAACCAAAGATCTGAATGAATACTTTTAGGATACTTCTAGAAATACACTTCTTGTATGAGCAAGTTGAATCATAAAATCATCGTCTGACCCCCCATTCTATGGCAAACCCTGCATCAACCCAGCGAGATATCTTGGCTCGAAAATCTCTTTAGTTCCCTTGTACCCAAGTTCTCCTGTACTATAATGATTCTAATTTTATCGCAGTAAGGATAATAACCATGACACTGGCGAGCATGGTTCCGATGGTTTGCGTGTCTGACGTTGGCCGCAGTGTTGCCTTCTATCAGCAGGCGTTTGGGTTTAAGGTCATGAACACTTACGAAGTCGAGGGACAACTAAACTGGGTATTTCTGCAATCTGATACGGTAGATTTGATGCTGGTTTCTGCCGAAGCTCCCTTTGGCGACCGCATCCACCGAGATGTGATTCTCTACTTTTACCCCCTCAACATTGAAGAACTCCACGCTTCGTTACAGAAAAAGGGCTTCAACGTAGGCGAACTGTCCACCACGTTTTATGGCATGAAAGAATTTCGCCTCGAAGATCCTGATGGCTACGAGCTATGTTTTGGACAAGAAGTGATGGGGGCAGCAGTAAATTAGGGCAACTCTTTCAGCACGGAGGCAAGTAACCCAAACAGTTCGTCGATGTGTTGTTTTTCGATCATCAACGGTGGCGAAAGGGCAATAATATCGCCTGTGGTGCGAATCAGGAGTCCGCGTTCATAGCAGCGCAAGAAGCACTCAAAAGCGCGGGCAGTGGGTTTCCCAGCCATTGGCTCAAGCTCGATGCCGGCAATCAACCCTAAGTTGCGCGTGTCGATGACATGGGGCAACCCCTTCAGCGAATGAACCGCATCTTCCCAGTAGCCAGAAAGCTCATGAGCATGTTGAAACAGCCCGTCCTGCTCGTAAACGTCGAGCGTTGCCAATGCCGCCGCACAAGCGACCGGATGTCCCGAATAGGTGTAGCCATGAAATAGCTCGATGGCATTGTCTGGGCCGTGCATGAAGGCGTCATAAATCTGTTTGCGGACAAACACTGCTCCCATCGGAATTGTGCCGTTGGTTAACCCTTTCGCCACGGTCATCAAATCTGGCATGACGCCAAAATAGTCAGCCGCAAAGCCCGTACCGAGCCGCCCAAACCCGGTAATCACCTCATCGAAGATCAGCAGGATGCCATATTTGTCGCAAATGGCGCGTAATCTTTCCAGGTATCCTTCGGCGGAATCAGCACTCCGGTTGATCCGGCGACTGGCTCGACAATGACAGCGGCAATGTTAGACGCATCATGCAGCGCCACAATTCTTTCTAGCTCATCGGCAAGGTGAGCGCCCCACTCTGGCTGTTGGCGGCTGAAGGCGTTGTGTTGCAAGCTGTGCGTATGGGGCAAATGATCAACTCCATTCAGGAGGCTGCCATAAACTTGCGGTTGGGGCCAATGCCGCCTACCGAGATGCCGCCAAATCCAACGCCGTGGTAGCCGCGCTCTCGACCAATCAGGCGTTGTCTAGTGCCTTCACCCCGGGCGCGATGATAGGCCAGCGCAATTTTGAGAGCAGAGTCTACCGCTTCAGAGCCAGAATTGGCGAAAAAGACGTGATCCAAATCTCCCGGCAACATTTTTGCCAAGCGAGTTGCCAACTGAAATGCTCCCGAATGCCCCATCTGAAATGCAGGCGCATAGTCCATCGTTGCCACCTGCTGGTGGATCGCTTCCACAATGGCAGGGCGGCAGTGTCCAGCGTTGACGCACCAGAGTCCGGCTGTCCCATCTAGCACCTGTCGTCCATCTGCGGTCGTGTAGTGCATATCTTTGGCAGAGACAAACAGGCGCGGATGCTCCTTAAACTGGCGATTGGCAGTAAAGGGCATCCAAAAAGCTTCCATGTCAGCACGAGACAGGGCATGGGTTGGGGCAGTAGGTGGGTGGGTGGGGTGGGTCACTTCTGGCATCGCTCAAGTTGAAAAAACTAGAATAAGCGCAATACAATCTGGCGCAGGTGGGATGGCAATCGCCTTCTTATTTTCTTATCTTTATTCATCATGACGGTAGACGATTCGTTGCGACAATTGATGTAGATAAATCTCAATGTTTTCTCATCAAGATCGACTCTCTACGTCTGCTTGTCGATTCCTCCTCACTCCTCGAAACGTGTTTCCAGCATTCGTTCATTGGAAGTAATACTTAGTTTTCCTCTATGGCCGCCACCATCGCTCTTCTTGCTCATGATCGCCACCGCGATGACCTTGCTGCATTGGTGCGGCAATATTCGCCCGTTTTTTCCCGTTATCGGCTGTTTGCGGCTCAGTTGAGCGGCGAACGCATTCAATCTGAAACAGGTCTTCCCGTTGAGTTGGCTCTTTCAGAAGCACTGGGCGGCGAAGTCCAAATTGCAGCCGAAGTAGCAATGGGCAATGTGGCGGCAGTGATTTTTTTAATGGATGCCGCCACGGATCAAATCTACCAACCCCCTGCCCAAACTTTGGCTCAGATTTGCACGCTTTATAATGTGCCGTTTGCGACAAATTTGGCAACAGCAATGGCTGTGGTAGACAGTTTAGCCCGCAGCCGGGTGGCTCATCTGATCTTCAACCCCGTATCAGGACAGGGAAATTCTGACCAAGAGCTAGCGCTCATCCAACGGATTCTGGAACCCCATGTGCATCTAAAAATCCAGCAGACGACCCTTGAAGATTGCGCTGAAGACTTCGCCCAACAAGCAATTGCCGCCAATGCCGACTTGGTAATCGCATCAGGAGGTGACGGAACCGTTTCTGCGGTTGCTGGAGCACTCATCGGAACTGGAATTCCCCTAGGCGTAATTCCGCGCGGTACAGCCAATGCTTTCGCGGCTGCAATGGGCATTCCAACTGCTCTCACGCCCATTAGAAGCGCTTGCCAAACGATTCTGGCAGGTAGAACTCGCACAGTTGATGCGGCTTACTGTAATGGTAAGCCGATGATTCTGTTAGCCGGAATTGGCTTGGAGGCGGAGGCCGTGGAACGGGCTGACCGGGAATCTAAGGATCGCTGGGGTGTTTTGGCATACTTGATGGCAGGTTGGCAGCAGCTAGACGAACAGCCGCTATTTGAAACTGAAATTGAAATCGATGGCACAGTTGAACGGTTTCAAGCAGGAGCCATCACCATCGCTAATGCCGCACCGATTACGTCGGTTCTAGCGCAAGGGATCGGGCAAGTCGTATTTGATGACGGGCTGCTAGATGTCACTATTGCTAGCGCTAGCAGTAAGTTAGAAGCGATCCGAACCGTGGTTCGCTTGCTGGGAACGGCGTTAATGCAGCCTCTTGAAAGTCCCAATATTGTTCATATGGGAGCGAAGCGCTTAAAAGTAAGCACAACTCCTCCTCAGAAAGTGGTGGTCGATGGTGAAATTATTGGTACTACGCCGATCGAAGTGGAATGTCTGCCAGGTGGCTTGACTGTTTTAGTGCCGTAGATTCAGTGCCATCAAGTTTCAATCTGCTAACAAAGTGCAGCGCAATGCAAATGAGTATGTTATGTGATTTTTAGAATAGGGATTTAATGAATGCTGAGATGAATTTATAGCGGTACTCAATCTGCCCGTGCAGGTATCTTGTTTGCCAGAAAGCTCCTCAGATGTGAATACCATTTTGGATTTGCGTTCACGCAGCGTTGCGCCAGCAACTTTTGGATTGGGGAAGCTTCGCGCCGCCATGGTTTCAGTCTGCGAACTGCCGCGTCCCCGGTTGAAATCGGTCTAACCTGGCAATTGTTGTTCAGGCAATGCCGTGCTTCGACTGCGCTCAGCACTCAGCACTCAGCACTCAGCACTTAGCACTCAGCGCTCAGAAACCCAGTGGGTTGAGCGCAGTCGAAACCCGATCTCAATGTTAGGTATGCTGTTGCCGGTTTAAGTTGCCGGTTTCTTCTGCGTCAGTCCTATCGACAAAACTTATCTGCTATCAACTTCCCAGAGCCTTACTGTAAGCCTGATACAAGCGCTTCGTGTAGTTCTCCATGCTGAAGGCTTGGGCGTTGATTTGTCCTGCCTGTACAAGCTGTTCGCGCAATTGCGGATCACCCAGCAATGTTTCCAACTTCTCCTTAATATCTCGCACATCGTAAGGATCGACATACAGCGCGGCATTGCCACAAATTTCGGGTAAACATGACACATTCGAGGTAATCACAGGGCAACCAAAGTTCATCGCTTCTAGCGGCGGCAAGCCAAACCCTTCGTAAAGCGAGGGAAAGACTAGGCAGTAAGCTCCCCGATAGAGGTAGCGCAAACTATCGACAGAAACATATTCCAAGAGCTTGACTTTCTTCTTCGTGTCTTTGCCATCAAACATGAAAGCTGTTTTGCCGAGTTCATCCTCCCAAAGCCAGCCTTTTTTGCCCACAATCACCAGCGGCATGTCAATATCCATCGCAGCGTAAGCATCTAACAGCCGCCCCACGTTCTTTTTGGGTTCAATTGCGCCTACAAACAAAATGTAGTTTTGCAGTTCCAATCCATAGCGCCGCAAAAGAAACGAAACTTCGTCGTCAGTAGCATTCAGCGACTTCAGCGCAATGGGCTGATATGTCACCACAATTTTGTCAGGATCGACATCATAATAGGTCAACAAATCCTGCTTCGAGTTCTCCGAAACTGTGATGGTGACAGCAGAATCCTTCAACGCATCCTTGATTTTGTTGTAAAACACCTTCTTGCTGTCGAGCGTTGCGTAAGGTAAGCGCAGCGGAATCAAATCATGAACGGTGGTAATTTTTTTGGCTCCCTGCACGTTGATCGGCAGCGGATAGGTGGCGTGCCAAATGTCCATTTTTTCCGTAATGGAAATGTTTGTCGTTAGCTTAAGCCGACTGTATAGCCCATTCGACAAGTCATAACACTGCGGCAAGCTGAAAGAAGTTGCGTACTTGAGGAAATCTTCGGTGTATTGCCCCTTTTTGACCACCAATCCGGCGAAAGACTTGCGGCGTTTGGCTCGGTAAAAGGGCGAAAGCGACTTGAATAGCCACTTACTGAGGGTGAGCCAGTCTTGCCGATCGTTTTGATTATCAAAAAGAAGACTTCATCCAAAATTGGGTTAGATTTATAGCCACCTCGACTCAGCAAAATATCCACCTTGGCTCCGAGACGATCAAGTCCTTCCATCAAGCTCAGCCCATAGGTCTTAATTCCGGTTCCCTTCGTAAGCTGCAAGTTGTAGCCATCTACCAAAACTTTGACCCCCTCTAAGCTGATTTGATCCGGGTCAGTTGCAGCCGCTGAAGCCGTCTCTAAAGCATTCTTGCGACTCGTGGCGTGCTTTGGTGTCGGCTCAAACACATTCACCAAATCGGGCAGACAAACGACATAGCCCCCTCGTTTAGCCATCGAACTAGGCGACCAAGTTGTAATCCACCAGTCCTCGTCGGTTCTACCCTTGTAAAGCCGGCTATCGTTGGGTTTGGGCGCATTGAGGTAAGGGGTCGGAATCGGCAAAACCGCCGCCCAATAATCGCGATGGGCATGAAAATGAGCACCCGAAGTAGATTGCTTGAGATGTACGGTCTGTCCGGCGATGGTTTCGGTTTTGAACGTCGCATGGTCGGCATCGTCGCGTCCGGTCAACAACGGCCGACTTTCCGCGTCCTGGACAACCGCCAACCGTCGCATCAAATCAGGCTGCACCAGCACATTATCCTGAAACCAAGAAATCCAGGCAATATCTGGATCGGCTAACCAATAGCTGATGCCGACATTAATGGCGCTCGACTGTTCGCGGTGGCTCGGTAAATGTAGCAGAGGAACCTGATAGCGACGGGCAATTTCCTGATTGGCTTGCAAATTTCCGGGCGAAGAGCCATCATCCACTACCACGGTCGGCACACCCAGTTTGGTCACGCTGGACAACGATTTTTCCAAACACCAAGGCCGATTGTAGGTGGTGATTATCGCGGCGCAGTTGGGCTTCGTCACCATTTGGGGTTGGGTTGCCTTGCGCGCTTCCAACTGTCTCAACAAAGCGTCAACATCTTCTTGATCAAATTCTTGATCAAATGATGGCAAAGACGGCATGGCGTAAACCACAAACACAGCGTTTGCTAATACCGGATGGTAATTTTGCACAATCTGCTGGCTACAGGCAATCTGAAGCTCGTCGATCATGCCCTTATGGAAAACCACAAACTGATAGTGTTCCACAGGCAGCAAATGAGCCACATTGTAGGGATAAGTGCCTGGAAAAAACGCTAAAAACTCATTCGGAGCCAGGATCGCATCCAACGGCCGAACTTGCTGCGCCAAAAAATCGCGCACTTGCACCCAGTTTTGATCGTCGGCTGGAAAACCCATACTTGAACCTACTTGCGAGAGAGCCACTGCATTGAGCCACAGTGGTCTATCATGCCATCTTTGGGGAATGGGGGGTAGGGTGAATGGGTGGATGGGCTTCGTCGTGAGCGCTCAGCCAAACGGTGGATGGGGAAGATGAGAAGCTGATGTAGTTGGGTAGCTGTTGGATTTGATGCAGCCAAGCGGTGACTTGAGGATAGGGTGAGAGGTCAATGCGACTGTCTTCGGCACGCGATAAATAGGGGAAGCAGGCAATGTCGGCAATGGTAGGGCGGTTGCATTCTAGCCACGGTTGCTCTTGCAGGTGGTGCTCCATAACTTGCAGCAACCGTTCGGCGATGCGTTGGGCTTGAGTCACCTCTACAGGCGCATTCAGCAAAAAATGTCGTCTCAGGGCTGTAAAACTATGTTCAATTTCATTGGCCGCAACAGATAGCCACTGCATGACTTTTGCCATTCCTGCTGCATCTTCGGGAAGCCAGCTTGCACTATCATCGTGTTTGGCGAGATAAACCAAAATTGCCTGTGAATCGCGCAAAATCAAGGTTTCTTCGACCCATACAGGAATTTGCCCAAATGGATTAAGTTGCAGAAAATCAGGCGATCGATGCGCTCGGTTCCTGAGATCAACGGGCACAAATTCGTAGGGCAGATTCAACAGCGCTAACAACAGCCGCACTTTGTAAACATTACCCGACTGCATCGTGCCATAAAGGGTTCGCATCATGCTTTCATCATTCACATCACGATAGTCTCAACTTCCGCATCTTCTTCTTGCTGCGCTTGCCAAAACTTTTCAGCAAAGGCAACTGCCGGATGCGCTGGAGCTTTAGGCTTAACCCTAGGAACCATACTTGCCTCATATGGAAGCCGATCACCCTTCAGAGAGTTACACCGCTCGCAGGCAGCCACGACGTTATCCCAAGTGTGTAGCCCGCCTTTGGAACGAGGAATCACGTGATCAATCGTCAAGTTTTTGGTGCTGCCACAATACTGACAAGCGTGATTGTCTCGCCGTAGCACTTCCCGACGGTTCACAGGCGGCACTTTCCATAGCCTTTCTGGATTGGCAACCGTTAAACGAATATGCTCTGGCACTTCTAAAATAATACTGGGAGAGCGCACTTTCCATTTGATCGTGTTGCCAAATTCAAGAGATTCTGCCTGCCCTGTAATCAACAGCACAATCGCCCGTTTAATGTTGATGCGTGCCAGCGGCAGATAATTTCTGGAAAAAACCACCACAGAGTTTTGTAACACAGAAGACTGCCGAGTTTGTCGAACTTGCATGGATGAACTCCTGGGAAAGGGTGGAGAAACGTTAAAAAGCGTGAGAGGATGTTTGAAAAGGGGTTTGCTGTAACGTTGGAAACCTGTTGCTCCCCCCAGCCCTCCTTCAGAAGGGGAATAAGACGTTTTGCTACCAACAGTTGGACTTTTTAAACATCCTCTGAAGTAAATAAAGTTTGTGAAATGCCAGAGACAAGTTGATCAGGAGATTTCTAGAAAAGATGATCCCCGCACTAGAGGGGCACTCACTACGCGAATGCAAAGCACTCAACATCTGGCAGATAGACTGTGCAACGGATGGAGAAATGATCGCCCACATGCTTCGCCCTGACATGGGTGTATTGTTTCTTGGAAATTTCCTAAGTTGAGTTTATAAGTTATAGATTAACAACTTAAAACTCAGAACTCAAAGTTCACTGCTGAGATCTTGCACCCTTTTTGCCTGATACCATTTTGCTGCATCGTAGGCTTGTTGGAAAATAGAACTGGCTTGGGGACAAGGTTTTCCAATTCTTATCAGGATCGTGGATTGAATCAATCCGTCAACTGGACGGGCAGGTTGAGCAGATCAATGGGCATCCGGCAATCGATTTGACCGCAAAACCCACCCCTACCCACGATCGAACGGATTGAATTCCCATTCCTAAGAAAGACTGAAGGCAAACTCCGAGGAAAATTGCAGATGGTTTCCCTGCTTCAAGAAATGGGGATGACGGTTGAGCAAATTGCAGAACGCACAGGGCTGTCTCTATTTGTTAAGCGATCCAGTCGAATTCTGAGAAGGGTCAAGCAAATAGCTAAGCAAACAGCCAAGCAAAAAGGGCATCCACGCATGATGCCCTTCATTCTGACCTATGATTTTACGATGAAGCTCTAAATCTCTTTATCAACAGCCTTACGTTGAGAACTCTGTATCAAGAGCTTTTCATCAAGAGAGAGAGTCGCCGCCAAAGGAGTGTTTCGGAGTTAGATATGTCTGAATACTAGCCCAAGCGCCTCCGTATAACCAAGGGATTCCATTCAGCCTTCACACAATTTACATCTTGACCGCTCCTACATTTACCGATTCTCCATCTTTGTTTTATGACTTCTCAGCAAATCCCCGACTCGGACACGGACCAACTCACTGACAGAATGACGGACAGAATCATTGTGCCCTTAGATGTTTCCACGGAAGCCGCAGCGCTGTCATTGCTGGATCAGCTACCGCAGGTGACATTCTGGAAAGTGGGGCTAGAGCTATTTGTCAGCACCGGAGCAGGAATTCTGCAAACGCTGAAGGCACGTCAAAAGAAGATTTTTCTCGATCTCAAGTTTCACGACATTCCCAACACAATGGCAGGGGCTTGTCGGGCAGCGGCTCAATATGGCGTTGAGCTATTAACAATTCATGCAGCGGCAGGGCAAACTGCCCTAGAAGCAGCCCAATCCGCAGTCATCGCAGGAGCGGCAGCAGGCAACGTTTCGCCTCCTAAATTAATTGCCATTACGGTGCTGACTAGCCTAACAGCCCGTTCGCTTGCACTTGAACTTAAAATTCCGCTAGAACTAAACGATTACGCGCTGCAAATGGCGATTTTGGCTCAAACAAGCGGATTAGCAGGCGCTGTCTGTTCGCCGCAAGAGGTATCCCAACTCCGCGAAACTTGCGGTAAAGATTTTTTGCTAGTTTGCCCTGGTGTGCGCCCAACTTGGGCAGAAAAAGGAGATCAGCAGCGCTCTATGACCCCTCAAGAAGCAATTCGAGCAGGGGCAAATTATTTAGTAATCGGGCGACCTATCACAACAGCCCCCGACCCAGCAGCAGCATTTGCGCGAATCCACGAAGAGCTGCATTAAAACAATGCTAATTTCACAGCATGACTAGAGAAATCATCAGAACGATTTAGGGCGCGTCATCGATTCAGGGTCAAACGCTGACCGCATCAGCCGGATCGCACCCACCTCCAAAACAGGCGAGGGGCTATAGTCTTGCCATCGTCAGGGTGCTCGCTGGAATGGATCACAGCCCCTAGCAAGCTACTAATCGACAGCTAATTATCAGACAAAAATTTGATCTTCAAGGTGTATGCCATTTCTGAGCCAGCGCCTCTTTGCTGCAATTCGCCCATCACAGGAGCAGAGTTTTTAGCGGTTGGGGTAGCGACGAGGGCAATGTGTCGATCGGCAACGGCTAGCCCGTGGGTAGGGTCATAGCCGCGCCATCCGGCTCCGGGTAGGTAAACCTCTGCCCAAGCGTGGAGGTGACGATCTTCGGAATCGACATCTCCTTCTTGATAGCCGCTGACAAAGCGCGAAGCCAAACCCACGGCTCGGCAAACCTCCATAAACAAAACGGCATAGTCTCGGCAAGAGCCACTTTTTTGAGTCCAAGTGACGCCGGGCGGGTAGGGGCTGCCTGTTTCGCGCAGGGTGTAGCCACAGGATTGGTAGATGGTTTGGTTTAGCTGCGTCAGAAATGCGCCGACATTGCCGGACGTTTCCAGCCAGAGGTCTTGAGCAAGCTGCACCGCGACAGGATCAATTGCCGAGGTTAAGCCGCCCGTTAACTGTCCACCCAGGTAGGGCTGAAGCTGCTGCCAGAGAGCCGCCGGATAGTCGATGGGAAGGGTCATCGCCCACGGTTCCATCAGGTAGTTAAAGGGATTAGTGCGAAAAGTTTCTACCTCTGAGGTGGCTTCAATGATCAGTTCTGTGGTTTCGAGATCGGCAAAAACAGCCTTGAAGGTAGCGTTTCCGTCTAGATCAACCGTTTCATAGAGCGCCGTCGGGGCAGGCGTGATTTCTAAGCCAAACTGATGCAGCTTTTGGGCAACATCACAGCGCGGTCGCAACTGAAGCAACTGGTGGCGCAACCCCACAGGGCGTTCGTAGGTGTAGCGGAGTTGATGGGTAATAAAATAGCGCACAGGCAAAACAGGTGAGAGGGTTGGGCGGCTTATCCGGCGGGTTCTAGGGCAAAAAAGGTTTCAAACACCTTCTCACCGACGCCATTTAGTTCAATTTGGATATGATCCAAAAATTCGTGTAGGCCGCTTTGAATGACTTCTTCAATGGTAATGAAGTCGAGTTCAGAGCGCAGTCTGCCGAGGGTGCGTTCAGCAGTGTTACACCAAGAGCCAACGCTAGAGCCACCGATTTGATGCAGCGAATCTTCGGCTTCGAGTAAGCAAAACTGAATCGAGCGCGGAAATTCGCGGTCTAGAATCAGGAATTTGGCAACATCGGTGGGGCTAATCCGACGTTGACGCTTGCGATACATTTCGTAGCCGCTGGCGGACTTCAGTAAGGCAATCCACTGCAACTCATCCAACGCCGTGCCAACATAGTTCACCGCAGGCAGCAGAATAAAGTATTTCACATCCAAAATCCGCGCCGTTTTGTCAGCCCGTTCCAGCAGTCGCCCCAACTGCCCGAAGTGCCAGCCTTCATTGTGTGACATGGTGGCATTCATGACGCCGGCAAACAGGTGACTTGCCATCTTGACTTCAGCAAAAAAGCTCGGCAGTTGCGAAACAGGTTGGGCTTGGGAAGCATCTTTCACCATTAGATAAAACGTGTTGACCTGCTCCCACATTTCTGAAGAAATGATTTCCCGCACCGAGCGGGCGTTTTCTCGCGCCAACCGCAGGCAAGAGAGAATCGAGTTGCTGTAGTGCTGATCGAACGTCAAAAAGTGGATCACATTATCGGCAGTGGCCTCTCCATAACGCTGCTTAAATGACTCCAAATCGCCCGTTGTTTTAATCAGGGGTTCCCACTGTTCAGTCATCACCACGGGCGCATCCAGCAGCAAATTCAGGTTGACATCAATAAACCGAGCAATGTTTTCTGCCCGCTCCACATAGCGATTCAGCCAATAGATAGAATCCGCAACCCGACTGAGCATTTTGACCTCCTAGTGATCTACGCGACGACCCAAGTATCTTTCGTGCCGCCTCCCTGAGACGAGTTCACCACCAGCGAGCCGCGCCGCAGCGCCACGCGAGTCAAGCCGCCCGGATTGATGTAAATCTCTTTGCCATGCAGGATGTATGGGCGCAGATCGACGTGGCAGCCTTCAAAGTGATCGCCAAACAAAGTCGGGACGCGAGAAAGGCAGAGAGTGGGCTGAGCAATGTAGTTACGCGGAGCCGCCTGAATGCGGTTGGCAAATTCTGCTCGCTGTTCGGGGGTGGAGTGGGGCCCCACTAACATGCCGTAGCCGCCCGACTCGCTGGCTGCTTTGACGACTAGCTGATCGAGGTTTTGCAACACATGCTGCTGTTGGGTCGGCTCCCAGCAGAGGTAAGTCGGCACATTCGGCAAAAGCTGTTCCTCACCGAGATAGTAGCGGATCATTTGCGGCACGTAAGCGTAGATTACCTTATCATCGGCGATTCCAGTTCCCGGAGCATTCGCCAGCGCAACTCGTCCGGCTCGGTACACGTCCATCAGTCCCGGTACGCCCAGCATCGAGTCAGAGCGGAAAGTTAGGGGATCAATAAAGTCGTCATCAATGCGGCGGTAAATTACATCCACTCGCTTCAAGCCTTTGGTGGTTCGCATTTGCAAGTAGCCGTCCACCACCACCAAATCGCGCCCTTCCACAAGTTCAACTCCCATTGCTGCGCTAAGAAAGAATGCTCGAAGTAGGCAGAATTGTAGATGCCGGGAGTCAGCACAACGACCGTGGGCTCTGGTAAGCCAGCGGGGGCGAGATGCAGCAAGGTTTCCAGCAGTTGACTGGCGTAGTCATCGACGGGCAAGATGTTCATGCGCCCAAACACTTGTGGGAAAGTGGTTTTCATGACGCGCCGATTTTCCAGCACATAGGAAACCCCAGAAGGACAGCGCAAATTGTCTTCCAAAACGTACCACTGCCCGTCTCGATCGCGGACGAGATCGGTTCCAGTAATGTGACACCAAATGCCTTGCGGCGGCTGCAATCCGAGACAGGGCTTGAGAAACCCGCTGGCAGAGTAGACCAACGCTTCGGGAATCACGCCATCTTTGATGATTTTTTGGTCGCTGTAGATGTCGGAAAGAAACAAATTCAGGGCATGAATGCGCTGCTTTAGTCCTGTTTCAAGCCGCTCCCATTCCTGGATCGACAGCGTGCGCGGAATGATATCAAACGGCAAAATTCGCTCAGTTCCCTGACTGTCGCTATAGACATTGAACGTCACCCCTAGCTTAAACATCGTGTTTTGGGCAGCTTGGTGTCGCTGCTGAAGTTCCTCAATCGACAGAGAGTTGATGCGCTCGATCAGGAGAGTGGCTTCGGGGCGCGGGTGTCCTTTTGCCTCAAATAGCTCATCGTAAAAATCGCCTGGATCATACTGGTTTAACTGCACGGTGAAGTTAAATTCCTACTAAGATTCCTAAACGTCAACTCAGGGTGAAGTCTATCTGACTGATTCCATAGAACCTAGAGGCTCAATGGTGGGTGTATCTGTAATTCAAGATACTAATTTTTCAAAGTATTCTTACAGAATAAAACTTGAACACCGATGCAACTGAGATTTTTAGGGAATTCAAAGCTTTTGCAAGCTGGATTGAGGGTGATTCAATTTTGGGAAAAATCTTAGGGCAGATGTTTCTTCAACTGCTTTCCTCTAAAACAAGAGAGGGCTGTTTTGCAGTAAGGCTGTTTTTTCTAGACAGACTCACGAGAACAATCACCGACCAATTGATTTGCATAGCAACGCTTGTGGGGGTTAGGCAGGATCTCATAATGTGTGATCTAGATAGTTGATCAAGTGTGGGTGTGAGTAAAGGAATGAAGGTGTGAATGACTTTAGGTAAACCGAAATACAATCTCGCGGAAGATGTGTTTGTCTTTCCGGCTTCGTTTGCTCAGCAGCGACTGTGGTTTGTTGAGCAGCTTATGCCTGGATCTGCTCTGTATTTAACTCCGCTGGTGTTTCGGATGACGGGCGAGTTGGATCGATCAGCGTTAGCTCAAAGCCTGCAAGCCATTGTTGATCGTCACGAAACTTTGCGCACCAGTTTCAATCGGGTGGAAGGCAGCTCGTACAAGCCATCTCGCCGAAACTAGAAATTGCGTTGCCGCAGGTTGATCTGCAAGCGTTGCCCGCCGCCGATCGGGAAGCCACCGCCCTAGCAGCGCTCTCAACTGCGGCAACAGGTCGAACGATCGCGGTTTGAAGAACCAGAACTTGTCATCGATCCGGCTTTCTTTCACGCTTTGCAGCAACACTTTTCCCGGATTTCGCAGGTCAGGATTCTCCTGTCACGCGGTCGCAGCCAAAATGAGATGACCCAGTTTCGCTACAATGTTTTGCTGGATTTGGAAAGTAGTTCAATTGCTGAATCGTATAATCGTATCTTCCAGCACCAATTGAGCAGATTGACTGGAGACAGAATCCGATGACAGTTGAAAACATTAAAACTCACCTACTGGAAGCCAAACCTGAAATTATTGCCATCACTCATGTTGCTAACAGCCGCGTGAATGCTGCCACCAAAATTGCTGATTGGCTATTCAGTGCAGCAGAATCCAAAACAGTAGAATGAATTACCCAACCGCAGCAAGCTGCGGGGTATCTAGGTGAGAGAAAACAGCTTTAACTGCTTAGCTCTAGCCTTCTCTTGTTCACTCCCCTGCTCTTGGACAGCAATTCTAAATTCAAAACTAAGGGGAATTAGCCGTTTGAGCAGGTGGAGGGCCGCAGAGCATAAAATCCAGCAGGTGCTGCCAACTTTCAAACCAGAGGTATTGGGTCAGCGCCAGAATATCTT
>JAAUQT010000101.1 GCA_012033495.1 Cyanobacteria bacterium RM1_2_2 | reverse complement strand
TGATGCCTCGACTAATACTTTGAAGTACCTCTAACGCTTTAGCAATCGTTGATTTACCCACACCATTTTTTTCCAATTAAAAGGGCGGATGACATTCCTTTCAGAGACAGTTCAAAGTTCTCTAGGCATCTGAAGTTGTGGACATACAATCTTTGGAGCATGGGAAGGCGACTCCGAGGCTGCGGAAATTAACGGACTTCTAACCTTCAGTTTACTTAATTAATGCCCCCTAGAGGCAAGCTCCAACGGATTGATGCACTTTGAATTGAGGAAAGAGTATATTATACGGCGATCGCCTAATTTTCAATGTCACATTGATTTACGTGCAACAAAGGCAACGTGAGCTTGTGGTAACTTGTAATCACCGTAACTACTCATACTTCCGACAGTAAAACCGACTTGTCTCAACTTCTCAGTAATATCTGCGGCTTTATACAATCGCAAATAATGTAACTCGTCATCTCGCTTATAGTAATCTCCCACTTTGCGTAAAGTGACAATGCGACGGCTTAAGACTAACTTCTCCTGATCCTCCTCTTTCTCAACAAGAACTATCCAATCCTTACCCTCGGTAAAACTTTTAACTCTATTGCCTTCCATCACTTGACCAGGTTCTGCAATATCAAAAACAAAAACACCCCCCGAAGCTAATGCGTTGTAGATACGCTCAAAAAGTTGAATGAGTATTTGACAATTATGATCACCATCAAACAAGTAATTGAGACATTCACCAATTGAGATAACAGCATTACAAGATGGGATATCGATCTTAAATAGTGATTCAACTCGAAACTCAGCACTTGGAACTCTGGTTCGAGCGATCGCAATCAGAGACTCAGAAATATCTACTCCCAAAATCTGATACTGTGCTTTCGTGAGTTCTAATGCTGATAATCCACTTCCACAGCCCAAGTCCACTACTAAACCGTCTCGAATGTTGTTTTGAGCCAAAATTTCGAGTATGCCAGGGGCTGACTTGAGAGCGTAATCGCTATGACCAACATCATGAATGTATGCAAGATCTTCCTTGTACCACTCTTTCATTACTTTGCTCCAGCAGATGATCTCGAAAATTATTTACGGTCGTATCCCACCGATGGCTGAAGTGTAATGCCTGCACCAAAAACTGAGCCAGCTAACAACTATTTCAGCAGAGATTCAGCATTGATGCTGCTATGCAACGGAGCCACGACGGGAACGGTCACTTTGGCAAATAAGTTGTACTTCAGAATGCAGTAGATTGCCCAAACGCCGTCTTTCCAGCCGATTTTTTTTCCTTCTCGGTAGGTGCGCCCATAGTAGGAGATGCCAACTTCATAGATGCGGCAACCCATCTTAGCTACTTTTGCCGTAATTTCTGGCTCGAACCCAAACCGATTTTCTTCGATCTGAACAGCCTGAATTACCTCGCGGCGAAAGGCTTTATAGCAGGTTTCCATATCGGTGAGGTTGATGTTCGTCAACATATTAGAAAGCGTAGTCAGGAATTTGTTTCCCACCATATGCCAGTAATACACAACTCGATGCGGTCGTCCGCCTGCAAACCGGGAACCAAATACCACATCGGCTTTTCCTGCCAAAATGGGCGCGATCAGGTCAGAAAATTCCTGTGGGTCATATTCCAAATCGGCATCTTGCACAATCACAATATCGCCTGTCGCAGCAGCAAACCCGGCTCTGAGGGCGGCTCCCTTGCCCTGATTGTAAGGCTGATAAATCACGCGATCCACTTCGTCTGCAACCGCTGAGTGCAGCAGTTCTCTTGTGCCGTCAGTTGAACCATCGTCTACTAAAATGATTTCCAACTCTCGAATGGGAGCCGCTTTCACTGCCTGCACAACGCTACCAATAGTACCCAACTCGTTGTAACAGGGAATTACGACCGACAATTTCATCCACTCCCTCCCCTGAATCGCTGGTTTGCCCTAGCAGAGTGTCTCCAGCCCGCCTGAAACTCGGTTGCTGACAGTTCAACTGCTACCGCCCTCAAAGTCAGAAGAGATAGTAGCACAGATTGTTATTGCCAGAACTATCCTAAAAGCCTTTACTTGATTAGCCTCCGAGATTTGAAGCTTGGAAAATCTGACGAGAAGATCTGCTAAAGCTTTGAGCAACTCGCGCTATTCTGCATAAAAGTACAACCTGTCGCATCTGTCTTGAATCTCACACCATGCGGATTTCTCTGGAAACTTTCACGGTTCATAAGCGCGTTCCGCTCACCATCAGTCGAGGTACAACCGCAGAGAGCCGCAATCTTTGGCTGCGCATCGAGCAGGATGGCATCGAAGGCTGGGGCGAAGCTTCCCCATTTAACATTAACAATCCACCGCAGCCCATCGCTGCAATTGAGGCTGCCCTCACCGCCATTCTTGCTTTGCTCGAACCCTATTCACCGCTAGAGAGGCAGCAAATTGAACACATCTGCCAGCAGCACCGCCTGCTCTCTGCCGCTCGAACTGCCCTCGATCTTGCCCTTCACGATTGGCTTGGCAAATATGCCGGATTACCGCTCTGGCAGTTATGGGGACTGGATCGCCACCGCATTGTGCCCACGTCTGTCACGATTGGCATCAGCACACCCGAAGCGGCCCAGCAACGAATGCAGGCATGGCTCGATCAGGTGGAGGTGAAGGCAGTCAAAGTGAAGTTGGGCAGTCCGGCGGGTATTGCGGCTGATCAGGTGATGCTGAAAGCAGTGCAGGAAGTTGCCCCAAAAACCGCCAAATTCAGCATTGATGCCAACGGCGGCTGGAGTTTATCCGACTCGATTGAGATGAGCCACTGGCTTGCCGAACAGGGCATTACCTATATGGAACAACCCCTGCCTCGCGGACAAGAAGCCAACTTACCCAAACTTTACACCCAGTCGCCGCTGCCCATTTTCGCCGATGAAAGCTGCTGCACCAGCCGCGACATTCCTTTCCTGGCAGACCGGGTGCATGGCATCAACATCAAGCTGATGAAATCGGGTGGGTTGAGCGAAGCGCTGCGAATGGTGCATCTGGCTCAAGCGTATGGGCTGCAAATCATGTTCGGCTGCTACTCTGACAGCACGTTGGCAAACACAGCCGCCGCCCATCTCGCTCCGTTCGCCAATCATTTAGATTTAGATAGTCACCTGAATTTGACGGATGATCCCTTTATGGGAGCTTCGATGCAGGCAGGGTGTCTAATGCCAAACGATTTACCAGGACTGGGGGTAGGGCGTGCTCAAAGCTGATGACCGCATTGCAATTTTGCTCCACGATGGCACTCAAAGCTCACGGGGCAAAACCGGACTGTCGCTCTTGCGCTACAGCGATTTGCCAATTGTGGCAGTGATCGATCAGCAATGTGCCGGCGGTGATTTAGCGAAACTCACTGGAATTCAGCGAGCCGTGCCAATTGTCGCCTCGGTTGCAGAAGCGCTTGCCTTCCAGCCCACGGTTTTATCGATTGGCATTGCCCCTTCTGGCGGAGCCTTACCCGCCGCCTGGCAGCAAGAAGTCCAGCAGGCCATTGCCGCCGGGCTTTCGGTCGTAAACGGACTGCACACGCCGATGGCAACCGATCCAGTCCTGAAAGCTGCTCTCCAGCCCGATCGCTGGATCTGGGATGTGCGCCGCGAACCGGCAGGACTCACCGTGGGCAGCGGAAAAGCGCGAGAATTGGGCTGTCTGCGCGTCCTCACCGTGGGCACGGATATGAGCGTCGGCAAAATGTCTACGAGCCTCGAACTGCACAAAGCCAGCTTGCAGCGCGGACTTCAATCGCGGTTTTTGGCAACGGGGCAAACGGGGCTGATGCTGGGTCACGATGGTGTGCCGCTGGATGCCGTGCGGATCGACTTTGCAGCAGGAGCAATTGAACAAATGGTGATGCGCTACGGCAACCACGAGATTTTGCACATCGAAGGGCAAGGTTCGCTGCTCAATCCGGCTTCAACAGCAACCCTACCGCTTCTGCGCGGCAGCCAGCCCACCCATCTGATTCTGGTACATCGAGCCGGGCAAACCCAGATTCAAAGCTTTTCCCATGTCACCATTCCGCCGTTGCCGAAAGTGATAGAAGTTTACGAAACGGTGGCGACAGCAGGGGGAGCCTTCGCCCCCACCAAAGTAGTAGGAATTGCCCTCAACACCTTTCATTTAGACAACGAAGCGGCGCAGCAAGCAATTGAGCAGGCTCAGATCGAGACAGGCTTACCTTGCACTGACCCGATTCGGTTTAGCACTGCCCCCCTGCTTGAGGCGATTTTGGGCTAGATGAGGCTAGGATGCCGCTACCGAGACGCGCCCGATCCGCGATAAATCCGCTCAACCTGTTCAGGCGGCAACCACGGATGCGACCAATTCTCAGAGGTGTAGGGTTTAGCGCTGTGAGCCGCTGCTTGATTTTGGGACTCAGTTGATCCATTTCCTGAATGCACCACCGTCAGTTGCTGTCCGACAACGGGCTGAGTTTCGGTTTCCAACACCTGAAGAGGGGGCAACTCACAGGCAACCGGAGGCGCTTGCGTTCTCAGATACTGCCGAGGTGCAAAACTATCGCCAGAATCTGCTTCAACAATTTGGCTTTGCGGTGGCATGTAAACATGATTCACCGGATCATAAGCCAACACCTCTCCAGTCTCGATCAGATACACCCAGCCATAAATGTTCAGCTTGCCTTGGTGAAGCCGCGAATGGATAACCGGATAGGTTTTGAGGTTTTCAATCTGGGTGATCACATTCTCGGCGATGGTGATTTCTAGTAACTCTTCTCCATCAAAGTTGCTGTAGCTCTCGCTCACCAGTCTACGAGTTGCCTCAGTATGCCTCAACCACTCGTAGACCAACGGCATTTGTTCTTCTAGCCGACCGAGTTGCAGCAAACCTTTCATTGCCCCACAGTGGGAATGCCCGCAAATCACAATATCTTTAATATCAAGGGCATGGATGGCATACTCAATAGTTGCCCCTTCGCCGCCATTAGCAGCCCCATAGGGTGGAATGATATTTCCAGCATTGCGGATCACAAACAGTTCACCCACATCGGTTTGGGTTAGCAAGTTGGGGTCAATTCGAGAATCAGAGCAGGTGATGAATAGAACTCTTGGGTGTTGACCGTGCGTAAGGTGCTCTAGCAGATCTCGATGAGTGGAGACATAGCTAGAACGAAACGCCTGTAAACCCGAAATCAACTTTTTCATGGCGACAATTTCCTTCCATTCGGAAGCCTAGTTTTGTATTGTCGCTTAAATTGGTACATTCTTATCGCTCATCTCTAACAAAACGCTCCAGACAGGGCTCGAACCTGTGACCGACCGCTTAGAAGGCGGTTGCTCTATCCACTGAGCTACTGGAGCAAGCCAAAACCCAACGACCTAAAAAACAAGACTCGGCGTGGAAGGTGAAAAGGCTGGTTATGATTGGACTAAATCTTGGGAACGTTAAAAGCAGAATGATTGGGCTGAGTGGTTCACCTTTGTGCATCACTATAACATCAGCTAAAACAGTCTAGCACTAGCAAAAGCGATCTGAGTCTAGGTAATGTTGTGTCTAAGTGTCTGAGTGTCTAAGTGTCTAAGGAATGGGAATTCAATCCGTTCGATAGTGGAGGGGTAGGTTTTGCGGTCAAATCGATTGCAAGATGCCCATTGATCTGCTCAACCCGACCGTCCAGTTTACGGATTGATTCAATCTACGATCCTAAGTGAGTCTAACCAATCTTGAAATAGCTGCGAGGAATTTGCCGTCGATATTTGCTAAAAGCTGACCTTTGCCAAAAGAATGATATCCGCCCCAAAAAAGAAGTGTGCTAATCAAAAACCATAGCCCTAGCAATTGCCTTTTCTGCTTGTTTTGCTTATTTACTGTCAAAAAGCGTTCTGAAAGTGTTTCACGAATTGCTGTTTTAATCGCTCATGATTGAAAGATACGCTAGCTTGACCGACATTTCCGGTGAAGATGCTTAGTACTTTGTATAAATTTTCTGGATAACCAGTTCTTTTAACATGTTCTTCAGTTAATCTGTTCGCTCGCTTATTGCCCCTGTCCTGAGTTAGGAGTCGCTCAACAGCACCATGTTCATCTTGAGACGAGAGGACGTTGAAATTTCCAGCATTCAGCATCCTAAAAAAGATCAGCAGGTTCCCATCCTTCACTATCAGGGGCAAAATTTTCGTCTTGTTAGCATCTTTAATGCGGCTCAAGAAGAAGAAGCTCGCGCCTTCTGGCGAGATTTAACCGATAACCGGGGTAAGGCTTGCGTGCTGCTTGAAGAACCAGAGCGCTATAGCGTGTGGGGCAAAGTTCGGCTTGAACAGCTTCATGAAGGCACAGAACCTCAAGAACCGACTGGAGAAGTGCCACCTTGCTGCGTTCAGGCTTGTTTGTTGCTATTGCAGGCAGTCTATTTGGATATCGAAGATCTGCTAGGCACAAGACAGGTTGCTGCTTTTCGGAAAGAGTTAACCGTCATTTTTCAGCAAAATCATGTGCCTCAAGGAGAAGCGATGGAGGCAGTTGAACAGCTTTTGGCAAGTGACCCCTTGGCGCTCGTCCAGGTTCCTCCATGGCGAGAATCTCACTTGAATACGCTGTTACAAGAATTGTATCGACTCGGCAAACAGCACTTTGGTAATACCAACTTTGTAGAGCGAGCAATGGAAACATTGCAAGACATGCCGTTAAAGGAGCGCGGGTTTTTTTTTAGGCTGGTTAAAAAAAACAACCGCTGGAAAACTTTGGCAATAGTCTTTAGCAATAGTCAAAGTAACCATAAAACCGGCTTATCGCTAGTGATAGTTAGTCATCGCAAAATTGGCGGCAGGAAGTTGCCTGTGGGTTAAAAAAAGGGGCGAAAAGATTAATTTTTGCGCCAATAGAAAGCGTTCACTTTTCCGAGTTTGGGCATAATTGAAATGCTTAATCTATCATGACGATCGCTGGGCAGGTTGTTTCCACTTAGCTTTCGAGCAGAGTATGGCTTGCAGCAGCCAACTGTAAGCGGTTCCCTAATCTTGGTGAAGGTAGATTTTGTTGCGTTATCTAGCTGTCGCTGGTTTGATTCAGCCATTGGGTATCAAGGGGGCTGCATCCTTAGTCAAGAACAAGAATGTTTACCCCCGTCCCCGTCCCAGACTATGTGCGGCTATGTTTGCCAATCTATTGCTTCAATCTAGTTTGCCCTACCTTTTCATAGAAGCCTTCTGAGGAATAAGTCCCTTGAACAAGAAAACCTCTTTATCTGGCTCATCTTTGCTATCAGCCCAAAATATTGTTTTAGCGGCAATTTTCTGGGCTGTACTTGCACTGCTGTTCTTCCTCACCTTCAGCACGTCTGCACCAGGAGAAGCCCGTCCAGATTGGTATCAGAAAACAACCTACATTCTGGAGAATATAGCGTTTTTGGCAGCGGGGTTCCTCTGTTTACGCAATTGGCGCAGTAGTCAAATTGTCAGTGGTGGCACAGTTTGGCTGGCGCTAGGGCTAGGAATGCTGTCTTACTTTATTGGTAATTTGCTGTTGGCTTACTGGGAAGTCGGGCTAGGACAGGAACCCGCCGTTTCTCCGGGAGATTTTTTCTTCATCTTGACCTACATGTTTCTCGGTTGGGGCATGTTGCGGGCAGTCATTTCACGAGAATTAAACCTAACCCCGCTGCAATGGGTTTTGCTCTCGCTGATTGCGGTGGGCGGTGTGGTGATTGCAATCGCATCAGGATTTTCTCCCCCCGATGCCGCACTTGATGCCGCAGCAGAGGCAGCAGATGCCGCAACTGCAATTCCCGAAGCTTCTGATTCGCCTGCCTGGGCCTTAGCGCTTGAAGAACAGCTTGCGGTGATTGAAGCACCCGTCAAGTGGCTATACATTGTGGGAGATGTCATCCTAGTGGTGATGGCGTCAACGCTGTTGCTGGCATTCTGGGGCGGGCGGTTTTCAGTTTCTTGGCGGTTTATTGCGCTCTCTGCATTTTCTTTTTATATTGCCGATATTTGGTTCAACTACGCGACTAATTACATCCCGGATTATCAAACAGGCGCACTGCCAGAAGTATTTTGGATTTTTAGTCCCTGTCTTGTTGCAATTGGGGCTGCTTTAGAGCATGATTTGTCCACTCGGCGTCAGGGTCGCCGACGGCGTAACTAAATCCGCAACTTCAATCTTCAATTGAACTGGATTAGTTGACCTAGGTTTGAGAAGAATCTCACGAGACGACCCAGAGTAGGGCAAACTACCCTGTTGCGCTTGCTACAATTTGAAAGCTGATGACTTCGCTGTTTGGAACTTCCGGCATGCCTCCTAAAAAACTGTCTGACTCTGATAAGCAAGAAATTCTCGATCGCTACTGTCATTCGGATGAAACGACAGTCACGCTGGCAGCGCAATATGGCGTCAGTACCAGTACGGTAAGCCGCATTTTGAAGCAGAGTTTGCCAGAAGATGAATATGAGGCTCTAGTACACCGGAAGCGTCAAGGTGGATTTAAAGGGCAATCTGAGCAAGCAACGCTGCCCGGAATGCTGCCTGTTGACCTGCCTGAATCTGCCCCCGAAGAAGACAGCGCTTCACCTGAACCTGAATGGAATGTGGCTCCGTCTGCCTCACAGCGCCGACAGCGAAAACGCTCTGCCGCAGGTTCAATCTCAGTCGAGCAACTGGCTGCCTCTGCCGCCCATTTATCTCAGCTTGATTTGGCTCCTGCCGTCAAACAGCTAGACGAGTTATCACCTACTTTTGAGCAGGAAACATTCACTCCGCCAATTCTTAAGGAAGATGGGGCAGTTAATAAGTTTGCTCCATTAGCTCCATTAGTAGATGCAGATGAAGGAGAGGAAGAAGATTTAGATGATGACTTGGATGATGACGATCTGCCCGATCTAGACGAAGATGATGACCTAGAAGACGACGAGTTTGATGAAGCTGGCTTTGCTGATGAGTTTGTGAGCCTAGATCCAATCTCTGCCAGAGGCTTGGTGCAAATTCTGCCACTCACAGAAGCTCCTATTCCTCGAACTTGCTATGTCGTCGTCGATCGGGCTTCAGAACTGATTACCCGTCCGCTTAAAGATTTTGCTGATTTGGGAGACTTGCCCAGTGACGAAACTCAAGAAAAGACCCTACCCATCTTTGATAATCATCGGGTTGCAAAACGGTTTTTGCGGCGGATGCAGCGAATTGTCAAAGTCCCCGATGGCAGAGTATTTCAAAAGGTGAGACCCTATTTGCAAGCTAAAGGAATTACCCATCTGCTGATCGATGGGCAGGTTTATTCGCTGCAATAGTTGCAAGAATAGGTTGAACAAGCAGCGCAGCAGGTTTGGATTTAGCTACTTTGGATTTAGCTGCGGACAGACGGCCAAAGCGTAACCGCAAGCGCCGTTCCAACCATCCCAATCGAGGCACTAAAAGCCATGACCAGCCCTAATGGAATTTCGATCGTTCGTAGATTGAGGAATTGCAAAGCAACCGGAGTGGCGTTTTGAATGGCAATCAGGGCAATTGCACTGACCCAAAATGCCAAAATGAGTGAAGTTAGAAATCGAGTCATCGCAAGTCAAGCCTTCACAAAGTTATGGGTTCGTCGGCGGCACACAGTCTTCTGTCAGGCAAACTACCAGCACAGACTGGATGGTTGCCGCATCCTTAAATTGTTGGGTTTCGTTATAAGCCCCTAGCGGTGAAGCATAGATTCCCGCTGACTCTGCATTCCCACTGCCGGTCGCAAATGAAATGTTGCCAGCAGGCTGATTGGCAAAACGGGCATACTCTCTCGATTCATTTTGCGTATTGTAGGAGAGCGTCACTGGCCCATAAACCTGCTCTGCCTCGCGGATCGTGCTGCTAGAGCCAATTTTTTCAGCCGTTTGAAATTTGGGATTATCGGTCAAAAGTCCTTGAATCACATCTTGATCGCTGAAAGATTGTCCTGCTAGGTAAAGAATGTAATATTGCACTTCTCCATCTTTGCGGACGGCAAGCGCATCAAAATCAACGATAAACGGAGATTCGACGATAAATTCGACCTCTGAGCCTAGTCGCTGTTTTAATTCTCCTAACGTCATCCCTAGCTGAGCCGCCCCAATCCCTTTCGGTGAGATCAAGACATTTTCCTCAGCTTCAGATGCTTCGGCCGCGGAGGTTGGGCTAGGAGATGCGGGAGGGGTGAGGGTTGGCGTCGCAGCTTGAGGCGTTTGGGCAGGAGAGACTGCTGTTGTTGGTGGAGCAGATGAGCCATTACAAGCACTGATCCACAGAACCGAACCCAACACCATCACAGTAGGTTTCACTAAAAGAGCCATGAGAATCCTAATCTAATCCGACAGTCGCTTCCTTAAAAGTAGCGGTTCAGAAACTTGAGTGCCACTTCTTTACAGCCAATGAGAGTAAGTTAATGACCAGATTCTACGGCAGATATTCAAACATGGAGGAAAAAGCGCCTCTATGCAAAGACTGGAGCTTGGGATAAACGTCAAGGCAAAACATAGAGGCTTAAGACAAGGGAGGCTTAAGACAAGGGAGGCTAAGGAAAGGGAGCAGGCTTTGCTCAACGCCTCAGCCGTTCCATCTCTTGCTATCTATAGCGTTACGTCATTGAGCTTAGGAACAGGTAGGGGTGGTGGGGCTACGCCAGCTAGGGGTTCCACCCCTACACCCCGCCCTAACCTTGGGCAGTACTGCCATAGTGATGAGTGAGCCTGAATCGTTCAGCAAATATGTGGTTTTTGTAGATTTAGCTCAACAGTAGGAACGGATGTCTTCTCCACACTCATCAGCTAAATAGCAGAGTGCACGGAAGCGAAGCATTACAAGCTGGTCATAGAGCGGATTCAGCTTGCAGAGGGGCGGAATATGAGCAATGGTGCGTCCGAGTAGCTTCACATCTCGCTCGAACGGGCATTGAGCGGGGATCAGCTTGGCGATCCATCGAGCCGTTTTTGCGTTCCGAACCTCAAGCCGATCGAGCCACTGACGGATGGGGTGTAGCAGATCGCGGTGGGCAGAAGGTTCTGGCTGGAAGTGTAGGGTGGTTGAAGTGTGCATGGTGTCGCCTTCTAGCGGTTCACAGAGAGCAGAACGCTCATCTTGAGACTGTGTTGGCTTTAGCATACGCAGGGGATCACGAAGGGTGGTTAAAGGAAAGAAAAATCCCGCTGAAGTTTTGCTAAAAATTGCATGAAACTGAACTTATTTATAGGGCAGCGATTTTATAAAGCGTTACAGCGCGGCTGGCTGCCAGGGTAACTCAGCCGGAGCTTGCTGCCGTCGCAAGTATACACTAAGTGCATGGGCGGCGTCTCCTCGTGTCATCGGAGCCAGTGGGACAATTTGACGATCGGGCTGAAGATTTACAAATCCTTCATAAAGAGCGGTCGCCATTGATTTTTTTGCCCAAGCTGGGATGTCCGTGGCATCAGGGTAGGGTTCCAGAATTTCAGCAATTGACGCTTCTGGAAACTGGAACACTCCATAAGCCTGAGCAATGATGGAAAAGGCTTCGGCGCGGGTCATCCGTTGTTCTGGGAAAAACCGCCCCTGCCGATATCCGGTCATGATGCCGTTACGCAAAACGGCTTGGATGTCAGCATAAGCCCAATGAGAAGCAGGCACATCTTGAAGCTGAATTTCCGGTTGCTGAGGCTGGCGTTGCTCTAAGCGAAAAGCTTTCACCAAAATAGTGGCCAACTCAGCGCGACTTAAAACGGCTTCAGAACGAAAGTTACCGTCTGGATAAGCGGTCATCCATCCGGCTGCCGTCACTTCAGCGATCGGATCGATGGGATCGGGCGAACGTTGCACCTGAGCAACAGCACTTAAACTGGTGAGCAACAACGTTAAAGACAGTGCACTGAGAAAACGCTCTTTCTTCATGCCTATCACTCCTTAAACACACCGTGAAACCAATCACATCAACTGCGAATGCAGTATTAAGAATCTGAGACTGAACAATGAATCAATTTGTTCACCGAATTTGATAAAGTTGCGTCCAGAGAATATCTAGCGATATAAGGTTGCAGCTTTCCTCTTCGGTTATGGCTCTCTTCATCAGGGATGATTGGGCTAGAGTATGACACTCTTTCTGCTGTCCCTGGTCTCAGTGCTGTTCGCTGAAATGCAGCGCTTATGACATTCCAATCCGGTTGTGTACAGGTTTATTAAAGTTATGAGAAGCAACCCGCGAATAGTGTGATCATTGCACGTCTAGCCTGCCGTAACCTCACCTACCCGCATCATCCAATTGGATGAGTTGTCAGGACTGGAATTGCAGAAGCAACGAACAACCCGCTATCCGTGAAGAAACGTGACAATTTCAAGCTGTTTTTAAGATTTCATAGAGTCACCTCTTTCAAGCATCAATCAAGCTCAACGCGGCGGCTGGACTTAGCTTGAAGCGATGATAAATGCTAACAGAAGTTTTGCCTCTGTAAATTTACTCAACTGTTTGCTCAGTTTAGGAAAACGCTATATATAATGTACGTCTGAAAATCCTGGGCTTGAATAGCGCCAGATTTAGATGGGCTTCGAGACAAGCAAGGTCATTCTCTAGAGGTTGTCATCAGGTCTGTTTATGCTCTGAAACTTATGCTCTGAAACACTGACTTCACGTTTGCTTGAATTCTTTCCGTGCATTTTGGTAACAAGGACAGCATGGCCTACTCAAACGCTCCCTATCAGCCTTCCATTCTTGAACTGGCTCAAGAAGGAAATTGTCGAGCATTGACTTATTGGATGAACAGTTTTTTGGCTCCTCAAGGCATTTATGTGCGAGTGCAGCCAGACTCCGCACATTTTCTGAAAGTCTTGATCGATTTTCGCCGCCCCCAGCGCAGAGAAGCCTGTTTGCATTTGCGGGATCGATTAGCTCGCGCCATTTGTTATCGTCTGTGGACGCTCAATTCTGACGTGATCCGGGGCGTGCGCATCGTGGCTCGCGTTGCGGGCGATCCCAAGATTCTTTGGCAATTGTCAGTTCGGATCAACTCTCCTGCCGCCAACAAATTGCGCCGAGCCGAAGCTGTGAATCTGCGGCAAATTCAGGCAATGAATCAACTGAAATTCCGGGTGGCTCGCTCGCTGTTTATGAGCAGCATTACCCTAGCCGGATTTTTCATCGGCTACTGGTTGTTCTACTTGGAAATGGGAAAAGTCCTCGCCAAAAGCCAGCCAACTGATCCTTCCTTGTTGGGCAACCATCCTGAAGCCGCTCCCACCCTTCCTCAAACCGAGTTACCGCAGACAGAAATTCTGCCGCAAATCTCAGCGCCACCTGGACGGATTAATTTTCTAGTGCCAGAGCAGTTTAAAGGGCAAGTGGTCTCGCAGGTGGATGTACCAGAAACCGAAAAAGTGATTGCCTTAACGTTCGACGATGGCCCCCATCCTGAGACAACCGCTCAAGTGTTGGAGGTGTTGAAGCAATACAGCGCTAAAGCCACTTTCTTTGTGTCTGGGGCAGGTGTAGAGGAATTTCCGGCAATGGCGCGACGGATTGTGGCAGAAGGTCATGCTTTGGGAAATCGCGCTTGGGAACGGATAGCGGAAGAAACTAGCAATCTAGATGCCGCTCGTGAAGTTGATGAAACCGCAGATCTCATTCAGGAAGTGACTGGCGCAAAAACGGAACTGTTTCGTCCGCCAAATGGACGCCTAGACACAAAGCTAGTTAACTATGCCCAAAAACAAGGCTATGCCGTGACGCTGTGGTCAGTCGATTCGCAAGATTCTTTAGTGGCTGCTCCAATTTTATTGGACAACGTGTTGAAAAATGTGCGACCTGGTCGAGTTGTTTTGCTGCACGACGGTTCAGGCGGTGAGCAGTCTGCCACAATTCAGGCTTTACCCCAGTTGTTGACAGCACTTCAGCAACAAGGCTATCGATTTGTCACGATCCCAGAGTTATTGAAGATCCAGCTTGAATCACACCAGCAAGACGATACCCGCCTTCCTCTGCGCAAGCGGGCAATTGCCCAAGCCAGCGTGGCTCAACTCATCCCATTCGTCGATTAATCATTAATTCTGCCGTCGGGAAGGGTGGTTCCCTGTAGAATTGCGCCCGTCAAAGTCGCACTGCTTAGTTCAGCACGGGTGAAGTTAGCATCTGTGAGGTCTGCCTTTGTCAGATTGGCTCTCGCAAGATAAGCATCCGTGAGGTTTGCGTCCTTGAGCACTGCTTCCCAGAGGTTAGCCCGACTTAAATCTGCCCGACTCAGCCTTGCCGTCGTCAAATTCGCGCGGGCTAGGTGAGCTTTAGAGAGTTTTGCGTCTGCTAGAAGTGCGCCTTGCAGGTTTACGCTGGCCAGATCGGCTTCAATCAAAATTGCCCGTTCTAGCTTAATGTTGAATAAATTAGCCCCGCGCAGGTTCGCTTGAGTTAAATTTGCTTCTGTCAGTAAAGCGCCTTTCAAGTTTGCTTCACTCAAATCGGCTCCGCTCAAATCGGCTCCACGCAACGTCACTTCACTCAAATTCGCGCCACGCAGATCGACTTTCGACAAATCGGCTCCGGTCAGGTTGGCTCCGCGCAGGTCGGCTTTACGCAACGTTGCCCCGCGCAGGTTCGCCGTATATCGACGGTTTTCTTCTCGTAAGTTGGCTCCGCGCAGACAGGCTCCAGTCAAATTGGCTCCACCCAAATCAGCATTACGAAGGTCAGCATCCAGCAAATTAGCGTCTAGTAAATTAGCCAGAGTGAGGTTGGCACTTCGCAGATCTGCCCCTTGCAAAATCGCGCCGTGCAGGTCAGCATCCTGTAACATTGCCCCAACCAGGTCTGCTTGACTCAGATTAGCGCCGCTCAACTTTGTTGCCACCAGATTCGCTTTCGTGAGTTTAGCTCGGTTCAGGTAAGCCAACACTAGAATAGCGCTATGCAGATCGGCTTGGCTGAGGTTGATGCCAATCAGATCGGCTTCAGTTAAGTTAGTGCCTGCCAGCTTTGCGCCGTGAAAGCTTGTACAACCTGCGGCATATTTTTCTAATAGCTGATTTGCGTTTAGCATCATAACATTCCCAGTCCAGTTGTTTTCTAATCAATTCATCGTATCTAGTAAAATTCAGGAAAGGTCATTTCGTTCGTGTCTGCTTTCATACTTGTAATTTCAGTTGGCGCTATTTTTGCTGGCATAACTACCACCAGATCGGAGACTGATTCAACTTCAGTGTAGAAAGGCTGAATGGCTCGGATGATCGCTTCTGCGACCTGAAGATAGTCACCAGCAAGCGATTTTGCAATTCCTCTTAACTGATTTTCTGCCTCTAAGTACAGTCGATAGGATAGAAAAAAGGCACGCAACAAATCATCAAGTTCATGAGATTTCAGAAAAGCATCGTGTTCGGCGCTTCCTTGATAGCGTTCGTGCAGCAACGAAAACAGCAGGATCTTGGCTCTTAGTGGATTGGTATCTTGCATAATTTCTAGACGCAAGTTAAACAACTCCACATTTTTTGCAGTTGAGCCAGCACCAGCACTTTTTGAGGAGCCGCTTTTGAGGTTTGCTGAGGCAATGGGTCATTATTCTGCGACAAACAGTTCCAAGCGCAAGACGGGCGAGGTGGAAGCACATCTGAAGCAAACGTAGCGTCAGAATGTATCGGTTCAGTCAGCCATTCAGTGATATTACTTAACTCAGCTTTGCTCTCATAACAACTTTGAAACGCATTACTAATGATTGTGGCAATTTGCGTATATTCCTTTGGTTTGCTAAGTGCTTTGGACACCTGACCTAAGCTTGCTGTCAAACTTTCGACGGTTGGCGCAATTTGATGCAGTTCTTGTACCAGATCGAGCAGATTCAATTGTAGCCAATTTTTGCTATTGTTTCCCAAGTGCTGCGGCAGGTGAGCAGCAATAGCTTTTTGATTCGGATCAGATCTGGCTCTTGCTGAAGACGCTCTGCTACTGCTTCGTAAAATGCCTGATTCGCGGTGGGCTGATCCTGCTCCAATTTGCTGTAGACCCCATGGAATCGGCTAATCACCGCATTTGCCACGATGGTATATTCAGCCGATTTGTTGAGGCTAGCAACAACTTGATTTAACTGGTGCTGTAACTGCTCAAAGGTTGAAGAAGTCTCAAATAGATGCTGGAGCAGTACATTTAGCGGAACACGAGCAAGCCGTTGCCGGTTGTTCTCCCAAGTTCCAGTGCAAACATACAGCAACAGCTTTTTGATACGAATGAGGTTCTGTTCCTGACTAAGCTCGGCGACAATTTGATCGAGAAGAGGGGACACAACCTTAGATTGAACAGGTGGAGGGACGCTGAGAACCATGGATTGTTGCCTGATAGTTGGAAGATGCTCTGCTTTAAAGTGCCCTGGCTCTCTGTGAAGACTAACGCTCTGATTGTATTTTTTTTATCAAGCCATACGGATAAGACTTTGCCCTGCAAAAGCATTCATGAGGTAGCTCATATCCCTATCGCCAATACTTTGACAAAGTGGAGCTATCCGCATTGGAGGGCAAAGCAATGACCCAACCAACCACTAATTTTGCAACAGCACCTGGACATCAAGTGATGGCAGCAGCCGGAAAGAAAATTCTGCGCCCCGGTGGTAAGGCTGCAACGGAACAATTATTTCAATGGGCTGAATTTCAACCAGGAGAGACGGTTTTAGAACTTGCTGCCAGCTTTGGCCATAGCGCAATTGCTTTAGCAAAACGATATGGGGTGCGAGTTGTTGGAGTTGAAAAAAATCCTGAGAGTGTTGCCCGCGCCTGTGCCAATATTCGCACGGCTGGACTACAAGAGCATGTGCAGGTGATTGAGGGCGACATTTTCCATTTAGAGCAGATCCCTGGTCAGTTTGACTATGTGCTGGCAGAAGCAATTTTAACGATGCAATCCACTTCAGGTAAAGCGAACGTGTTGCAGGGCATTCACGATCGTCTCAAGCCAGGCGGTAAGTTTCTTTCCCATGAGTTGCTAGCAAACGATCGAGAAGAGGAAATTCACCGCGCTTTAGCAGCAGCTATTCGCGTTAACTCCACGCCCCTATCTGAAACAAACTGGATTGCAGCTTGTGAAACGGCTGGCTTACCTGTGAGCCGCCATCAACCGGCGCAATGGAACTCCTCAATCCAACTCGCATTATTCAGGATGAAGGGCTGCTCGACGCGATCAAATTTTTCTGGAAGGGGTTCACTCAACCGAAAGTACGCGATCGTTTGCTAACTATGCGGCGTGTTTTTAAGCAATACGAACGGGAATTAGGGTACATCATTTTGTGTGCAGAACGGAAATGAATGAGGAGATACAGCAATGACAACAACAGCACAAGCTTCTGAGTCACGGGTAACTCAACTCAAAGACAAAATCGAATATGCTGAAACAGGCGTTTTAAGTAAAGTTTTGCTGAAGGCTCCCTACTGTCAATATACGCTCTTTTGTCTAGCTGCTGGAACAGATATTGCAGAGCATACTTCAACTCGTAATGCTGTCGTTCAGGTAATTGAAGGACGGGGAACGCTGACTCTAGAAGGAAAGGAGATTAACCTAGAATCCGGTGTGTTTGTGTTTATGCCAGCAAATGCGCCCCATGCCTTAAAGGCAGACACAAACCTAGCATTTCTCCTCACCCTTTCGGATGTGTGAATTTCCATTTCACTGTTCTTGTTGGGTGCGTTACGCTAGCATCTGAGTTCTACAGCACGGCGATGTTCCTCACCCGTCGTTGGGGCAGGTTTTGCCAAAGGATGGCTTCCACGGCGATGACTTCATCCCTAAGCCTGCCCGTACAGAGATTTTGGTGTGCTAAGGCATCCGACGGCTGATTTGAGTGAGGTGGATCCGAAAAACTGGACAGGGGGTTAAGCTACACAAGAGTTGACCTAAAGGAGGGAGAAACTTGTGAGCAAGAAGCGCAAACAATACAGCGCCCAATTGAAAGCAAAAGTAGCATTAGAAGCTCTGCGCGGAGAGAAAACAATTGCAGAAATTGCGGCACAGTATGAGATTCATCCGACGATGATTCACAACTGGAAACGGCAATTGTTGGAAGGAGCCAATGGCATTTTTGAACAGCACAATCAAGCGGTCGAAACCAACAGTGAGACCGAAGCACAAATTGCCGAATTGTATCGACAAATCGGACAATTGAAGGTGGAACGGGATTTTTTAGCCAACAGGTCAGCACGCTTAGGCTTGCCGACCGAAAAGCCCTGGTAGAGCCAGAACATCCGAGTTTGAGTGTGATGCGGCAATGTGAATTGTTAGGGGTGAGCCGTTCTAGTCTTTACTACGAGCCGATTGCGCCCTCAGCAGAAGAGTTAGAGATTTGCCGGTTGCTCGACCAGCAGTATCTCGAAACGCCGTTCTACGGCAGTCGCCGGATGACGGTGTGGTTACAGAAGCAGGGATTTAACGTCAACCGCAAACGGGTGCAACGCTTGATGCGGCAGTTGGGGTTGGAAGCGTTGTATCCCAAGCCCAAGTTGAGCCAAAAGCACCCTGACCATGAGGTTTATCCCTATCTGCTCAGAGGGGTGAGTGTGACCAGAGCTGACCAAGTGTGGTCTACCGACATCACATACTTGCCAGTGCTTCAGGGGCACTACTACTTGATTGCGATTATGGATTGGTACAGTCGAAAAGTTTTGTCATGGCGAGTTTCAAACACATTGGAGGTTCAGTTTTGTGTCGAGGCGCTGGAGGCAGCTTTGCTGGATTATGGCAAGCCTGAGATTTTCAATTCGGATCAGGGCAGTCAGTTTACTGCAAAAGCGTTTACAGGGTGCTTGAAGGCTGCGGAGGTGCAGATTAGTATGGACGGTCGTGGACGCTATCTAGACAACATTTTTATCGAGAGGTTGTGGCGGTCGCTGAAGTATGAGTTGATTTATCTAATGGCATTTGAGAATGGAAAACATTTATATCAGGAGGTAAAGAAATGGTTTGATTGGTACAATGAAGAGCGAGCGCATCAGTCGTTAGAATACAGAGCGCCAAATGAGGTTTACAGGAATAGTAGATTGATGCTAAAAGAGTACTAAGAGCTAAAGCTCTTAGGAAGAGATCTGTAGCTTAGCTTTCTCTGATTTCTGTCTAGTCGATTGGGTCCACCTCAGCCGTTGATGTTTCTGATGCAATTGATATCGTGATCCCAACCGGAATGGGTAATGCTCGCAATGTGATCAATATTTTGGCGAGTCATGTAATTGTGGCTTGCGGCATGGGTAGCGGCACTGCCTCAG
>JAAUQT010000100.1 GCA_012033495.1 Cyanobacteria bacterium RM1_2_2 | reverse complement strand
CTTCCACCAGCTTGGGCAAAACGTCGGAGAGGTCTTTGGGGGTACGCTAGCTGCCAGAAATCAGGCAGGCAACCCAATCACCTACTTGCTGCGCGTGGCTCCAAAAGCAGGTACACCAGATGGCTCAACATACAAGCTCAACATCAATTACGGGGGTGCGAGAGATAAACCAAGCATTATTCGAGATATTCTGCCTGGTAGTGACCCTTCAAATGCGCAAAACTTCGTTGAAATCAACGGCATTGCTTACTTCTCAGCCAACTCGGTCGATGCTCAAGGGCAAAGCAAGGTCTCATTGTGGTCATCTGACGGCGGCACTCTCGACGGCACGACCAAGATTTTCGACTTTAGCGCAAATGCAAGACTGGATCAGTTCACCAATGTCAATGGCAAACTCTATTTTGTAGTCAACGATCCAGCTAGTGGAGGCAGCAAACTCTGGACATCTGATGGACTAACGAGCGGAACGACACAAATCGCCGATCCAACAACCGGGACTCCAATTGATGGGCCGCGGCAGTTGGTAGGTATTGGACAAGATCTGTATTTCTATACAGAAAGTCTAGGAGGCACTGGTTTCACCCGAAATCAGCAGCTTTACCGACTGCAACAAGGGCAACCGACGGCAGAAGTGATCAGCAGCGACGGTTTTAGAAAGGTCAACAATGCTGATGCTCCTGACTTCCAAAATAGTTTGGTGAATGTGAACGGGACGCTTTACTTCGCTGCCCTAGGGACGCAAGATGGACGGCAACTGTGGCGTGTAAATACAGGTGCGGGTAGCCCAGTTGTTGAGAAAATGCTGCTCAATTCTGATGGCAGCGCTGATCCGCAAAACTTGATCAATGCAGGCAATCAACTCTTCCTCACTGCTGCAATTGAAGAAGCAGGTTTCACTAGCCGAGAGTTAATTCGGATTGACAACTTTAGTACCGCTGGTTTTAATCCGGCAAACTTCGAGGTGTTTAACCTGAACGGCGATAATTCTGGTGAGGCAGGCAATTTAACTTATCTAGAAAGCACCAAGACGCTGTATTTCACAGGCGATGATGTAGTGATTGATCCAGTAAATGGAGATTCCAATACCGGAATTGAGCTATTCAAGCTGCAATTTGCTAGCGAGACCACTGAAAACGTGACTCCAGCGATCGTTCAAGACATTGCTGTAGGCAATAGTGGTTCTACGCCATCTAGCTTGGTCACGTTCGGCAACCGGGTCATCTTCTTGGCGAGCGATGGCACAACCAATGAACTGTGGACAACCGACGGGACAACTACCGGAAAACTGTCTCAGGTGAATGGACTGGGCAACCTCTCTAGTCTCACGGACATCAAGGAACTCACCGTAATCAATAACAACACGCTGTTCTTTGTGGCCACGGACGCAACGATTGGGGAAGAACTGTGGAAAATGACCCTAGACGGTGCGACAGGAACCTTGACAGGTTTTGACATTCAAGTTGGTGCGGGTAGCTCAAGCCCCAACTCACTTGCTGCTGTCGGTGGACAGGTGTTCTTCGTCGCCAATGATGGTGTGAACGGCACTGAGCCTTGGAGCTTGCCTGCCTAAACACTGTAAATCGCCGAGCCAACAACTGATTGACTCACAACTTAGTCCATAACATCAATTACCCCAATTCATTTTCTGTCAGCCTCCTAAGCAGGGGGCTTTTTTATATGTCAGAATTTATACTATTCAGAATTTGCAATGGCTAATGACAGAGTTGGGCTAAGGTATTGATTTACAGCTTTTGATGGCTCGCCATTTTCTTAAGAACTTATATTATGTCTCTCACTGTACAACTTGAGATTAGGCGAATTGACAAATTCATCCTGCCTCAAAAGACTACAATGAAACACTCCGAACCAATGAGATAGCTGAATCTCGGCATTTCAGACTCTAGACCTCAAATTCTAAATTCTCAACTTTAGACTAAGATAGCTCTCCTCAAATCGCTCGATTTCAACTAGAAAATTGCCGCGATGAAAAATCCTAAACTTAAAATATTCTTACTAAGAAAAAACAGTATTTTCACGGTTGTTTCTAAAACTCTGTCTATATTTAGACATAAACACTGAGCGCTTTTAGGTCACTTGCCAGGCAGACTAGCTCTGTCGCGCTAAGGACTAGAGACGATAATGCGCTCTACAAGTAACCTCAAATCCGCTACAACTGTTGATCCAAAACTTGGACAGGGCAGCTATCGAGGAGTCGTTGGAAACACAAACCCCGATCACTATTACCAAATTCGGTTAAATCAGCGCAGTAGTCTCAATCTTTCGCTATCCGGGCTGACTGCTGATGCCCAATTAGCGCTGCTCAATCGCAATGGCAAAACCCTTCGCCGTTCTGTTCAACCGCAGAAAAATAGTGAATCGATTGTTCAAACGGTTAAACCAGGAACTTACTATGTGCGGGTTTATCGTCAGCAAGGCAAAACCCAATATAAGTTAACAATTGATCAACGTTCTACGGCACAAAATGCAGATGCACAGAATACCGTGCAAAACAGGGCTGCGCTTCAGAAAAATAGCGCATTGAAAAATCGTGTATTGAGCAACCCTTTATACAATCAGGTTTTAATGTTAGTCAATCAGCATCGCAAACAAGCAAAACTGAAGCCCTTAAAGCTAAATGCCCAGCTTAATGCATCGGCTCAGGCTCACAGCCAAGATATGGCGTTAAATGACTTTTTCGGACACAAAGGATTTAATGGCTCAACGGCCGATGAACGCATCCTTAAGGCAGGCTATAACTATGCCATCATCGGTGAAAACATTGCTGCTGGATTTGCCACGCCAGAGACCGTCGTTCAAGCTTGGATGGATAGCCCATCGCATCGCAAAAACATTCTTCACCCCCTGCTGAAAGAAATGGGCGTTGGATTTTATTTACTAGAAAGCGATACAGGCAGCGTTAACTATCGCTACTACTGGACTCAAGATTTTGGTAAACCGATATTAGGACTCTCCCTTCGGAAAGGTCGGTAAATCAACCATCGCTAGCGACTGGCGCTTCTTCGTTGACCGTAGGGGATAAACAACGGGTGACGGCCAGCTTGAGTTGGTTAAAGTAGGGACTGACCCTTGAGCTTGAGCCGGCTGGGGCTGAAGCGGCTTCGGTGCAGATGGGTTGACAGGCGGTTCTCCAGTGTGTCCAATTCGTCGAATCAGCGGCGCAACCGCAGAAGCATCGTGAGTGTTCGCGTCACTGACAGCAGGTTCCGGTTTCGGTGCTGCCCTTTCAACTGGCTCAAACTGGTTTGGCTGCGCCTCAGCAAAACTGATCGACTCGAAGGCAGCCAAATCACCTGCCAAACTGGCTTTCACAACATCTTCTGCCGAAACATCAATCAACCGAGCCAAATCTTGCCAAAGTGCATCTTCAGCATCGGCCATCGTGGAAGCCAGGAGTTCATCGGCAGACAAAGCTGAGTGTTCAGACGAGGTTTCACCCAGCCCAGAACTTGCCGTTTGATCCGCCTGATCTGCCAATAGAGCTTCTGCCAACATATCAGCCAGGGGTTTAACGGCAGCATCCAAATGTTGACGTAAAGCTGGATCGTTAGTTAAGCGATGCACTTGTTCCTCCAAGACCGGATCAGCAAGCGACGAGTCTGCCAATGGGTCTTCACTTACTGGTAACGGGGAACCAAATGAGGGCAGGTCGAGAGCGGCAGGTTGAACCGAAATTTTCGAGAGCACACCTTCAGATGCATTGAGCACAGGATTTTGCGCTGGAGCTTCCTCAATGTGCTGAGATGCTGTTCGCTCTGCTGTCTCAGGCTCTAAATCGAGATGCTGAAGCTTCATCCAAGGTGACTTCATGGCAGCGATCTGCGTATGAGCCGACCAAGGCTGGATGCGTTGAGTTTTGGGTAGAAAAGAGGCTGCTGCCAGCGTAACGGTAGGTTCTGAGGTTTCTGTCAACCCCATCTCATATTGCGGCGTTGGCATTTCTAAGCATTTTTCTAAAGCCGCCTTGAATTGCAAAGTGTAGCGCTGTTGCCGCTGCAATCGCGCCTGCAAATCTCGGCAGGTTCCTTCAGATTTAGATAAAAGCTGCGTTTGTTCGTTGTAGCGCTGCTGAAGGAGGGCGGCTTCTCGTTCTAACTGGGCAACACGCTCTTGCCCATTTTCTAGCTGGCTCGTCAACGTTTCGATCAGAATTTGCTGCCGTTGGTTAGTTTGATGAGCGAACTCTAGCTGATTGAACAGAGTGGTAATCTGCTCCTGCACGGTTGTCCAATCTTGCGGGTTAGAAACGGGTTGCAGGGGCTGAGACTGGGGCCATGAACGAAGCATGGAACCTCACGCTGGTCATGGTTCGCCAACTCTGCTTGCAGGGCACTCTGGCTAGATTCTAAGTCTTCTTCAAGTTGTGATACGCGATCCATCAATGCCCCATTGCACTGATTTAGCTCCTGAATCAGCGTGATTAAATCAGCAAGATTGGGCAGCCCAGTTGGATCAAGCACTTCCTGCGACCAAGCAGCAATCGATGAAAGATTCGCTGGCATCGCTTCTGGAACAGTTTTGCAGTCGGGTGATAGCGCGTTGAATTCATTAGATTCAGATAACGACGCATCTGACGCATCTAATGAGGCATCAGGGGAAGACAATACATTCTCGCAGGCTGCGTTATCCAGAGTGCTGACATCAAAAATTTGGTCTGCGCTTAGGGCGTTGGCTTTCGGAGAATCAATCCCCGTTTGAGAAGGTTCTGCCCAGACATCCTCCCACGCTGCATCTTTAGCGAGTTTGGTAGACTTCTTTTTCGGTTTTGGAGCCGACTTAGAGGATGCTGGTTGACTGGGGGGGTTGAAAGGGGCATTTGCTTCACTCATAGCTCTAACTCAAAGGCATACATTATGCAGTTCACTGGACTAGGTCAGGAAGTCAAACCATGCTCTAGCGGCACTGACGAGATCATTGCTGAGATGATAGCACCCTTAACAAAGATTCTCACCTGACAGATGCTCTTGCTCGAATTCTGGACTGATTTGAAGTTGCCAACCGTAAACAATCGTTAGTTTATGGCCAATTTATAACTATGGCTCGCAGCCTGAGTCATTGTTAACGTTAACTTTTAACGTTAGAACAGGTGTGCTCATAAACAGCAGTTAGCTCATAAACAGCAGTTAACAAAGCGGCAAGAGCAATCCCACAGATATTCAGTCAGACCTCAGATCACCCTAATATCGAGTCTTTTACCTCAGCAACGGACTATCAGCTTCATCACTGAAGTCTTCGTCACTGAAGTAAAGACTGGCAAAACAGCATCGATTCCACGCTAGCCAACACACGTTAACGAACATCTTTGAAAATCGATGTACATCTTGAACATTTGGGTAAGCTGAACATTTACTTTAGTAACACAAAAAATCAATTCGGCAACCTTCAACTGCCTGATTGTTCTTTAAGATGCTTGTATAAATCTTCCTAGGGAGAATATTCAGCTTAATCCTAGCTTAGTGCAGTTGCCAGAAACTCTTGATGCAGAGAGGCTCGATCAATTAGTGCTTGTACTTGCACACCAGACAGCGCATCACCGTTGGCATACTGCTCTAGCCAGGTTTGACAAAGCACGGCTGAACTGTCAGGAATTTGCTCGACTGGCAAACCTGGTAGGTCGAGATCTTGCATCAGTTGGCTCACTTTGGGGTCATAGCTGAGCGCAAAACACCGACATTCCGCCGCCGCTGCCATGATCAGCGCATGAAGCCGCATCGCAATCGTCATTTCAACTCCGTGGAAGACACCTTTCAACTGCTGAGGATCGCTGAGCGTGAGAATTCGACTGACATTGGGCAACGCTGCTTGCACCGTTTCTGCAATCGCCAAATCTTGCATCGGTTGGAACGGAAGGAGCAAAATATAGGCTTGAGTTGCCTTTTGGAAGCTGACCAACGCTGCCGTTAAATTTTGCAATCGTTCGGCTGTAAGGTGAGGGTGAGAGCGCAAAGCCACTGCAATGCGAGGGGCAGGCAACTCCCAAAGTCCGGGCAGCGGACTGCCTTGCAGGGCCCAAACCGGATCAGGGGCAAGGGTAAACGGAATGCCCCAGGCGGTCAACTGCTTCGCTGAACCCACATCTCTGACGCTGACAGCACTACAGTTGGCAAACACCTGTCGCGTAAACCATCTAGCCCAGCTTTGTTTTAATGGCCCAATGCCCTGCGCCCATGCGATGGTTCTGAGTCCTTGTTGCTGCGCTAGGGTCATCAGTCCGCCGTAGTAGAGCGGATTAACAGGACTGGTTGCATCCTGCATTAGGCTGCCACCGCCCCAAATAAAAGCATCCGACTGTTTTAAAGACCGCAATATGGGGAGAATTGCCATCCGATCACAGGCTTCTACGCCATAGCAACGCTCGGTTTCGGCTGGGTTGCCTGAAAGGACAAGCGGGCGAACATGACTCGGTAACATTTGCAACAGCGTTGCCAACAGTGCTTCATCACCGCCATTCCCTTTGCCATAGTAACCACACAAAACTGCTTGCATTGCTCTCTCCAGACCCTGCCCTTTTCAGGCCCATACTCCAGTCATAGCGTTCATCAGTCATCATAGGATGTGTAGTGGTCTTGAAGGATAGTAACTTTGATGCGATTTGATGCGATTTGATTCCGGCTGCTGTCTAAACTACCGCTGAATCAGATCGCTTGCGCTTCTGGAAGGGATGCTAGAAACTAGGTCTGATGATGTTCACCTTTAGATTGCCGCTGGGATGAGCTATGCACGCGCTTTCGATTCCAACTTGGATAATTCATATTTCCAGCGTAATTGAGTGGATAATTGCGATCTGGCTGATTTGGACTTATAGCGAAGTCAGTCGCAATCCTGCTTGGCGCGCCCTTTCTTTAGCCATGCTGCCAGCATTAGTCAGCGCAATGTGTGCCTGCACGTGGCATTTGTTTGATAATCTGCCTGAGCTTGACTGGCTAGTGACCTTGCAAGCAAGCATGACGCTCATTGGAAACATTACTCTATGTGCAGCAGCCTGGTGGATTTGGCACTCAGCACAAGTGCTAAAAGATTAGCCGTTGCTAAAAATCTGAATGGTGTGTTTTATGACTCGGATTGTTTGAGTGATGTTAATGGACAGATCCATGGTTTCTATATTGGCGTTGCTGGGAGTGCTGCGCCTGCCTGCCATTTCGCAGGAAACTCTATTTGCACTTTCGCTGTTTCCCTATTTGGGCTTTCTCTGGTTTTTAACTCGCAGCCAACAAACCCCAAAACTAGCACTGGTTGGCTTTTATATGACGCTCGTCTTTGTTGCAGTTACCATTCCAGCCGGAATCTACGCTAAATCTGCGTATGGTACATCTCTCGCCAATGTTGACCTCTTGCACGGAGGGGCTGAAGCCTTTCTGACCCTTGCTAATATCCTGCTAGTGCTAGGGTTCCGGCAGGCGTTGCTTAATCGACAGTAGGTATGTTGAAGAAGGGTGAAGGGCAAAAGGCTGAGTCTGCTTTAGCAGCTTTTTTTGACTAGCCTGCAATCGATTTGCGGGTAGGAGAGATGAGCGACAAAAAAACCAATTGACAAAAATCTGCATGGAAGGCAGACCAATTTGTTGGCGTTGCTTATCACCTACTCACGGCTAAGGCAACATTCACTCTGCTTCAGATATCGCCGGTGTATCACTGAGTCGCAGGATAAACCTGGAAACCAGTCATCATCAATGCACAAAAGAAGCCGAAAATCTATGCTGCTTTGTCGTCTTCCTAATCGGCAACGTTTGTTTTGTCAGTTGCAATGATGTGAACGTCAATGTTTTTGAGCAATTGCAAAAGTTTGTGGGTGAGTGATCCACGCAGCATCAATTTCCATCGAGATCGCTGACTTTCACCAATGACAATTTGAGTGATGTAATAGTTTTTTGCAACTTCTGCGATCGCTTTTGCTTTGTCCTGATCTGTCACTCGCAGAAACTCTCCACCAAATTCTTGACAGAGCCTTTCGCAGGTTTCAATATGCAAACTTTCCGCTTTAGTCAGGAAGCGGGCCGGCTCATCGACAAATAAGCAATAAAAGGGAGCGTGCATGTATCCGGCGATCCGGGCACCCCGTCGAATCAGTTGAATCGCATTCGGATAGGTCGAAACACAAACGAGAACTCGTTCATGGATGCTGCAAAAGGAGCGTCCGTTTTGGTTCCATTTGTTGCTTGCTCAAGGGCTTCTTCCTCAATGTTGTCAGCAACTTCTCGCAATGCTAATTCTCTTAAGGCAATCAGGTTACGCCGCTGGAAGAAGTTTTGCAGAGATTGGTCAACCTTCTCGATGGCATAAATCCTACCGTCCTTTAAGCGTTCTTCTAACGTTTCTGGTGTAACATCAATGACAACCACCTGATCGGCTTCTTCTACGAGGCGATCGGGAATTCGTTCTCGCACGACAACCCCTGTAATTCGAGCAACGAGGTCATTGAGGCTCTCTAGATGCTGAATGTTGATGGTGGAATAAACGTCAATTCCTGCTGCCAAGATGATTTCTACGTCCTGATAACGTTTTTCTTGCTGAGAGCCAGGGACATTGGTGTGTGCCAGTTCATCAATTAGAACTAGCTGCGGTTGGCGAGCAATAATCGCATCTGTGTCCATCTCAAACAAAGTTGTGCCAGAGCAGATCATTTGTTGTCTAGGTAGTATTTCTAGCCCTTCTGCTCGTTGCGCTGTCTCTTGCCGATTATGGGTTTCGAGTAAACCAATCACAACATCAATGCCTTCCTGCCGGAGCCGATGCCCCTCCTCCAGCATTCGGTAGGTTTTGCCAACGCCGGGGGCCATGCCGATAAAAATTTTATGCTTACCGCGATGGGCAGACCGGATGTAGATGCTGTTAGAGGCAGGATTTGACGAGTGATACATAGATCTAGAATCGACTACAACTAACAGCAATTTTCAGGAACGTAAGTTTTTAGCAAGCAATTGTTGAGCGAATAATACAGCGGGTGTGATCGCTTCAAAGCAATTTTGAGGGCAGGAACAAACATCGGATGAAGGGCGATCGCTAGAATGGCATCCTCAACAAAAATGGTAGGGTTTTCGCTTGCTGGAATAATGCATTCCTGTCTAAGCAATCCCAGTAATGCACAACACTCAGGGATTTGAATAGCAGACAGAGGAAGACCACAATGACTGCTGTTTGGTTGAACGATGATTCCAAACAAAGCAGGTTCAATCATTCTTTCCGCGCACATAAGCTGAATGTTCTCGAATTAGATTCTCTAGCTGTTTAATGCGTCTAGAGCAAGGTTGAGCCTCAGCACATTTACACCTGGTTCACCAAAAATGCTTAAAAAGCGACCAGCCGTATTCTGATTGATCAAATCTTCGAGTTGGTTGGGTTCGAGTCCTCGCGCCCTTGCCACTCTTGCAATCTGCGCTCTAGCTGCCTCTGGTGTAATATGCGGATCAAGGCTGGAACCAGAGGTGTAAACCAGATCGGCGGTTGGTTGAATGCCTGCCTGTTGCAGTTGAACGGTTGTTTCCTGAATTCGCTGGAGTAAATCAGGGTTGGAAGGAGCCAGATTACTTGCGCCTGATATACCGGTTTTGAGCACGCTGGCCTCATCGTTGGCTGGATCGGCAGTGCTGTAACTGGTAGTGCTGGGGCGGCTGTTGAAGTAGCGGTCGCTGGTGAAGGGTTGCCCAATCAGACCTGATCCAACGGGTTGACCTTGAGCATTGGTCAAAATACTGCCATTTGCCTGAAAGGGGAAGGCAATCTGCCCAAAAGCAACCATGACCAGTGGATAAATCAAAGCAGTGATCACCCAAAGCACCAGGGTAGATCGAATGGCTCTACTTGCCTCACGTGCAAAACTCATTAGAACTTCTCCGGTATAAACATGACAAAAAACAGATAGACCGAAATTGCAGCAGTTCCCAGCCCCAATAACCCTAATGCCCAGGCTTGGCTGCGAGAGAATTCATTGTTACTGGTGGCATATACCACTGGCGCAATGACTAGGTTGAGACACAGTGCCAAAAACAAATACAGCGGCAATTTCTGCCTGCGCCATTCTGACCCAATTGCTAAGACTTCCTCAAGGGCTTGAGTAGTTGTTTGAAGAGAGGGAAATGATAGGTTTAGAAGAGGGAGTTTCATATTTCAAAAAAGTTTGCTGAAGGGCTAAGACAGCGGCAAAATCAAATCGATGGCCTTGATGGCAATAAACGGAGCAATAATGCCGCCTAGACCGTAAATCAAAATGTTGCGTTGCAGCAGTTGATCAGCGGTGAGTGGTCGAAATTGCACGCCCCGTAGAGCTAGAGGAATCAGGACTGGGATAATCAGAGCGTTGTAAATTAGAGCGGAGACGATCGCAGATTGGGCACTTTTTAAACCCATGATGTTGAGCGCACCAATTCCGGCAGCAGCAAAGATGGTGGGAATGATCGCAAAATACTTGGCGATGTCGTTGGCAACCGAGAATGTCGTCAATGCGCCACGAGTGATGAGCAATTGCTTGCCGATTGTCACTAAGTCAATTAACTTAGTTGGGTCAGAGTCGAGATCGACCATGTTGGCGGCTTCTTTGGCGGCCTGTGTTCCAGAGTTCATCGCCAGTCCGACATTGGCTTGAGCCAGAGCAGGTGCGTCATTTGTGCCGTCTCCCGTCATGGCAACCAACTTGCCTTGAGCCTGTTCACTGCGGATCACATCAATTTTGTCTTCAGGCGTGGCTTCGGCAATAAAATCATCGACTCCGGCTTCTTTGGCGATCACAGACGCGGTAATGCGGTTATCTCCAGTCAGCATGATGGTTTTTACACCCATCCGTCGCAATTGGTCAAATCGCTCTCTGAGTCCGGGTTTCACCATGTCTTTGAGGTAAATCACACCATAGATGTCAGGGCCCTGACACACGGCAAGGGGCGTGCCACCTAAGCGAGACACTCGTTCATAGGCTTGATCCAGCGTTAAGGGGACTTGCCCCCCGCGAGAACGCACAAAGCCCTTAATTGCATCTACTGCACCCTTCCGATACTCTTTGCCATCCAAGTCGGTTCCACTCATGCGAGTCCGAGCCGAGAATTCAATGCCCTCTGCGGGTTGTCCATTCAAGTCAAATTTGGCGCCCAACTTCTCTGCTAATCGCACAATTGATCGCCCTTCTGGGGTTTCATCAAACACACTAGCGATCCAACCTGCATTGGCGACTTCCTGGAGGTCGTGACCGTTCACTGGAATGAATTCATCGGCTAAACGGTTGCCCAACGTGATGGTTCCAGTTTTATCGAGTACCAGCGTATTCACATCTCCGCAAGCTTCTACAGCTCGTCCAGAGGTGGCAATCACGTTGAACTGTGCCACTCGATCCATGCCAGCAATCCCAATTGCACTCAACAACCCGCCGATTGTAGTGGGAATTAGCGCGACCAGAAGGGAAATTAGAATGGCGATGCTGGTTCCGGCGCGTAAACTATTGCCAGCCGCAGACCCTAACACATTGTCCAAAAAGTCGGCGATATATCCAGACAAGGAGGGAGTCGTGGCGACAACAATCAGAAATACCTGGGTCAGCACTGCTAGTAATACCGTCAAAGCAATTTCATTGGGGGTTTTTGTCCGCTCGGCTCCTTCGACCAGGGAAATCATTCGATCGATGAAGCCCTGTCCCGGATCAGCGGAAATTCGTACAATCAGTTCATCCGAGAGCAGGCGGGTTCCCCCGGTGACAGAACTGGCAATATCTGTCCCTGGTTGCTTCAACACAGGCGCTGATTCTCCGGTAATTGCCGATTCATCCACTGAACCAATTCCCTGGATGACTTCCCCATCAGCCGGAATCATGTCCCCCGCAATCACTTTTACCTGATCACCCCGACGTAATTCGGTTGAGTTAACTTCTTGAATTGACTGATCGGGCAGCATTTTGCGGGCGATGGTGTCGCTACGGGTCGATCGCAGGGCATCTGCCTGTGCCTTGCCCCGCCCTTCTGCAACCGCTTCGGCAAAGTTTGCAAATAGAACTGTGAAAAATAGGATGAAGGTGATGATGCCATTAAGTAACCGCTGTTGCCCAACATCTGCTTGAACCGTGCCAAACAAATTGGGATTAATGGTGACAAGCAGGGTGACGATCGTTCCCAACCACACTACAAACATGACTGGATTACGCACCGCAACACGCGGATTTAACTTGACAAGGATGCTCGAATTGCCCGTTGGTAAAGTCTTTTGCGATCAGCTTTTGGTGTATGCCTACGATCATCACGACGACGACTCTGACCCTGAACTGGGCGAGAGGATGAAGATTCATTTGTGCTTCCCATAAAGGTTCAAAACTCCTACCCAATTCCTTTGAGAATTTGAAATGCTTCTGCAACTGGTCCTAACGCTAAAACCGGGAAAAAAGTTAGGGCACCCAAAATGAGAATGACGCCCGCAGTGACTCCTGTGAACAGACCTGTATCGGTGCGCAGCGTTCCAGCCGTCGCAGGGACGGGTTGCTTGCGAGACATGCTATCTGCTAACAAAAGAAGTGACACGATCGGAATGTAGCGTCCTGCTAGCAAACTGAAACTGGTACTCAAATTCCACCAGAGCGTTGCATCACCCAGTCCTTCAAACCCAGATCCGTTGTTCGCGGCGGCAGAGGCGTACTCGTAAATCACTTGAGATAGCCCATGAAAGCCGGGATTACTGATACCTGCTAGCTGTTCAGGGAATGCCAGAGTCATCGCCGATGGAATCAAAATGGCGATGGGGTGAACCAGCAAAATCAGAAAACTCGCCAGCACCACTTCCCGTTTCTCAATCTTGCGTCCCAAAAATTCGGGAGTTCGCCCCACCATCAAACCTGTGACAAACACCGCTAGAATCAGGTAGGCAAACAGATATGCAGTTCCTGTTCCCTGTCCACCAAACACAATTTGCAGAAACATGTTGGACAACGTGACAAAGCCACCTGTTGGCATGAATGAATCGTGCAAACTATTCACTGCGCCACACATACTCGCCGTTGTAAACACCGCAAACAGAGCAGACTGCGCCCACCCAAACCGGACTTCTTTCCCTTCTAGATTTGGAGCTTCACTGCCCAACAGTGCATTCACCGCTGAATTGCCTTGATATTCGCCTATTGCGGTAATGATGATAAAAATCACTAGAATCGCAAACGGAATGCTATACACTAGCCAGGCTTGCTTCAAGTTATTGGCAAAGATGCCGTAGGTAATGATCAACGATGTTGGAATGGAGAGAATTGCGACCAGTTCAATTAAATTTGTGAATCCATTGGGATTCTCGAACGGATGAGCCGAGTTGATGCCAAAGAACCCGCCACCATTCTCCCCCAACTCCTTGATAATTTCGTAGTGAGCCACCGGGCCTCGCGCAATCGCCTGACTGATGCCCGGATTCTCTAAAGTCGGTATAATGGCTGGCCCGGCGAGCGTCTCAGGTATTCCAGCAGCCATCAAGACAATAGCACCAACAATGCTAATGGGCAGCAGAATGCGGGTGATGGATTGAATCAAATCAACGTAGAAGTTGCCCAACGGTCTGCCCGTCAACCCGCGAATAAAAGCAATCGCCACCGCAATTCCCGTTGCTGCTGAAGTAAACATCATGAAGCCCAGAGCAGCAAACTGGCTGAAATAGCTGTAGGTCGTCTCGCCAGAATAGTGCTGCTGATTTGTGTTGGTGACAAAGGAAATTGCCGTGTGCAGAGCCAGATCCCACGACGGCGCAGTTAAACCAGTAGGGTTAAAAGGCAGCCCTCCCTGAAGCATGAAAATCAGGTAGATAAACACTAGCATTGTCAGGTTGCTGTATAGCATTGCTCTCGCATATTGCCAGCCTGTCATCCCTTCTTGTATCCGAACCCCACTCAGCGAGAGGATAACTTGATCTAAAGGATGAAGGACTGAATCTAGAAAGGTACGTTGTCCTAGAAATACACGCGCCATATATCGACCGAAAAAGGGCGTAATGACAACGACGATCAGCAGCGTTAATGCAATTTGAATCCATCCTTGCAACATGGGTGATTAAACTCCGACATGAGTGAATGGGTTGTTGCTCAATCATGGTTCGTTATCGGTCACTGGTTATTAACTGAGAACTAATAATTGAATCTTTCAACCATCTCTATTCACTGATAGTGAGACTCTGATTCAAGATTGACAAGGTATAGAGCGGCGTTTATTGCGCTTTTTGGATGACTGGTATAGCCCACAAAGAAGAATGTTTAGAGGGTGTTTAAACAGGTTCTATATCTGCAAATATAGATTTACATCTAAACGCAAACTAAGCAGTATTTTCAGGTAGAAACCACTAAAAATAGCTAAACTTTTGGAAATAGGGCTGGCTCAATGGCGGGTTTCCTTATTTCAGGAACCAAATGCGGCAATTTCAACGTGTTTCTCATTCAAAAACCTGGTCTTTGAAAACATTCTGGTTAGTGGTAGGACTTTTTGCAGTCGTGCTGTCGCTAGAGTTCTCCACTCCACCCGATTATGTGTTTGGCTACCTCTACATTGGCCCTATTCTGCTGGCAAGTGCGCATTTGAGCCGGAAAACCACCTTTCAAGCTACCCTGATCGCCTGTATTCTTACTTTGATAAACGTTTGGCTACCGGGAATTGAAACCGTTAAAGCGCCTACAATCGCCAGTCGAGTCATTGCAACGCTGGCACTCATCGTGACAGGAGCATTGAGCGATCGCAATCGTTTATATCAACAAACAGTGCTGCAACAGCAAGCCAAACTGGAAGCCCAGGAAAAGTTGGCAAGTGTTCGAGAAGATTTTGCTTCAGCCCTGACTCACGATCTGAAGACGCCTCTACTGGGAGCAATTGAAACACTAAAAGCCTTTCAACAGGGTAGTTTTGGTCTGGTTCAATCTAGTCAACAGAGCGTTTTAGCAACGATGGTACGGAGCCATAAAACAACGCTACAAATGGTTGAGACGTTGCTGGATGTCTACCGGAACGATAATGAGGGCTTACAGCTTCACCTTGTGCCGGTAGATTTGGTGCAATTGCAGAGGAGGTTACAACAACGATGACGGATTTGGCTGCTAGTCGTCGGGTTCACATTTCCCTCACCTACGGAGCCTCCGATTTTCGGCAGTTTCTTTGGGTGAAAGGGGACACCCTACAACTTCAGCGCGTGATGGCAAATCTGCTCACAAATGCCATTAACCACTCCCCTCGTGGCGAGCGAGTTGAGGTTATTCTGGAACCAAGCTCCTCTCATCAAACCGTCAAGGTGACGGACAATGGTGCAGGCATTAAACCAAACGAGCTTCCTCACTTGTTTGAACGGTTTTACCAGGGACAGAGTGATCGCCAAGCAAAAGGTTCAGGCTTAGGACTTTATCTGTCGCGGCAGATTGTTGAAGCCCACGGCGGTACAATTTGGGCAGAGAATCGGCAACCAACCGGAGCAACCTTTGCTTTTCGGCTACCGACACTTCCATACAATTCTTCCTATTCTGCTTAAGATGGCATCTCCACCGCTTAAAATTCTTCTAGTTGAGGATGATGAACTCTTTCGCCTTGGCTTACGGGTGCGGCTAGAGCGAGAACTAGGATTAGAAATTGTGGCAGAGGCGGAAGATGGGGAAACGGCCATCGAAATGGTCAAACGGCACTCGCTCAACATCGTTATTTTAGATATTGGTCTACCGGGTTTGGGCGGCGTTGAAGCCTGTCGGCAGATCAAAGCCCTATCCCCTCAACTTCCGGTGCTGGTGCTCACCTCTCATACGCAAAAAGCGCTGATCAACCGAATCATTGAAGTTGGAGCGCAGGGCTATTGCCTTAAGGGTGCGCCATCGCAAACTTTAATTCTTGCAATTCAATCGGTTGCTTCTGGAGCGTCTTGGTGGGATTCTGCCGCCACGATTGAGATTCGGGCTGCCTTTGAAAATAATTCAAGCGTGATCTCAACCAGTAACTCAGAAAAATCGGCTACTGTTCTAACCCGGCGAGAACAGGAAATCCTGGCTTTAATTGCCGATGGCAAAACTAATCAGGAAATTGCTCAGATGCTATATATTGCACCAGGAACAGTACGAGTTCATGTTCACGCCATTTTACAGAAGTTGGATGTGCGCGATCGCACTCAGGCTGCCGTCATTGCTATTCAGAAGAATCTCATCGACCAGCAGTTGCTATCTGACCCGTAATGGTGGCTTCACTGGTGTTATTTCACTGGGCGTTGCTTCACTGGGCGTTGCTCAAGAAAACCATGTTTTCGATGTGTTCGCCCCTAAAGCTATTCCAAATTGTCTACAAAAAATAAGAGAGGTTTGGAGACTTTAGAATGCAATGCCCCTTCCGCCCTCGTTTACTGATCATTTAAAATTGCCATGTATATGTTCATACTGATGTTCATAATTTCGTTCAGAATCCAACTGAACTGAACCCATGAATTCGGACAGAAGATCGAAGACTTTAAGGAAGTGTTTCTTTCATATCACATTTTCTTTTTGCTGTTCATTAGATTTCTTCTCGTATTCATCTGGAGTTAGATAACCTAATGATGAACGTATTCTCTTCTTCACATACACATCCTCTAGAAACTGTTCAATCTGTTCATGTGCTTCTGCAAAATTCCGATACTCCGATAAGTCAACTTCCTCCTCTTTAATCGTTCGCTGCATATTGCACCCCTAATCTGGATGATGTACATCCGGTCGTCTCCTCGCCAATCCTTTGTTTATTAAGTCCACATCCATTTCCGCCTCACAGGTTGCTTGCCAGCCAAGCCTAGCTCCCGCATGAGTCGCGCGACCCGTTTGTGGTTTATCTCCTGTCCTTGACGTTTCAACATTGCGGTGATGCGACGATAGCCATAGGTTGGATGCTGCCCACAAAGCTTGACAATCACCTCCTTGATCTCGGTCTCGTCTGGGGGTGGCTGCGGTTGGTAGTAGACCTGGCTGCGCGGGTAGTTCAACACCTGGCACAGGGTCGCAATCGGATACTCCTGGCTCAATTGCACATTGCCGTCTCCCGTTTCTGTCCAGGCTCAAATAGCTCGATGCTGTTTTTGCGTTGGCGAAGCCTTCACAAAGTGAGTATCTCTAGCTGTACGGTCAACTGCCCCACCAACCGCTCCAACTCGGCGATCTTCTGTTCTTGCTCGGTGCCCACTTCACCCTGCTCGAAAATGCTTGGTGCCTGCTCCAAAAATTCTTTGCGCCACCGATTCAGCACATTCGGGTTCAGTTTGTGCGCTCGGCACAGATCACTCGATGTCTTTTCGCCACTCAGCACTTGCAGGACGACTTTTGCTTTGAACTCTGCGGTGTATTGACGACGGTTTGCTGTCATAATTGCCCCCTTTCAAGAACAAGGATACTACTCTTAGCCTCCTGTCCGAAAATCGGGGGGCATTTCACTTTCGATCCGCTGGCAGTCTCTAGCCGCTAGAAGAAGTGAAACACAAACGGATAGCGGTAGGGGCGATCAGGGTTGGCAGCAACGCTAAGGATCGCAAAAATCGGCATCACAAAGCTAACGATTCCAACCACAAAAAGCAGCGGAATTCCAATCAGCAGAAAGGCCAGAATCAGGAAAACCAGCGAATAAAGGATGATGTTGACCTGAAAATTGAGTGACTGCTTGGCGTTGTCTTTGACGATCGGATCTTCTGACAAGAGCAGGATGGCGATTGGAACCAGCAGCGGAACCCATGCCCAACCAATTAAACAGGCAGCATGAGCGACAGCAGACAAGATTTTGCGTTGATCGGGGTCATAACTTCTCATGGTTTCCTTGTGAATCTGAAGCTGAATTGAGAATGCTATCAGGAACTACCGACTCTACAAGAACAATTCCCGATCGACGATCGCTTCTAGGGTATGTTTTCAAACGTTTGTGATGCCGCTTCAGGTTACTTAAGACAGTACTTGGAGCCACTATTCAGTGAGGTGATTAATCCCTAGCTTCTCACAGATCATCACGATTTGACTTCCATTGTGTCGTCTTCCGTGCCAAGCTGAGAAATGCACTGATGACTGGCGAGGAATCATGCTGCCGCCAAGTCAAATAAAGTCCAGTATTAGAGATCTGCTCCTGTAGAGGTCTATAAATGACTCCGCTTCTGTGGAAGTTTTGCATGGAGGCGGGAACGATCGCAATGCCCAGTCCTGCCACAACTAAGCCGATGATCGTTTGCATCTGAACCGCCTCTTGAGCCACTTTCGGACGAAATCCAGCTTGTTGACAACTGTGAATAATCTGCTCGTAAAAGACGGGGCCCATTTTGGCAGGAAATAGGATGAATAATTCATCTGCTAATGAGGAGAGAGATACTTGAGGCTGGGCAGACAACGGATGAGTTTCTGGCAACGCCAAGATCAACGATTCTGGCAAAAAGCACGACCCACTCAAACCTGGTTCGCTGATGGCAGAACGAACAATGCCAATATCAACCTGTTTGTCATACAGGGCTTGAATTTGCTGAGCCGTTGTCAGTTCCTGTAATCGCAGTTCTACCGCCGGAAACTGGGCTCGAAAGCCCCTTAAAACCTCTGGTAATACCGTATACATTGCAGAGTCAACAAAGCCGATCGCCAACCGTCCCACCTCACCCCGCCCGATCTGTTGGGTCACTTCAACTGCTGGCAACGAGAGTGCGAGAGTTTCAGCGCGACGGGTGTTGGTGGAGTGAGCCGCTTGCTGTCCCTTGGCTCATGAACTGCGGCTGATTGTACAACGATGATCGACTCTTGAGGTATTGAAGTTCAGCTAAATTCTGACACTTGATAAGATTGGGGTGTCTATTTGCCATTCATTGCGGTGGTTTGAGCTATTTTGGGCTGCATTTCTGCCACTTTGTTGCAGGTCTTACACCTCAGAATTCTCCTTAGTATAACTATCAAAATCCTGCAATCAGTTTTCAGGCTATTTACTAGAAATGCTCTGAAAGTGAATAGAATCAGAACTAGACACGCTGAGTCTTTTCCTGGAAATGCTTAAAAATTTTGCCCAAGCGGCCCATCGTTTAAGTTTGTTTTATATTAAAAGATAAGGGAGATTTCAAGGGTAAGTTTACTCGCTTAGGAATGGGAATGAAATCAGTTCGATCGTGGGTAGGAGCGGGTTTTGCGGTCAAATCGATTGCCAGATGCCCATTGATCTGCTCAGCCTGCCCGTCCAGTTGACGGATTGATGCAATCCACGATCCTTAAGCGTTTGCCAGGCACTCTAAGTAAATGGACAAAATGAACTGTAAGATGCGTTTCGGCTCCGCTCAACGCGCCAACCCTCAGCATTTGATCGGTTGAGCGCAGTCAAACAGTGGGTTGAACGCAGTCGAAAAGTGGGTTGAGCGCAGTCAAACAGTGGGTTGAACGCTAGTCAAACATGTGGGGTTGAGCG
>JAAUQT010000319.1 GCA_012033495.1 Cyanobacteria bacterium RM1_2_2 | reverse complement strand
GCTGATGTCCAAGAACTTTCGGTCGTTTTTTGGCGATACCCGAAATGGAATTTCGAGCAGTTCCCCAACGCTATACCTGTCTTGAAACCAATTCGCAGGGTGGCATTTACAAATATGAAGGGCTGATCAGAAACTTTTCGGTTGAGTTGTTGATCGACCGAGATGGCTTGGTTATTGAATATCCCAATGCTTTTCGCCGCGTCTGGTCGGTGGAAGAACCGAAATAAGATAGTTTGCTTCTAGAACCCGACTGTGCGGGCAGGTTTGGCAATTCACTTATCTCTGAGACAGATTGATCCTTTGCTCAACCTGCCCCAACCCATAACCCAACCTTTTGCTCAACCTGCCCCAACTGAATGTCAGAAATTCCTCATAACTCAATTCATGCCAAAACCCGCGCTGAGTGGCGTGCTTGGCTAGAGCAATACCATACACGCAGAGAAGGCGTTTGGTTGATTAGCTACAAAAAAGCAACGGGCAAACCTCGGTTGAGTTACGACGAATCGGTTGAAGAAGCCCTATGCTTTGGCTGGATTGACAGCAAACCTAACAAAATTGATGATGAACGCTCGATGTTGTGGTTTGCGCCTCGCAAATCTGGTACCGGATGGTCGAGGTTGAACAAGACGCGAGTTGAACGGCTGATGGCACAAGGATTAATGCAGCCTGCTGGATTGATAAAGGTGGAAACTGCCAAACAGGATGGTTCTTGGACTGCGTTGGATGCGGTCGAAGCGTTAGAAATTCCAGTTGATTTGGCGCAGGCACTGGCTGCTTACGAAACCGCAAAACAGAACTTTGAGGCATTTCCTCGCTCTGCAAAACGCGGCATTTTAGAATGGATTGCTTCAGCGAAAAAACCAGAAACTCGCATGAAACGCATTGCAGAGACTGCCCAACTCGCAGCCCAAAATCTGCGGGCAAATCAGTGGCGACCGTAAAATAATTTCTCTTCCCTCCTCTACCCTGTGCCTTCTCTGCCCTCTGCCCCAATTTGCTATTATCAACCTTGAGCAAATCTCACCCAAGGCTGCCTCACATGCTAACTCTAAACCCGATTGCTTTAGAGCAATTTGCTAGCGATAATTATTCTGGAATCTGTCCGGAAGCGTTGGAGTATATGCTTCAGGCAAATCATGGGAGTGCACCTGCCTACGGGGATGATATTTGGACGCAAAAAGCAACTGACTATTTTAGAGATTTGTTTGAGACAGACTGTGAAGTCTTTTTTGTATTTAACGGCACAGCCGCAAACGCTTTGTCTCTGGCAGCTTTGTGTCAGTCTTATCACAGCGTCATCTGTCACGAAACTGCCCATGTTGAAACTGACGAATGCGGTGCACCAGAGTTTGCCTCAAATGGTTCTAAATTGCTGTTGGGCAAGGGGCAAAACGGAAAGCTAACACCGGAAGCAATTGCAACAATCGTTCAAAAACGCACTGATATCCATTATCCTAAACCCAAAGCGCTGAGCCTCACTCAAGCAACTGAACTGGGCACACTATACACGGTTGATGAACTGCTTGCCATTCAATCTGTAGCGGAGCGTTATCAACTGCGGATTCACATGGATGGAGCGCGATTTGCAAATGCGGTGGCTGCGATGGATGTGACTCCGGCTGAGATCACCTGGCGCTGTGGGGTTGATGTATTGTGCTTTTGCGGCACAAAAAATGGCATGGCAATCGGAGAAGCAATTATTTTCTTCAATCGATCTTTGGCAGAAGATTTTGCCTATCGATGTAAACAAGCCGGACAGCTTGCCTCGAAAATGCGGTTCATCTCTGCACCTTGGTTGGGTCTACTGGAAACTGGGGCTTGGCTCCGCAACGCTCAACATGCAAATCGTTGTGCAGCTTACCTAGAGCAACAGCTTTCTTCACTTCCTGGCGTGGAAATCCTGTCGCCGAGGGAAGCGAATGGCGTTTTTGTCAGCTTACCTGAAACGGCTATCGATGCTTTGCGAAATAAAGGCTGGCTGTTCTATAACTTCATTGGCACTGAGGGGGTTCGGTTTATGTGCTCATGGGCTACAACAACTGCCCGTATCGATCAGTTTGTGCAGGACATCAAAACGGCACTAGCAGCAACTCGTTCGGTAAATGCGCATCCTGAAGTAGAGGACTCCGTAGCACCTGTGCTGCAAGAACGCCCGTAAGATGCTTGTAAAATATTAGTTGTGAAGCGAGTTGCGGGATAACTACCGGGATAACTACTAGGAGAACACCAACATGCAAAACTCATACGAAACTGACAAACGCAAGCTGCTGTCTGCGGTCAGCCACGGCTCCATTTTTCTGAGCGCTACGTTTGTCTCGATTGCCATACCGCTCGGCATTCTGTTTATTTCAGAAGATTCAGTTGTGAAAGAAAATGCGAAAGAAGCGCTGAATTTTCACTTGAATGTTTGGTTGTATGGTTTGGCGATTGGTGCTCTCTCTTTTATTACGCTAGGTTTAGCCGGATTTATTCTTGGCCCACTCTGGCTTGCCCTGCACTGGGGATTCACAATCTGGGCAGTCTATCAATGCTTGAAAAATCCAGATGTGGCAGTTCACTATCCGTTTATTTTCCGCCCGCTCTAATTGAATCTAATTGAATCTAATTGAATGGGTAAGCTGGTTTGGCAGAGTTGACTGAGAAGGTTCAGCGCTGAGAGCTTAGACTATCTGCAATGTGATCAACAAGGTGCTCTAGCTGACCTGGGAGTGAATAAATCTATTTACCAAACCTGTTCTAATTTGCGATTCCCATTGCGATTCCTATTGCATACTGAAGCCTGTGAACTGCGGAATAAAAAATCGAGCCTACTGCCGAGAAGTTAAGGCAATAAACTCGATCCTGTATTTCTAGGGGCTATCATCCATTCCAGCAAGAACCCTGACGATGGCAGAGTCTTAGCCCCTAGCCTGTTCCCTAGCCTGTCTCTGAGGGCGGGCGCGATCCGGCGGATGCCATCAACCGTTTGACCATTGTTTGACCCCCGAATGGTGTTTGACCCCGAATGGATGACGCGCCCCAGAGCAATGCTTTACGGGCAGCAAGCTTTTGGAAATTGCTTGCCCTTAGGCGGCAGCTAGGTTCTGATTTGCAAAGTCCCAGTTCACCAACTGATCCAAATAGTTTTGGATAAAGTCAGGGCGCTTATTTTGAAAATCAATGTAGTAGGCGTGCTCCCATACATCCAGTGTTAGCAAAGGCACTTGCCCATGCACCAAAGGGTTTTCGGCGTTAGGCGTTTTGGTGATTTTCAGCGTACCGTTTTCCAGCGTCAGCCAAGCCCAACCGCTGCCAAATTGGGTCGCAGCAGCGTTTTTGAACGCCTCCTTGAACTTGTCATAGCCGCCTAGATCGCTATCGATCTTTTCAGCAATCGCTCCGGTCGGTGCGCCGCCGCCGCTTGGCTTCATGCTCTTCCAGAAAAAGCTGTGGTTCCAAACTTGGGCAGCATTATTGAAAATGCCTGCCTTCGCCGAATCTTTGAAAGAAATTTGAATCACTTCTTCTAGCGGTTTGTCAGCCAACTCGGTGTCTTTGGTTAGGTTGTTCAAGTTTGTTGACATTAGGCGGCATGATGCTTGCCGTAATTGATAGGAGAAGGATTTCAGCC
>JAAUQT010000099.1 GCA_012033495.1 Cyanobacteria bacterium RM1_2_2 | reverse complement strand
CAGACGGCACGATCTACGGGATTGAACTGCTTAATGCTAATCGGCAGCTTTCAGGCGATCCGGCTCTCCAGTCTGGTGGTCGTCAACGAAGCGCTCGGCGAATCTACCGCTATTAAACTCACACTCACTTGATCCAATCGTGAGATGGCGAAAACTGACTCAGCCTTCGACAGCATCCGAGACGAAGATTGGTTTCGGGCAGTGGTGGAGGGAGAGGACAATGAGAGAGCAGCCGATTTAGACTAGCAGCTTAGCGGGAGGACAGCGATTGTGGATTCATCACAACTAATGGCTCAGGTTTTGCAAGAAGTGCAGCGCATTCCAGTCGAGCGGTTGCCAGAGGTTTATCGCTTAATTCATGCTTTTCGCTTGCAGACAGAAACCGAGACGCACAGCCCAAATTCGATTATGCAGTTTGCCGGAAGTTGGAGCAATTTATCCGACGAAACCTACGCTGACCTGATTACCGACATCGAAACCCGCCGTCAGCAAGCTTTTTCAGAAAGACGAATGCATGAAACCCGCTTTGATTGATACCGATATTCTATCGATGTTCTTCCGGGGCAATCCAAATGTGATTACACAGTTTCAAGCTTATCTGGCAGAGCATCGCACCATCACTTTTAGCATCATCACCTACTATGAGATCCTTAGCGGTTTGCAATACAGAGATGCTCAAAAACAAATGTCCTCATTTCTGGAATTCGCTGCACAGAACACCATTTTGCCTTTAACAGAACAAACCATTGCGATATCGGCTAACATCTACGCTCGATACCGCAAGCTGGGAACACCTGTTGATGACATTGACATTCTGATTGCTGGGGTCGCTATTGCTAACAGCCTGGTTCTCGTGACACACAATCAGCGGCATTTTGGGCGAATTGAAGGGCTGGAGATAGCAGACTGGAGCCAATGAAAGATCTCGAAGCCATCGACTCTCTCAACCGCGCGATTGAGCTTGACCCTGAAAACCGCGAACTCGCCAAAACCGACACCGACTTCGACAGCATCCGAGACGAGGATTGGTTTCGGGCAGTGGTGGAGGGAAAGGGATGACCAAGAAACGAAAGCTGCTGGCGAAGATTTTGTCTGGTTCCAAGAATGTCCAGTTTAATGAGATGGTTGGTTTAGTGGAAGCATTTGGATTTCAGCTTTCGAGAGTCAATGGAAGCCACCACATTTTTCAACATCCGAGAATTTCAGAGCTTGTAAACTTGCAGAATAAGCAGGGCAAAGCCAAACCTTATCAAGTTCGTCAGTTTTTATTGCTGGTTGAACAATACAACCTTACGCTGGATGAAGAACCCGGAGCAGGCGAATGAAGCAGTATCATTACCACATCAATTTGTTTTACAGCCAGGAAGACGAAGGTTATATTGCTGATATCCCAGATCTGAAGTATTGCTCAGCCTTTGGCGAAACCCCAGAAGCAGCCGTGCGGGAAGTTGAGCGAGCAAAAACCGCCTGGATCGAAGCTGCCCAAGCCGCAGGTAAACCGATTCCCGAACCCAAATATCGCCCGATCATCTACCAAGTTTCGTAATGTGGGGTAAATCTTATGAAACTCACCTACGATCCGCGCTACAACATCGCCTACATTGCCCTACGGGACGAAATCGAGTCAGGTTCCGTTCTGAAACCATCAGTTTACGGCAAAAAGCTTGGCAAAACCTGCCCCAACTCAAAGAATCCTCGACTTTCCGAAAGCTCTATCCTTTCTCCTGAGCTTGCAACTCCTGGGCTTGCAACTCCTGCTCCTTCAGCTTGGCTTGCCGCACAGCTTTATTTTGGATCAACATCCGCTCTAGACTCAGTGCCGTGCCTCCCAGCGTCACAATTAGGATGCCAATAATTTGCGTCAAATTAAGCGTGGTGAGCGCACCGGGCACCAAAAAGAACGCCAGTAGCGCCGTCAAAGCAGGAGTGCTAGCTGCAATGATGGCTGAGCGCGAAGGCCCAATTGAACGAATTGCAAAGTGGTTGAGGGTGTAGCTGCCCACCGTCAGAATGCCGAGAAGCATACCGCTAATCAGTAAGGGCGTCCATTGCGGCTGACTGCCAAAACCCAACACCATCAGGCTGAAGCTGCTGAGCACAAACATGGTGGCAAACTGCACCAGGCTAATCGGAACGGGATGCATTTTCCGCACGCCAATCTGCATCACCGTCAGATAAAGGGTAAACGTGATGGCGGCCAAAATTCCAGCCACAACTCCCGTTTGAGCTGGGGAGTCGGGTGTGAGTAACGGAAAGATTGCTAACGATGCGCCCAGCAAAATTGCAACCAAAATTCCGGTGCGGCTCAGCGTTAGTTTTTCGGCAAACAGCAGCCAACCAAAAATCAGCGAACCAATCGGGTAAATAAACAGCGTCGTGACGGCAACGCCTGGCCCCATCTGCCCAATTGCCATATACAGCAACACCTGGGACAAAAACAGAAAAACACCGCTGCCCACCAAACTGATCAGCACTCGTCGATCGGTGGAACGCGAAAATGCTCGCACTTCTCGGAGGGTTGGCGGATAAATGTGAGTAGATAGCCACACCAGCAGCGGAATCACAATCAACATCCGCATCCACAGCAGTAAGGCAGAACTACCGAAGTTGTTAAGCGCTAGGTAGCCGCCAATTGCCTGTTGCCCAAACAACTGGCTCGCATTTCCAACAATTCCCACAATCACGTAATGCAGCGAAATAATCAACGCTGAAAGGAAAGCCAACCCTAAGCCAACCTTGAGATTCGCCCGTCGTAAACGAGCCGGACGAGGACTTTCGGTGGGCGTTTCTGAGAAGTCTGGCTCTGCTTCGAGTTCTGGGTTAGGCGCACTAGCCGCCGCCGTCAGCGCATCTGACCAGCTAAACGGATTAGCAGACGGTTGAGGTAGCGCATTGGGCAAATTGAAACGAGTAGGATTGGGCGGCGCCATGGGTTCCGAAGCTGCCGGAACTGGACTGAGCCGAGATTTGGGTGCAGGCGGGCTATTGTGAGATGAATTGATTTGTGGCGGGCTAATTTGCGGTGGGCTAATCTCACGAGACGGAAAGAGCGTGTCAAGCGACGGTCTTGCCCCACCCTGAGTCCGAGCCTCATTTTGAAGCTGTTGACTCAGCCGCTTCACCAACACCTCTAGGATGGCTTCTCCCTGTTGGCTCATGGTATGCATTCGCTCAAGCTGCTGTCCGAGAGAGCTTTGGTAGCTGTTAATGTCGTGCCGCAGCGAAGCAAACGTGCGGTTAACGGTTTCATCCAATGAGGCGGCTAAACGATAGGACTGTTCCGAACCAGGAGCCGCTGAAATTTGAGGCGGAACACCTTGGTAAGCGCCCAAAGTTTGATTCAGCCGTTCGTTGAGGGCGGTTTGCAGGTGGTTGGCCAACACGAGCGCTAGCTGCTTTGCCCATGCCTGCTGCTGAGCCAACTGCTGCTGAGATAGATCAACGCTGTGCTGAGCCTCTAACGCCTGCTGCTGAGTTTGCAACTTCTCGATGTCGTTGAGGAGGCGCGACTTTTCCGCCTGAAGGCGGCTAATATCCTGGTTTAGCTCAGTCAGGACACCCTGCTGCAAGCTTCTTAAATCTTGAGCAACCGCTCGCAGCAAGCTTTCTGCGGTCTGCGCCTGATCAGCTTGTGTGTTTGACCCATTTTGTTCTGGTAAATTATCCAGCCGCGACATGTGTGTGCAACCTCTAGCATCTTAAAAACAGACCCAAATCGACTTCGCCTAGTCTGGATTCGTCCATTTAGTCACAAACCAGAACACAAACCACAAATAGTTTTGCCCAGTTTGTCTCAGCAATTATCAAAGTCAGATGACAGTGATGATATCTCTAAAGTGAGAAGATGGATGTCCTGATTTACGAATTTTCGATTGGACTCGCTATTTCTATTCAATCAACTGAGCCTCGCTTCAGGAGACTCTCACGCCTCCTAGGATAAGACCAGAATTCTGATCAGTAAATTTCAGTAAATTGTAGCCAATCCTCACGCTCCTGCCGCTATCCTAATATCGATTTCAACAGAAGCCGCGATAGTTCACAGACTGAAACCATGGCGGCGCGAAGTTTCCCAAATCCATCCCCAATCCAAAAGTTGCTAGCGCAACGCTGCGCGAAAGTAAATCCAAAATCCAAAATGGTATACCGATGCTGACTGAGCGAAGCAATACTCCTTGCTGAATGTTGTAGCAGTTCTCAATGAAAGAGGACTACCGTGTTACACACCCGTTGAGATTCGCTTCGTTGCAGACTTTTTCGCCCCCTAAATCCCGCATTCTGAGGAACTTTGAGAAAAAATGGCTTGAAGAAGACCCTCACTGGTGGGAGATTTAGGGGGCAGATGCGTAAGTCCTAATCAATATCATTTCTGCCTTCAGTGTGGCTTAAGGGGTAGTCGTGGGGTGAGTCTTGATGCGCAGTCAACCCAGTACAGTCAACCCAGTACAGTCAACCTAGTGAGATTGTCCCGGTGCAAATCTTGCTGAACCATTTGCAATAGCCTAACTTAATCCACCAATTCTGAGTTCAGTTTTTCACATAAACTGCTACACAAGCCCATATCCAAACTGATTGCAAAGTGATGTATTAAAGCATTAACAGTAATGTAGCTATCAGACTTATCTTTTACTTGACATCTGCATGAGCTTGCCATTCTTGAAGTGCGGTTTCAACACCTGCCTTTAAAGCTTCACTTAAGGAGGTAGCTTCAGCATTGAGCGCTTGCAATCTCTGATAGGAACCTGCTGCTTCTAGCTGTTTGAGGGCTGCAATGGCATGAAGCCGTACACAGGCATTCGACTCAGACAGCAAGCTAATTAAAGCATCAATTGACCGGGGATCGTGCAGTTGACCTAAACTGCGGGCAAGGTGCTGCTGTCCCTGAGGGGTTTGGACAACCGGATGCTGGGTTTCTAGCAAACCCAGTAAAATTTGACTGGCGACTCGCTGCGTTTCTGGAGCTTCTACTCTACCCAACGCCGTAATGATCGCTTGTTCGACCGCTGAATTTGCCGTAGCCGAATTTGCTAAACCTGCCTCAAGAAACTGACGCAACGGAGCCAGAGCCGCTACCGTATCCATCCAGATCAGCGCCTGCACGATATCGAGTTGCAGCACAACCGGTGTATGAGGCGAGTTTAACCCCTGAGAGAGGGCTTCAATTGCTGCGGCTGTGCCCAACCGTCCTAGCGCAATCGTCGCTTGCCGACACACCTGCGGGTTGAGATCCCATATTAGGGGGCGGATCATTTCAGTCAGCGCTTGCCGATCTCCTCGTTCTGCCTGGATGCCTAAAGCAACCACCGCCGCTCGCCGCACAGCAGTGTTGGGATCTTGTAAAGCAGACTGTAAAGCTGTCGTAATTGCTGGATCGTAGAAGTGGCTGAGGGCTTCAATGGCGGCAGAACGCACATCTGGCGAGGCATCGTTTACGACCGTTAGCAGCGGTTGAACGACGGCAAAATGCTGCACCTGAGCCAATGCCTGTACGGCAATCAGTTGGGTGGAGGGTTGAGACAGGAGGGCTGTGAGTGGGGCAATTGCCGCTGATCCATGATTTGCGAGCGCAACAGCAGCAACAGCCGTAACTTCAGCCTGATCGGTCGATTGTAAAACGTGAATGAGTGATTCAATAGCGGCAGGGTGATTCAAATTACCCAGAATTTTTGCCACGAACCAAGGCAACTCTGTTTCCTCTGCTGCCTCCGATTGCAGTAAATCGAGCAATGGCGCAATTGCCGTCTCTCCAAACGCAGGGATCGCTTTCGCCGCATCCCAACGGCTGTGAAAATCTCCGGTTTTCAAAATTGCTAGAGCGGTTGCCAAAGCTGAAGCAGAATTGTTCGCTGGGCTTTTCTCTCCCAAATTAATAGAACCTGGCAAATTAGCAGAAGATGGTCTGTTCATGCGCCGTCCGATGAAATACTGCTCGAATATTGTTCAAATGCTGCTTTATGAATGGGCTAAAAATATATGGGCTAAAAAATATATGGGCTAAAACAGGCGCTAAAACGGGGCAAGCACTCGCTGAACGAAATTCTACGGTCGATGAAAACACGTTCAGCCCAGTTCAGCCCATTATTGTTTGCAACCCCAGCCCTGTAACGCTGAGTCTACTCCGATTGGAAAGTTAAAACTAGCCTGCCCTTGGCAATTTTGCGGCTTAGGAGCAGCCAGTATGCAGAAACCGCATTTGTAAATTGCATAAAATTCATGAAGCTTAAAATACTGTAGCTGAAGTTACGAAATGCTCAGCTTGGTTTCACTAAATTCAGAATCAATCCAGATAGTTAATGGAACTAAAATCTCAACTTATGATTTTTATCTTTCAATTCTAGAAATCGCCACTCTCACTACAGAATTTTATGAGCGATAGAGCGATTTTTCTATTAGCCGAACCTAGCCAAACTTAGCAAACCCTTTGATTTCGCATTGATGGCATTCAGAACTGTTTTGTTAGTTGATGTTTTGAAAGACAGGATGGGAAAAAGCTTTTTGTGACTGTTCTGTGACTGTCATGTAACCGAAGTATGGGTTTGCCAGACCTAATCTGCTCTGGTAAACCTAACAGATTGTTCTAAGTTTTTGAGCCAACCTGCTTTTTAGATCGAAGCAAATTTTTAGCTGAATAAAGCAGCCTCTCATCAGCCCAGATTTGGAGGGTTCATCCTGATGTTCTCGTTGTGCAACCCAATCGGTTAACAAAGTATGCAACCCAATCCTGCAAACTCACCTGACCGTCTAAATTGCTTTTTGACATGGAGTGAGCGCGTCTGGCATTCGGTTTAACCGTCGTTTGTGAAGCTGTAACCATCCAGATCTCCCGTTTTGCCAGCAAGATGCGTTATCTGCAATGCATTATGCAAAAAATTCATAAATTGAAAGATTTTGTAATCAAAGTTACTAAATAACTGTTCTGTTTTGATTAATCTGCTTCCTAACCACCCCCCTGCGGCAGATTTTCAGTCTTGATCCAGCGAGGATAAAACCGTGACCAGCATCATCACTAACCAAACTGCCACCCAAAATAAGTTTGAAAAGCTAAAAGCCGAGAAGGATGGACTAGCTGTTAAAAGCGAGCTTGACCACTTTGCCCAGATTGGCTGGGAGGCAATCAACGAAACCGACCGCGATCATCGCTTAAAGTGGCTCGGCATCTTCTTCCGTCCGGTGACACCCGGTAAGTTTATGATGCGGTTGCGGCTGCCAGGCGGCATTATCAGCAGCCAGCAAATGCAGGTTTTAGGAGAAATTGTCCAGCGTTACGGTGAAGACGGTAATGCCGACATCACCACTCGCCAAAACTTGCAGTTGCGCGGGATTCGGATTGAAGATGTGCCCGATATTTTCCGCCGTTTGCAGGTCGTTGAAATGACGAGCGTGCAGTCAGGAATGGATAATGTGCGGAATATTACCGCGTCACCTGTGGCCGGACTCGATGCCGAAGAACTGATCGACGTGCGGGAATTGGTACAGCAAGTCCAGGATATGATTACTGGTAACGGTGAGGGAAATCCTGAGTTTACGAATCTGCCCCGCAAATTTAACATTGCGATTGAAGGCGGACGGGATAACTCCGTTCATGCTGAAATTAACGACATCGCTTTTGTCCCCGCATATAAAGTAGCCAATGGTTCTGAGCCACAGTTAGGCTTTAACGTCGTTGTTGGCGGCTTCTTCTCGGCAAAGCGCTGCGAGGCGGCGATCCCGATGAATGTTTGGGTCGCACCAGCAGAGGTGGTTGCCCTTTGCCGCGCCATTCTGGAAGTCTATCGGGATCACGGATTGCGGGCAAATCGCCAAAAAGCTCGCCTGATGTGGCTGATCGACGAGTGGGGCCTAGATAAATTTCGGGCAGCGGTGGAACAGCAACTGGGGTATGCCCTGACACCTGCCGTTGCCAAAGACGAAATGGATTGGGAAAAACGCGATCACATTGGCGTGTATCGGCAAAAGCAGCCTGGATTAAACTACGTTGGCTTGCATGTGCCAGTTGGCCGTCTATTTGCCGCCGATATGTTTGAGTTGGCTCGACTGGCGGAGGTGTATGGCAACAGCGAGATGCGCCTTACCGTAGAGCAAAACGTCATCATCCCCAACGTTCCCGATTCGCGGCTGGAGGCATTCCTGCAAGAGCCGCTGTTGCAAGCGTTTTCGATCGATCCTTCGCCGTTAGTGCGGTCGCTGGTGTCTTGTACGGGTGCTCAGTTCTGTAATTTTGCTTTGATCGAAACCAAAAATCGCGCTTTGGCTTTGGCGAGAGCGCTGGATGCCGAAGTAGAGCTAACTCGCCCGGTGCGGATGCATTGGACAGGTTGCCCCAACTCCTGCGGCCAGCCTCAAGTTGCAGACATCGGCTTAATGGGAACCAAAGCCCGCAAAGACGGCAAAGCAGTAGACGGCGTAGACCTCTACATGGGCGGCAAAGTTGGCAAAGATGCCCACCTTGGCACTTGCGCCCAGAAAGGCGTTGCCTGTGACGATCTCCAGCCCTTTCTGCGAGATCTGCTGATTCAACAGTTTGATGCAAAACCCAGAGAATAGCGGCTTCAACCAAAGTCGATTGATTCCTGGAATGCTTGATCCCCTTTTACTTTTCAAAGAGCGAATTTCTAGAGAGCAACCTATGTCGAAAATTTCCAGACGCAATTTCCTGTTTACCGCCAGTGCCACGACTGCCGCGACGTTGATCATCAATGGATGTAGTTCTAAAAGCACCAGCGACAATGCTGCTACCACTGGCTCATCTGGCTCATCTCCGGCTCCTAGCCCTGTCGCAGCAGCCGACACACCAGAAGTCACCACGGCTAAACTCGGCTTTATTGCTCTGACCGATTCTGCGCCGCTGATCATCGCCAAAGAAAAAGGGCTGTTTGCCAAGTATGGAATGCCCGATGTAGAGGTCAGCAAGCAGGCATCTTGGGCTGTCACCCGCGATAATTTGGAGCTTGGCTCCGGCAGCGGTGGCATTGATGGCGCTCACATTCTGACGCCGATGCCTTACCTGATGACGGCCGGCACGATTACGAAAGGCAACGCCAAAGTGCCGATGAACATTCTGGCTCGCCTCAATGTCAACGGACAGGGTATTTCCTTATCAGAGGCCTACACCGACCTGAAGGTAGGCGCAGATAGCAGCCCGCTGAAGACGGTTTTTGCCAAGGGCAAATCGGAAGGCAAGGAAATGAAGTGTGCGGTCACGTTCCCTGGCGGCACTCACGACCTTTGGATGCGCTATTGGCTAGCAGCAGGCGGCATTGATCCTGACAAGGATGTTTCGACAATTGTGGTTCCGCCGCCGCAGATGGTTGCCAACATCAAAGTCAATAACATGGAGGCTTTCTGTGTTGGTGAACCTTGGAACGCGCAGACCGTAAACCAAAAGATTGGCTACAGTGCTGTCACAACGGGCGAACTTTGGAAGGATCATCCAGAGAAGGCGCTGGCAATGCGGGCAGATTGGGTCGAGCAAAACCCCAACGCGGCGAAGGCAATCACGATGGCGGTGCAGGAAGCCCAGATTTGGTGTGATGATCCGGCAAACAAAGCAGAAATGTGCCAGATCGTTTCAGGGCGGCAGTGGTTCAAAGTTCCGGTTGAAGACATTCTGGAGCGCTCAAAAGGCAACTTTGATCTGGGCAACGGGCGCACGCTGCAAAACAGCGATTTGCTGATGAAGTTTTGGAACGATGATGCTTCTTACCCGTTCCAAAGCCACGACCTGTGGTTCCTCACCGAAGATATTCGCTGGGGCTACCTGCCGGGCGATACCGATACTAAGGCTCTGATTGCGGCTGTGAATCGGGAAGACATTTGGCGGGAGGCAGCTAAGGCCATTGGGCAAGAGGCCGCGATTCCGAAGGGCACTTCTCGCGGCGTTGAAACCTTCTTCGATGGCGTTAAGTTTGATCCTGAAAACCCGGAAGCTTACCTGAAGAGCCTCAGCATCAAGAAAGCCTAATCGATTGAGACGCTTGGGGCACAGGGGTTCAGCCGATTCTCACCGTGCCTTCTCACCGTGCCCCGATCCCTTGCGCCTTCAGAACTGCGCCTGAAAAACTGCGTCTCCAACCCAACGCTCTCCAGTCCTGCTCTTCAGCCTTTCTCGCACAAGGAAATTCTGCACCCATGGCAACCAACATTAATACTGCTTCCCGCAGCGGGGCATTCGCTCCCAATCCAGCCGCCAAGATTCTGCAAGCCCTGAAAAACTTCATCCCCACTGCCGTCGCAGTAGCTGTCCTCTTAGCCGTTTGGCAGTTACTGTGTTCTGGAGAAGGGGCAACGTTGCCTGGCCCGCTGCAAGTTTTAGAAGAAACTTGGGACCCGCTGATTATCAATCCCTTCTTTCAAGGAGACGGCACGGATCAAGGCTTGTTTTGGCAGCTTGTGGCGAGCTTAAAGCGCGTTGCAGTCGGCTATATGCTGGCAGCGGTTGTCGGCATTGCACTCGGCATTTTGGTCGGCGTCAGTACATTGATGTTCCGGGCGCTTGATCCAATCTTTCAGGTATTGAGAACCGTGCCGCCGTTGGCCTGGTTGCCGATTTCACTAGCAGCCATGCGGGACTCTAACCCAGCAGCAATCTTTGTGATTTTCATTACGGCGATTTGGCCGATCATCATCAATACGGGCGTGGGGGTGCAAAATATTCCGCAAGATTACAACAACGTGGCGAAAGTGCTGCAACTTTCTAAGCTGAAATATTTCACCAAAGTGCTGCTGCCTGCCACCGTGCCGTATATTTTCACTGGACTCAAAATTGCGATTGGCTTATCTTGGCTGGCAATTGTAGCAGCAGAAATGTTAACCGGCGGCGTTGGCATTGGCTTCTTCATCTGGGATGCTTACAACAGCGGCAGCATTAGCGAAGTCATTCTTGCCATTCTCTACGTTGGTTTAGTTGGTCTGTTACTCGATAAGCTGATCAGCGTCGTAGCAAAAATGGTTGTTCCCGAAGGTTAAAAGTAGGGCAGAAACGGTTAACCGCTGAGTAAACAAAAAGTTCTGATTTGCTTATTTCTGACATGCATTCTGCCGTTTTGCACCATTCCTTCGATCTGCTCATCCTTAACCCCAACTCCTTGACTTATGACTGCCTTTGTTGTGATTGATCACGTTGATCAAACCTTTCCTTTAGCCAATGGGCAAACCTACATTGCCCTGAAAAATATCAATCTAGAAATCCAGAAAGGCGAGTTTGTCACCCTGCTGGGGCACTCTGGTTGCGGAAAGTCTACCTTACTCAACATCATTGCAGGCTTAGCGAAACCCGCAGCGGGCGGCGTCTTGCTGGAAGGACGACAGGTGACAAAGCCAGGCCCGATCGGATGGTGGTGTTTCAAAACTATTCGCTGTTGCCTTGGCTGACGGTTCGGCAAAACATCGCGCTGGCCGTCGATGAAGTGATGAGTCACCTGCCTGCCAAAGAACGGCACGACATTGTAGAACAGCACATCGACTTGGTGAAACTGCGCCATGCTGCTGACAAACCGCCCGGACAGCTATCAGGCGGCATGAAACAGCGGGTTTCGATTGCGCGGGCACTGGCGATTCGCCCCAAATTGCTGCTGCTAGATGAACCATTTGGTGCGCTTGATGCCCTGACTCGCAGCGGTTTGCAAGATCAGCTAATGCAGATTGCCCAAGCACATCAGTTGACCTGCATGATGGTGACGCACGATGTAGACGAAGCGCTGCTGCTGTCGGATCGGATTGTCATGCTCACCAATGGGCCGGAATCCTACGTTGGGCAAATTTTGGATGTGCCGTTTGTGCGTCCGCGTCAGCGCTTGGAGGTGGTGAATCACCCCAACTATTACGCCCTCCGCAGCGAAATTGTTTACTTCCTGAATCAGCAGAAGAAAGCGAAGCAGCGCAAAGCCAAACAAACGGTGGCCATCGCTCGCAACGGGTTGGAAAAGGTCAACCTGGAGCTGGGGTTTGTGCCCCTGACGGACTGTGCGCCGCTGGTGGTCGCCAAAGAAATGGGCTTCTTCCAAAAGCACGGACTCGAAGAAGTCACGCTTTCGCGGGAGCCAAGCTGGAAAGCAATTGCCGAAGGCATCACCACGAAGCGACTAGACGCCGCCCAAATGGTGGCAGCGATGCCGTTGGCTCTGACGCTGGGGATGGGGGCAAAGCGCCGACTCCGGTGGTGACGGGTTTGGTGCTGAGCCGCAACGGTAATGCGATTACGATGAGCAAACGGCTCTACGAAGCGGGTGTGCGCACGCTGGCAGACTTCAAAAACGCGATTGCGGCTGACCCCGACCGGGTGCATACCTTGGGCATGGTGCATCCGGCTTCAATGCATAACTTGATTCTGCGCTACTGGCTGGCGGCGGGCGGCATTGATCCCGATCAGGATCTGAACGTGGCTGTGATTCCGCCGCCGCAAATGGTGGCAACGCTGAAGGCTGGCAATATTGACGGATACTGTGCAGGAGAGCCGTGGAATGCCCATGCCGTGCAGGAAGGACTGGGATTTGTGATTGCTAACGATCTTGACCTATGGAGCGGGCATCCCGAAAAAGTGTTGGGCGTGCGCGAAGATTGGGCGAATCAGTATCCTGCCACCCATTTAGCCCTCACCAAAGCGCTGCTGGAAGCCTGCGAATATTGCGATGATCGGCGCAACCGGGAAGGCATTGCCGAACTGCTCGCCAAGCCGGACTATATTGGTGCGGAGTTAAGCTACATTCGGGCGGGTTTCCTCGATCCTTACAATCGGGGCGACGGCAAACCGCCTGAACTGCTGCTGCGCTTCAACCAGTTCCACATTGATATGACCAACTCGCCGAGCCGAGCCGAAGGGCTATGGATTTTGACCCAACTGGCGCGCTGGGGGATTACGCCTTTCCCGAAAAACTGGGTCGATATTCTCGATCGCGTCCGGCGTATGGATGTCTACGGGGAAGCGTCCCGCCAGTTGGATTTACCAGATCTCGAACCGAATCGTCATGCCTTCGCTTTATTTGACGGGACGGTGTTTGATCCCGATGAGCCGCTGGCTTACCTCGATAGCTTGGCGATTAAGCGGGAGATCGAGATCCGCGAAGTTGATCTTGATCTTGACGTTGATGTTGACCCTGTCGCTGTTGCCGTTTAGTTCCCCGGTCGTGAGCGGTTGATGCTCCTCGATCGCTCCCGATTTTTCCAGCAAATTCTTCGCTTGCTTTCTCATAAATCTAGTCATCAAAATTCCTTCCGACTCGCCATTATGCAAACCTTAAGTAACTCCAGCGCCCACACTGCTCCCATTGCCCAAGATGGGTTTCTGGTGATCGACAATGTTTCCAAAGCCTATCCCACGCCAACGGGGTCTTATGTGGTGCTCGACGGCATCAGTTTGACGGTGAAAGAAGGCGAGTTTCTCTGTGTGATTGGTCACTCTGGTTGCGGCAAGTCAACGCTGCTGGACATGGTTTCTGGCTTCCGGCAACCCACGGGCGGCGAGGTCAGGCTTCAGTCTAAGCCAATCACCGAGCCGGGGCCCGACCGCATGGTGGTGTTTCAAAACTATTCATTGCTGCCTTGGCTGAGCGCTTACGAAAACATTTATTTGGGCATTGATTCTGTTTGGCCCGATAAGCCGAAAGCTGAAAAAGACGCGATTGCTCGTGATCACCTGGCTCTAGTGGGTCTATCAGAAGCAGCCGACAAAAGACCGGGGCAGCTATCGGGCGGGATGAAGCAGCGGGTTTGTATTGCGCGGGCCTTGGCGCTGCGGCCGCAGGTGCTAATTCTGGATGAGCCGTTTGGAGCGCTCGACCCGATTACGCGAGAAGAGCTGCAAGAAGAGTTGCTGAAAATTTGGACAGAGCATCAGGTGACAGTGCTGATGATCACCCACGACATTGACGAAGCCCTGCTGCTCGCCGATCGGCTGGTGATGATGACCAATGGTCCGGCTGCTAAAGTGGGTGAAATGATGGATATTCCATTTCCGCGCCCGCGTAACCGCACTCGTGTGATGGAATCCCCGCTCTACTATGAGTTACGCAACCAAGCGCTCGATTTCCTCTATCGGCGGTTTGCCCACGATGATGTGGAATAGCACAACTTTAGAGCAGCACGCAAAGGCAGACTCTCTCAGCCTCATAGAACACTAAACCAGATTGGGCTTTCTCCTAAACTCTATCTTTAACGAGATCATCGAACAATTACTAGAATTCAGATTTTGGCTTTTGGCTTTTGCAATATAAGCTGACCAAATCTGAACTGGCGTCCTCTTGAAAAGCTGGTATACCGACCATGTCCGAACCCACAAGAACTGTTTGTCCTTACTGTGGCGTGGGCTGTGGCTTAGAAGTCCTGCCTCCGGCTCAACCCGGTAAAGCAGTCCATCGTGATGGACAGGGAACCCCGATCTGGCAGGCTCGCGGCGATCGGGCCCATCCTTCTAGTCAGGGCATGGTTTGCGTGAAGGGGGCAACGGTCACAGAATCGCTCTACAAAGACCGGCTGCTTTACCCGATGCTGCGTGAATCGCTGGATCAGCCGTTTCGCCGCGTCAGTTGGGATGAAGCGCTCAATCACATTGCCAATCGAATTCAGTCCCTCCGAGCCAGGGGAAGCATCGATGCCTTTTGTATGTATGGATCGGGGCAGTTCAACACCGAAGATTATTATGTGGCGCAAAAGCTGGTGAAAGGCTGTCTGGGCACGAATAATTTTGATGCCAACTCGCGGCTCTGTATGTCTTCTGCCGTATCGGGCTATCTGCAAAGCTTTGGTTCAGATGGGCCGCCCTGCTGCTACGACGATCTGGAACTGACCGACTGCGCTTTTCTGATTGGCACGAATACGGCCGAATGTCACCCGATTATCTTCAACCGCCTGCGCAAGCACCACAAGCAAAACAAGCACGTCAAACTGGTGGTGGTCGATCCGCGTACTACACCTACGGCTGAAGCGGCTGACCTGCATCTGGCGATCAAACCGGGCACAGATATTGATTTATTCAACGGCATTGCTCACTTGCTGATGCGCTGGGGTTGGTTGGATGCACCCTTCATCGACGATTGCACTAGTGGCTTTTCTGCCTACGCCGACGTGATTCAGCACTATCCGCCAGACGTCGTGGTGCGGCGCTGTGGCATCACCGTCGAAGCGTTGGAAAAAGCAGCGCGGCTGTGGGGCGAATCGAAGCGGGTGCTGTCAATGTGGTCGATGGGGCTGAACCAGTCTTCTGAGGGCACGGCTAAAGTGCGGACGCTGATTAACCTACATCTAATGACAGGCAACATTGGCAAACCGGGAGCCGGGCCCTTTTCGCTGACCGGACAACCGAACGCTATGGGCGGACGCGAGGCAGGCGGGCTTTCCCATCTGCTGCCGGGCTATCGCTTGGTGAAGAACCCTCAGCATCGGGCTGAAGTGGAGCAGTTTTGGGGCTTACCAACGGGACAAATCGCCGCAGTACCCGGCCGAACTGCTTGGGAGATGATCACCGGACTCGAACAGGGCGCCGTTGAAATGCTGTGGATCGCGGCCACCAATCCGGTGGTGAGTATGCCCGATCTGGAGCGCACCAAAGCGGCTCTCCGACAATCCCCCTTTACGGTCTATCAAGAAGCCTACTATCCTACCGAAACGTCGGCTTTTGCCCATCTGCTGTTGCCTGCGGCGCAGTGGAGTGAAGCCCCCGGCACAATGACTAACTCAGAGCGGCGTGTCACCCTCTCACCGCAATTTCGCACGCCGCCCGGAGAAGCCCGCCCCGATTGGGTGATTTTTCAGAAGTGGGGCAACGGTTAGGGTTCGGCAAACAGTTTGCTTTCAACAACGTTGCGGAAGTTCACGCTGAGTTTGTCCAACTCACCCAAGGGCGACCCTGCGATATGACGGGAATCAGCCATGAGCGGCTCGGCAAAGCAGGCCCGCTTCAGTGGCCCTGCCCAATCGATGAGGTGATTTCTGAAGCCAGCGGAGAGCCACATCCACGGGTGTCTCGCTTTGCGGCTAAACGGCTCTATACCAATTTGCAGTTTCCGACCCCAGACGGTCGTGCTCGCTTTGGCGCTTACCATTCGCGGGGGTTGGCAGAACCGCCTGATCCAGACTATCCGTTTGTGCTGACAACCGGCAGGCTGTACGGACACTGGCATACCCAAACCCGCACCGGACGAGTGGAAAAGGTGCAAAAAATGCATCCCGATCCGTTTTTAGAAATCCATCCGCGTGATGCCGAACAGTTAAAAATCGAGAATGGAGCATGGGTTGAGGTGCGTTCGCGGCGAGGAATGGCTCGATTAATGGCGAAGGTAACAAAAGCGATTACACCCGGTACAGTGTTTGTACCTATGCATTGGGGTTCGCTGTGGGCAGAGGCGGCAGAAGCAAATGCCCTGACTCATCCAGAATCCTGCCCCGATTCACGCCAGCCTGAACTCAAAGCCTGTGCCGTCCAGGTAAAGCCCATCACCGCTGAAACCGAGCATTTTCAAAACACTCCAACCGCCATGCCACGCCAAACTTCTTCGATTGGCTCTTCGGTTTAGCGGGCGTTCTTTTGTTCACAAAAGTTTTTCTTTTCAGGACGGAAACAGTGTGCCATCCGTACTAACCCTGTGATACACTTGCACGTCATGCGGATTTCCCGAAGATGCCCGTTAGTGGTCTCACGTAAATCCGTGATCTCCGTCATGTGATTTTCACTCAGGAGATTTTAAACTCGCAGAACGTGCAGATACAGTGGCAAACCCCGTGGCAAATACAGTGACCGATCTCATGCAGCCAACGCCCCAACAAAAGCTAATTGATTTTCTCGAAAAAGACTTGGCGATTCCGACCAATGCGATCGCAATTGGGTTACGTCACCAAGAAGCAACCCCCTTGCCAGACAACCTGCTGCCGATGGTGCTGTGGCAGTATGGGTTGATTACGATCGATCAGTTAGATCAAGTGTTTGAGTGGTTAGAGACCGCCTGAACTGAGCCAGACAAACTGCCTACCTTCAGCGTCAATGATTAGCATCAGAGAAATAATCAGATCAGAGGGTCTGCTACGCCACTGCCACTATGCCACCGAATTGAAGCGATTCTGATCTGATGCTGCCAATCGCTCGTCTGGAGAACAGCTAGCCACCTGAGATAAAGCCTGAGAAATTTGCCAACAGTATTCGTTAAAGCGCGGAGTGGTGCGAAACCCCTCTGGACGCGGATAAGGAGCCTCAATCGCCACATCTGCTACCACTCTCCCCGGTCGGGATGCCATCACCACCACCCGATTCGACAGGTATACCGCTTCATAGATGTTGTGTGTTACAAAAACCGCCGTCCATTGCTTTTGCTGCCACAGATCCAGCAAATCGCTGTTTAGCTTGCTGCGAGTCATTTCGTCGAGTGCACCAAATGGCTCATCCATCAGCAGCAGTTCGGGTTTCGTCACTAGCGCCCGCGCAATCGAGACACGCATTTTCATCCCACCTGACAGTTCTCGCGGGTAGCAATGCTCAAAGCCCTGTAGCTCTACCAGTTGAAGCGTTTCAGCCACCGCTGCTGCTGCCTCTCGTTTGGGAACCCCTGCCAACTTTAAGGGCAGCCGCACATTTTCTTGCACCGTTGCCCACGGCATCAGAGCCGCTTCTTGAAATACAAATGCCAACCGTTGCTTAGTGCGATTGCCCCCCCAGTAGAGATGACCTGCGCTCATTTTGCCGAGTCCAGCAACAATTCGCAGAACGGTACTTTTACCACAGCCAGAAGGGCCAACCAAGCTCACAAACTGCCCCTCACCAATCGTCAAGTTTAGGTCTTTGAGAGCTACCGTACCGTTCCCATAGACCTTGCTCACGTTGCTAAGGGTAATTGCGGGCGTCATGTTGGTAGGCTCCATGCATTATCATTTTGGATTTGCGATTTTGGAAGCTTCGCGCCGCCATGGTTTCAGTCTGCGAACTGCCGCGTTCTCTGTCTAAATCGGTTTAAATCGGGATTAGTTTTGTTTTCTCAACCTATCTTTTCAGCCTGTTTTTTCAGCTAGCATCTTTTCAGCCAGCCGAGGCTCAACTTTGGTAAACCTCCGCGCCCTTGTTCACAAATTGCAGCGTGTAGGCTTTGGTGTAGTCAATGCTGCTGTCGAAAATGCCCTCTGCCACCATCGTTTCAAAGAAGGACTTCCAGCGTTCATCCGTCATTGCCCCAATTCCCTTTGTCTCTGCATCACCAGAAACAACGATGCCATACTCTTTCATCTTCTCAATACCGTATTGAATTTGGTCATCCGTCATTTCTGGATTGTCTTGTTTGATTCGCTCATTGCCAGGAGTCGGATCACCATTCAAGTAGCTATACCAGCCTTTAATTGAGGCATCCACGAAGCGCTGCACCACATCAGGGCTATTTTCCACTAGCTCTCGCTTACATTCAATTGTTGTGGAATAGGGATCATAGCCAGAATCTGCCAGCAGAAACACCAGCGGCTTGAAGCCTCCTTCCTTTTCGATTGCCAAAGGCTCAGAACTCAAATACCCTTGCTGCACAGCGTTCTTATCTGCCAAGAATGGGCCAGGATTGAAATTATAAGGACGTTTCTGATCGTCTGTAAAATCATACTTCGCCTTCAGAAACGGCCAAAACGTCGTGTTAGCAGCAGCAGAAATGAAAATAGGTTTCCCTTTGAGATCTGCCAGATCTTTCGCGCCTGTTTCAGGGTGGGCGATCAAAATTTGCGGATCTTTTTGAAAGATAGAAGCAACGGTAATTTTAGGAATATTTTCCTGGACGGCTCTGATCGCATCCGACGTGTAGCCCATAAAAAAGTCGATTGCGTCGCCCATCAAAAGTTGCGTACCGTTCACCTGCGGCCCGCCCATTTTAATCGTCACATCCAGCCCGTAGTCTCGATAGATGCCGGTTGCGACTGCTTGGTAGAAACCACCATGTTCGGCTTGGGCATACCAATTTGTGCCATAGGTGAGTTTGACCAGTTCACCTGTTGGAGACGCTGAATCTGCTGCGGGAGAGGACGATTGAGTAGTCGATTGATTCGATGCACAGGCAGCAACAACTCCACTGCCCACCGCTAAGACTCCATACTGAATGAAGCGGCGGCGATTGATACTATCAATTTTCAGCTTCGGATCATGCGATTGACTCATTCTACTTTCCTCAAAAGAGTTCTCCAGGTAACTTTGTAAATCCCATCTTGCAGCATTGCTTCGGAAGACAGCACTCGACTTTAGTGTACGGCAGAAGAGAATCGAACGATCGATCCAACCTTACGAAACTACTAAAACCAAAATCAGCAAACTGTATTTTCAGATACAGGGCAGGTGTTTGTGCGGGCATACTGCAATAGATGAAAGTTACATCAGTAGAAGAACCCAATGCAACGGTAAAATTCGGGTTTCGGCTGCGCTCAACCCACTGTTCGGCTGCGCTCAACCACTCGATTCGGCTGCCGCTCAACCCACATGTTCGGCTGCGCTCAATC
>JAAUQT010000098.1 GCA_012033495.1 Cyanobacteria bacterium RM1_2_2 | reverse complement strand
ATCCCCGGCTTTTTAATCTCCATCACCTGCGACAATCAAGTTTCGGAGCAGAGACCGGGGATTTGGGACGCCTTTTCATTGGTTCTGTTTAGGGGCGGCAGCAAGCAGCACAAAGTCTGGCTTATCTGCATGAGTATTTGCAGAAGCATCATCATCGCATTGTGAATGACGAATCTTTTCAGGCGGAAGGGTTGTACTCGATGGCGAAAACGTTCCTCAAGGGTTAGCTCATCGTTGGGCTGATCGCAATGGGTTAATTGGTATACCATCTTACAGGCTAAGCATAATTGCTTACGGAAAAGCTGGCATGTTCCCTCAAGGCAAGGGTTTTCCAGAAAGCTGCTCTAGTTCGCCTACAACCCTATCTTTGCTGGAAAGTAAGTGGCTTTGAATCGCTTCAACTGCTTGGTCAGCCTGACGTTGAGCAATTGCTTCATAGATTTGCCGATGTTCAATGCGGATTTCTAAAACGCCCGGGTTATGGCGTGTTGTTTGCACCCGCAGCAACATCATTTTGTCGAAAACTTGATCGAGTAGGGCAGTCAGCCAACGATTTCCAGAGCTTTCCGCAATTAATCGATGGAAACCGTAGTCTAGATCCAACAGTTCCATTACTTTTAAGCTCGAAACTAAGCTTGCAGTCTGGGTCAACCGTTCTGCGTGAATCACAACCGTTTCAAGCTGCTTGATTTGTGCTGCACTGGCATGAAGACAAGCGCCCGAAACCGAAAGCTGCTCTAGCGCCAACCGACAATCATACAGTTGTGCTGCATCTATTACCGAAATGGTGGTGACGTGCAATCCACCTGCTCCATCGCTGGCGATGAGTCCATCTTTTTGAAGCTGCCGAATTGCTTCGCGGATCGGCGTCCGGCTGACCTGCAACCGCTGAGCTAACTGAGTTTCCACCAAGCGCTCACCCGGCACTAAGTCACCTGACAGAATGCTGGCCCGCAAAGCTTGATAAGTTTGCTCGTGAAGGGATTTGCTGCGCTGGATTGGTGGTACAGCTAGGGTCACACGTCTTCCTCCTCAACCAATCAGCGGTACTGGTGAACAAAGCCACATCACAGTCTAGCTTTCTTGCGCTTGTTTGTGCCGAGTTCGTGTTAGGTGTCGTTAAGCTGTATGCAGCATACAGGGAGAGTGATTCTGAAGATTGTGATGATGGTTACAGTCGCTGCGATTACAATTCCTCTAGGGGCTATATTTCAGCCGGAATCCTGACGATGGCAGAGCGACAGCCCCAGCCTGTTTGGGAGAGCGGGCGCGATTAGGCGGACACCGTTAACGTTTGACCATGAGTTGACCATGAGTTGACCATGAATGAATGACGCGCCCTAGTGATGCAATGTGCAACTTTTGATCTGGTTCAGTCCTGGGGGCATATTAACCTCAGCGTATAAATTTATCTGACCATTGGTGTGAAACTCTCTGATCTAATTACACCCGAAACTTCAGCCGGAACCGCCCTGTTCCTTCAGTGGGAGGGGTATCACGTATTTGCGATTCCGCAGCGCGAGTTGCAGCATTCCGAACAGCAGGTGCGTTTTTTTGGAGTCGGAGGGAAGCGGCAGGCGCAAGAATCGCTAATTGACTGCGCCTTGCGGGAGGGACGGGAGGAAATCGGCGCGGTTATCACTCAATTGGACAGCGCAGCCCAAACTTTTTTCTTCAAGGCTGATGGCAGCATTGATTTAATGAACTTGTCAGATGATAGCGTTCGCCCTCGGTTGATTTTGGAAAAACGCATCCATTCTTTGCATGGCAGCATGGCGAATCGGTTGGCTGCTTACTATTTAGTTGCCTTTAATGCCAGCTTGTCAGGGAAGCCAATCCCTAGTAACGAAATTGCTGCAATTGTCTACCTCAAGGATTTTCATCTGGCGCTGATGCGGCGGCTCCCTAACCTCACGGTGTCCGATCTACTGGCACAGGGAGCGCAGGTTGAATCTCAGTTGAATTGCCGACTGGCTCAGTCTACGGTGTTGGTGGCCCACGGAACCGCAAAATTTTTGATGCGCCAGTTGCCTCCTTAACAGTTGCCTCCTTAAAAGAGGGACGGGTCAGGACTTATGATGAAGGCGTAGTTTTAAAGAGACTGAGCAATGCAATGTGCGGTGGTGAGTCGAGCAGGACAGGTGTTGGCGAAAGGTCGGCTGTTGCTTCAGAAAACCGAAGACGGTGAACTGCGGCTAGATTTAGAAACAGACGGTGGGCGATTGATCCAGGGCGGACTTGTTGATGTAGATGGCGATTTGGCTGCTGCTAGCCAAGGTTTGTTTCGTCAGTTCTTTGAAGTTTGGGGAATGAGCGATCTGACACTGACCGTAACGATTCGCTGATACTTCGCCAGCCTCGTCCCATGCCTCAGATCGGCAGAAAATCCTGATCGTGCATTCTGTTCACCTTGCCAGGGAATACTGGGTTAAAAGCAGTGGCAGGGAAAATTGCCATCCCTAACTCGCAAGGTGAGCAAGGTGAACTAAGGTTATGGTGGATTTTACGGTTGCAATTCCCACTTACAACGGAGAGCATCGCTTGCCAGAAGTGCTGGAACGCTTGAAGGCACAGATCGAAACCGACTCGATTGCTTGGGAAGTTTTGGTGATTGACAACAACAGCCAAGATGGAACGGCGGCAGTGGTGCAGGCATTTCAGGCAGATTTTCCCTGTCCGATTCGCTATTGTTTAGAAGCACGACAGGGAGCCAGCCACGCCCGCCAGCGAGCCGTTCAAGCAGCCGCCAGCGAGTTAATTGGGTTTCTCGACGATGACAATTTGCCTGACTCGCGTTGGGTCGCCGCCGCATATCAATTCGGGCACTCACGTCCTCACGTTGGCGCGTATGGCAGTCGGATTACCGGCGCCTTTGAAGCGGAACCACCGCCCCAGTTCAAGCGGATTGCTCCTTTCTTAGCCATTGTGGAACGAGGATCTGAGCCGCATCTTTATGAACCTCGTAAGAAAATGTTGCCTCCTTCGGCTGGATTGGTCATTCGCAAACAGGCTTGGCTGACGAGCGTTCCAACCGAAACGCTGATGAATCGGCTAGGCGTCAAGCGTTCGGACGGCAATGATTGCAGCGAAGATATCGAAGCATTGTCCTATTTGCGGCTAGCGGGCTGGGAAATTTGGCACAACCCTGCCATGCAAATTCAGCATAAAATTCCGGCTTGGCGCTTAGAGCGTTCCTATCTGCTGCCGTTATTTCGCAGTATTGGCTTGTCTCGCTGTGCGACGCGCATGGTCAACTTCAAGGCGGGCTGGCGGTTTCTGGTGATGGCGCATTTGCCCAGCGATTTTCGTAAAGTCGTTTTGCATTGGTTTAAGTATCGCTCACAGTTACATACGGATCTGGTGGCTGCCTGTGAGCTAGAGCTTTATCTCGGCATCTTCATCAGCCCGTTTCATTTGCTGAGCAAAATGTTTCAACTTTAGCCCATTCTTAAGACGCTTCAAAGTTTCGCTGATTTAATGACTACCAGTATTTATGATGCAAACACCGCTGATATCGGTTATTATTCCTGCCTACAATGCAGAAAAAACGATTGCCAGAACGCTAGATTCGGTGTTAGCTCAGACTTACTCAAATTTTGAGCTTTTAGTCATTGATGATGGTTCTGAAGATGCCACGCTGGATATCATCAAAAGCGTCTCTGATCACCGCCTCAAGCTATTCTCATATCCACATCAAGGTCATTCTGCGGCGCGAAATCATGGTTTAGATCAAGCTGTGGGCGAATATGTTGCTTTGATCGATGCCGATGATCTCTGGACGCCCGATAAACTTGAGGCTCAACTTCATGCGCTGCAATCCCATCCCGAAGCGGCGGTTGCCTACAGTTGGACAAACTTTATTGATCAAGACGATCGGTTTTTACGAACGGGTAGCTACATCAACGTGAAGGGAAATGTTTATAGAAAGTTGCTCGGCACAAACTTCATTGAAAACGGCTCAAATCCGCTCATTCGTCGATCAGCCCTCACCGCAGTCGGCAAGTTTGATGAGACGCTAATTACTTCACCGGATTGGGATATGTGGCTGCGGTTGGCGGCTCGCTATGGGTTTGTCTGTGTGGAAGCACCGCAAATTTTGTATCGAGTTTCAACCCATTCTGTTTCTGCTAATGTTCGCGGTATGGAAAAAAGCTGCTTGCAGATTCTCAATCGCAACTTTGCCACAGCGCCCGCAGAAATTCAGCTTTTAAAGGGAATTTGTTTTGGTAATTTTTATCTATATCTATCCTTGAAAAACCTGGAGGTAAGCCAGTCTCGTTGGGGCAGTTTGGCTTCGCTACGCTATTTGGCTGAGGCTGTTAGATATGATCGCACCTTGCCGCGCCGACGCACTTATCTGACGTTTCTGACTCTCGCTAAAATTGGTTTGAGCGTGTTGCTATCGCCTCAGAGAGTACGCCAGCGGTTGATGGCGCTCAAGGCTCGACGCTGATGTTGTGCCTACAATTGCAGTGATAACAGGAATAGACCGCGAGTGATGCAGGATGGAATAGGCAGAAAACAGAATGTAAAATTTCACAGCTTTTGAGCAACCAGTTGATAAAACAGAGAAATAAATTGGTAATGTAGAGTCAATTCGAGCGTTCTTGTTGGATACCGCAACAATATCTTCTTTCAGGAATTTAGAATATGCCTAGAGCGAAACAACGTCCGTCGGTTGCTACGATTGTTTCTAGATCCACATTGGAACAGGCAAGTGTAAGCTTACAAGCGTTACCAGACAAGCCAAAAGAAGTTTGGTCTTTACGGGAAACGGTGATGCTGCTGCAAGATGACATTACAACTGCATTAAACCGGGGATACACCTATGATGAGATTGTGAAAGTTCTGGCAGACAGAGGAATTGACATCACTACATCTTCTCTGAAACGCTATTTGGCAACTGCAAGGCGCGAGCGAGGCGATGGTACTGTGAGCCGCCAATCTCGCAACCCCCGTAGCGCCAAAGCTCTGGCTGTCAAACCTGCATCCACGGCTGTTTCCCCGACTCTTGCCTCTACTACTCAACCTAAATCGACCGCAACAGCGACCCAAATAAAGCGTCAGCCCACTGCCGCCAAAACCAAAACGACTCCTCGCTCATCTTCTAGAACCCGGCGTCGAGCAGCAGACTAGCGCTGTAATTTTTGTAAATTAATCTTGTGAATCAATCCTGTGAATCAATCAATAGATCAATGAAATTGCATTGATAGAATTCAGCATTCCGCTAGGCACAGCGAACTAAGCGCCTTAAACTGGAGGTGATTGAGCGAGGACGGCTCTATGTCAGCATTCAACTGTAGTCATGCGTTGGTGATTGGCATCAACACCTATCACAACGATATTTCTCCCCTTAAACCGCAGTCAATGATGCGACTGTTGTTGCCAATGTTTTAGAAACCCAGCATGGCTATCGCGTCACCTGTCTGCTAGATCAAACAGCAACCCTGGCTCGCTTAAAAACCGAGTTAGAAATTGCCTTACCTCAAAAGGTGCAACCAACCGATCGGCTGCTGGTTTACTTCGCGGGGCATGGCATCGCTCGCAATGCGGAAGACGGTCCGGCTGGATACCTGATTCCCCAAGATGCCAAGCTGTCTGATCCGGCAACCTACCTGTCGATGCACACAGTTTATCAAGCGTTATGTCAGCTTCAGTGCAAGCATCTACTCGTGATTTTAGACTGCTGTTTTGCCGGAACGTTCCGCTGGGCATCTACTCGCAAAGCCCTGACCGTTCTTGATCGCGTTCACCGAGAACATTTCGATCGCTTCACCCGCTTTCCTGCCTGGGAGGTGTTGACTTCAGCCGCCCACAATCAGGAAGCGCTAGACATGATTACCGATCAGCGAGGGCAGCTAGCGCAGGGAAACCATTCGCCATTTGCCCAATCGCTGATCAAAGCGTTGCGGGATAATGCCGCTGACTACACGCAAGATGGCGTGATTACAGTACGAGAATTATACGTTTACATTGAAGATGAAGTTGCCAAACTCTCACAGGAGCAACAAACGCCTGGACATTTTCCGCTGCGTCAGGATGACTTTAAATATGAAAGAGGCAAATATGTTTTTACCCGCCCTGACTTCGATCCGGCACAACTCACCCAAGCGCCCAACTTAGAAGCCAGCAATAATCCCTATCGCGGTTTGAAGCCCTTTGACGAACGACACAGCAATTTTTTCTTTGGGCGCGAGGCGTTGATCAAAGAACTCAGCAAACGGCTGACCCAAACCGATCATCCGCTCATCGGCGTTTTAGGTGTTTCTGGATCAGGAAAGTCGAGTTTGGTGAAGGCAGGTTTAATCCCTCATTTGCGTATGCTGAATGCTACGCAAACCCATTCAGACTTTGGTCGTTGGTGCATTCTCGATCCGATTCGTCCGGCAGAAGATCCGTTTGGGGCGCTAGCACGGGCGATGTTGCCGATTGCCCATCCAAGTTTGCTGAAGCTGCTAGATGCCGTTCCTTTTGATGCTGTTTTTCAAGCCGACCGCAGCCCCACTGAAACAATCAGCCAACTGCTCTTCACCAAACTAGCGCGTCGCTGGAGGAATGCTAGCCCGGAAGCCAAACTGCTGCTGCTGATCGATTACTTTCCTCAGTTCCAGCATCTTTGCCCTTCCGCTGCCCAATCGCAATACTCGCAGGTGACACACACAATTCAGCAAACCCTTGCGCCGCTCGCCCAACTGCTGCAACAAGAGGAAACCGCCCTCAGTCAACGCATCGGCAACTGGAGCCGCGAGCATCCGGGCATGAAATTACTGCTGGTGATTGATCAGTTTGAGGAACTGATTACGATGGGGAGTGGCGATAGTGAAGATGAAAGCGAAACCCAAAGGCAATCAAACCGCGATAACAGCCAAGCCAAAAGTGAAACGAAACAGGTTGCTGATCGTAACGGCAGCAAACCCAACAGCAGGGACGGCAAAACTGCTGACAGAAAAACTGCTGACAGAAAAACTGCTGACAGAAAAACTGCTGACAGAAAAGGTGTTAGCAAAGCCGCGATCTTCTCCCGATTCAACCCCTTCACGTCTCTAGAGCAGTCTCCCCCCATCGCGGCAGCCCCCAATTACTGCCAGCAGTTCCTGCAATCCCTGAGCCAAGCGTTGATCGATCATCCCCAGGTTCTGCGGCTGGTCGTCACCTTACGATCGGACTTTGAACCGCGCTTTCAAAACTCGGTGCTGCATTCCTACTGGCAGCGTTCCCGCTTTCCGCTGCGCCCCATGACTTCCGATGAGTTGCGCCAAGCGATTGAAGGGCCCGCCATCAAACAAGCTCTTTATTTTGAAACGCCCGATCTGGTGGGTAAACTGGTGGATGAAGTGGGGCAAACTCCGGGCGCATTGCCGCTGCTCTCGTTTACGCTCAGCGAACTTTACATTAAGCTGAACCAACGCTGGCGCGAAAATCCTGATGCGACCGAACGGGCTTTGTTATTCAGCGATTATGAGGCAATGGGCGGCATGGCTGGAGCGCTGAGCCGTCGAGCCAAAGAGGAATATGTTTCACCCCAGTTGGATGACATCGATCGGCAGGCACTCCGGTACTCGATGCTGCGGATGGTTTCGATTGAAGGGGGCAGCGTGACGCGGCGGCGCGTTCCCGAATCAGAGTTAGTGTATGCTTCTGAGGCAGAAAACGAGCGAGTGATGCGGATTGTGGATCGGCTGGTCAACGCTCGGCTGTTGGTGAAAGGGCAAGAAAATGAGATTTGCTATGTGGAACCTGCCCATGATTTTTGGTGCGCGGTTGGGATGAACTGCAACAGTGGATCAAACAACAGCAGGAATTGATTACGCTGCAACGCCTGCTCACCCCGGCCGCTACAGAATGGCAGTTGCGCCAGAAACCGCGAAGTTATCTCTGGTATGCCAACCCGCGCCTCGCCCTGCTGGAACAAGTCCTGCGCTCTAAAACTAACAACTGGCTAAACCAGCTTGAAAGTGATTTTGTCCAGCACAGCGTCAACCGCCGCAAACAAATTGTGTTGACCCGCTGGAGCCTGACAGGACTGGCGTTTATGATTCTGTTGAGCACGCTGCTAGTGATTTGGCATCAGCTTCAGCGCACCTGGATGCAAGCCTACGCTGCCAGAGCCGAGAACCTCCTGCAAGTTGATCCGGTGGCTGGAATGATGCTGTCGATCCGCACGACGGGGCAAAACCGCGCCAACCCCTTCCTTGGAGTGCTGAGTCCGGTGCAGGCTAGCTTGCTCAACGCCATGCAGCTAGCGCGGGAAAGCAATCACCTTCAGCAAACCTACACTCAGGGCAGCGCCTCCGCTGTCGCCATTCACCCCAACGGACAGATCATGGCCTCAGCCGGAAACACGGGGCAAATTTACCTGTGGAATCTGGAGGGCGAGTGGCAGGGCACTTGGCAGGGCAACGGCACGCTAATTACTTCCCTGGATTTTAGCCCCGATGGCAGCCTTCTGATTGGCAGCGGTCGCGGAGATGGACAGCCGCCCGTTGTGCAGGTTTGGGATCGCTCAGGCAACCTCATTCAGTTTGCTCAGGCGGCGGCTCCCCTGACGGCCGTGGCATTTAATTTAGACGGCAGCCAGTTTGTCACCGGCTACGCAGATGGCAGAATTCAGCGCTGGGATGGACAAGGCAATCTAGTCGGCAATCCGCTACCGCCGCCAGCCTCCCCGATCACCGCGCTTGCCCTCAGCCTAGACGGGCAAATTGCCAGCGGCGATGATTTGGGCAAAATTCAGCTTTGGGATAGCCAGGGTCAGCCGATCAGCCCACCGCTGCAAAGCCAATCTGCTGCCGAACGAAGCCCTGCGATTCGCTCGCTGAGCTTTAGCCCCGATGGTCAACATCTGCTCAGCAACAGTGTTTCTGGGGCGGTGTTTCTGTGGTCGCGTCGTCCAGATGCCGGATGGGAAGGGTTGCCATTGGGCGCAACTCAGGTCAGCACAATCTTTTCTCCGGTTTCCCATGCCGTGTTTCGCCCCGATCGCAGCACTCTCGATCGCAGCACTCCCGATCGCAGCACCATCGTCAGCGGCGGCGAGGATGGCACGGTACGGCTGTGGACATTGGCAGGGCAACCGATCGGGGAGCCAATGCTGGCTAATAATGACCAAATTCGTTCGGTGGCGGTGAGTCCTGATCAGCAAACGATTGTCAGCGGCAGTGAGGATGGCAGCATCCGGCTTTGGAGCCTACGCGATGATAATATTATTCGGATTCTGTCGTTTCAAGATGCTTTGCCCCAGACGTTGAAAAGCCCAATTGGCAAAACCGCCCTCAGTCGGGATGGCAGAATGGCGGCGATTGGCGACGCCGACGGGATGGTGTACCTGTGGGATACGCAGGGCAAGCTGATTGGGCAACCGTTTCGGGTCAGTGAACAGGAAGTTTCGATCCTTCATTTCAGCGAAACAGGCAACGAGCTAATCGCCGGAGACAGCAGCAGCGTTCGTCTCTGGGATCGGCAGGGAAATCCGGTGAGCCAACCGATTCGCCATGCCGCAACGCTGCTCAGTGAAGCCACCCTCAGCCCAGATGGAGAGCGCATCATCAGCGGTGATTTCAACGGCAATTTAGCTCTGTGGGACAGGCAGGGCAATTTGATCACCGATTCCGGCAACCCGGCACTGGCTGAACGCCCCCAAGAGACCGTTAGCTCGATTGCGTTCAACGCCCAGGGCAAAGTGGCAATTGGCGGCACGGTGCTAGGCAGACCAACCGGAAGCCTGTGTTTGCTGGATCTTCGGGCTACTCAGCCTACTTTGAGCTTAGACACCTGCCACCGGGAAGCCAGTTCGGTGGTTGCCTTCAGTCCGGATGGTGAAACGGTGGCGATTGGCGGCACCAACGGCAGCATTCGACTATTGAACACCCGCACTCAGGAGTGGAGTCCGCCGTTTCGTGGGCATCAGCAGCCCGTCACCGCAATTGCCTTCAGCCCAACTGGAGACGGTTTGACCAGCGGCAGCCGTGACGGCACGATTCGCTTTTCTAACTTGCAGGGAGAACCCATCGGCCAGCCGCTGCCTTCCCCGCCAGATGTAACCGGCGCAGTCACGTCGATTGCCTTCAGTGAGGATGGTAGAACCCTGACTGTGGGCAACGCCGACCGCAAAGTGTGGCTATGGCAGTCGAATTGGCGAAGCTGGCTGCAAACGGCTTGCAATCGCTTGCGCTACCATCCGGTGATGCGAAATCCTCAGACTGAGATTAATCTGGGAGCAAGCCAAACCTGTCGCTCGGAGGTGTTTAGCCTTCCAGACCGACCACCGGAGCCAACGCCATAAGACCGTCATGAAAAAAATCCTGATTCTTGCCTCCAATCCAAAGCGCGATCTCAACCTCGATCGAGAAATTCGCGATCTCAAAGGTGTAGTAGAACGCTCAATTCGGCAGGATCAGCTAGCAGTTGAAATTGCCTTAGCCGTGCGCCCCAGCGATTTACAAGATTTGTTGTTTAGCACCAAGCCGCAGATTGTCCACTTTTGCGGACATGGCACAGGCAGCACCGGACTCGTTTTAGAGGATGACGCAGGCCAAGAACAGTTGGTGAAAACCGAGGCGTTGTCTGATTTGTTTCGGCTGTTTGCCAGTCGTGGCGTGGAGTGCGTGCTGCTGAATGCCTGCTATTCGGAAGTGCAGGCGAATGCGATTGTGCAGCATGTTGATACGGTGATTGGCATGAAGCAGGAAATCCGCGATGATGCCGCGATTGCCTTCGCCACCGGATTTTACCGCGCTCTAGGGTTTGACTGCTCGATGGCAGAAGCGTTTGAGTTCGGCTGCAACGCCATTCAACTGCAACTCTCCGGCGGAATAGGGGGACGATCAGCCGCAGAAAGCAGCCGCAAAGCCGAAGTGGTCGGCGTAGCGCAACCGGTGGCGATTCCAGAACATTTGAAACCGATTCTCAAACAAAAAACTCAGCCCACACCCAGATCAGTAGATTCGTCACCTGCTGTTAGCCTTGAGAAAATCCAGCTTCAGGTGGATCAGGCGCTTGAAACAGAAACAGCTTTGAAACAGTATCGAGAACAAGTGCGAGAATTTTTGGCAAATCGGACATTGAGCGAAATTGAGAAAATTCGCTTAAAGCAACTGAGGCAGCAATTAGGATTGACCGTTGAAGACACCGACCGCATCCTAGTAGAGGAGCAAATCCCAATCCACAAAGGGCAGCAAGCCTACCGAGACTTATTGATCGAACTGATTCAAAGCGGCTGTTATCCCTTCAGTGAGGAAATCCAAACCGAACTGAAGCAATTCCAGCAAGAGTGCAACCTCACCGACTCAGAAGCTGCTGCAATCTCCGCCCCACTTCTGGCATCGGCTCAGCTTCAATTCCGTGAGTTTGAGGTGATTACCCTGACCGCAACGGGCGAAATCACATCTTGTCTGCAACAGGCAGAGGTGTTTACAGAGCCGTTGGCAGATGGTGTTGTGCTAGAAATGGTGGCAATTCCAGGAGGCACTTTTCTGATGGGGTCTCCGCCTGAAGAAGAAGGTCGCTCTGAGGAAGAAAGCCCACAACATCTGGTCAGTCTTGCCTCGTTTTTTGTCAGCAAATATCCGATCACACAAGCCCAGTGGCGAGCCGTGGCATCTGATCCGATGGAAGTTGGCTTACATCCAAATCCCGCTCAGTTTCCGGGAGAAACTCGTCCGGTGGAGCAAATTTCTTGGCATGAGGCAGTCGAGTTTTGTCAGCGCTTGACCCAGAAAACCGGACGGACTTACCGCTTACTCAGCGAAGCCGAATGGGAATATGCCTGTCGAGCAGGCACAACCACACCGTTTCATTTTGGCGCAACTCTAACAACCGATTTAGCCAACTTTAACGGCAACTATGTCTATGGCTCTGGTACAAAAGGTCGCTATCGGCAGGAAACCACTTCCGTTGAAACTGGAGCAGCAAACGCCTTCGGACTCTACGACATGCACGGCAACGTTTGGGAATGGTGTGCCGATCCATGGCATCCCAGCTACGATGGGGCCCAACCGACGGGAGCGTTTGGCTAGCGGGCGGCGATGATACGCGACGACTACTGCGCGGCGGATCGTGGTTCTACGATCCGTGGGATTGCCGCTCCGCTTACCGAGTGGGCAGCAAAGCAGACTACAAAGACGGCAAAATCGGATTTCGTGTCGCCTGTTGCTTCTAAAACGACTCGCAAATTATGGCAGTACTGCCTAAGGTGAGGACGGGGTATGGGGGTGGAACCCTAGCTGGGGGCGTAGTCCCCACACCCCCTATGTCCTAAACTCAATGCGTAACGCCATACAACTTAAAACATCCTTAGGATCGTGGATTTAATAAATCGTAAACTGGACGGGCGGGTTGAGCAAATCAATGGGCATCCGGCAATCGATTTGACCGCAAAACCTGCCCCTCCCCACGATCGAACTGATTTAATTTCCATTCCTTAATAAATATCCGAAATGGGATCAGTTCAAACCGTAGTATTCTGAGGAGAGAGATTTGACCAGATTATTTTTTCCCTAAATGTAGATTTAAGAATACAGCTATGGAACGCTCGCTTGAATTCTTCGCGGATGGCCGTGTGGTAATTAAAGAAGACGACCAGCCAATCGATGTTATAGAAACTCAGGGAGAAGTGAAAGCCCTATTTCGGCTTCTCCAATTTACCACTGCAAAGACGTTTACACTTGCTCTTCCCGACCAAATACCTGAAATTGAAATGGCTCAACGTCGAGGCACACAGCGGATCAATCAAGCTGGTTTGGACTTAATCAAAGGCTACGAGGGCTGTGAGCTAACCGCATATCAGGATCAGGTTGGTGTCTGGACAATTGGATATGGGCACACCAAAGGGGTACGTCCGGGGCTAACCATTACCCAGACGCAGGCAGACCAATGGTTGCAAGAAGATGTAGAAGAATATGAAACAGCCGTAACAGAATGTGTTCAAGTTAACATTAACGAAAATCAATTTTCGGCGTTAGTTTCCTTTAGCTTTAATTTAGGAGCCTTTGCGCTATTTGAATCAACCTTACTTAAACTGCTGAACCAAGGCAAAATTCTGGAGGCTGCTAACGAGTTTCCTCGCTGGAACAAGGCAGGCGGTGCACCTGCATTAGGATTAACCCGCCGGAGACTTTCGGAACGAGCGCTGTTTCTGGGTAAAGATTGGCGACCTTACCGAGGGTTTGAAATGCTGCGGTTCAGCAGTCCTCCCATGCAAGGGGAATTTGTTCGCTTTGTGCAAACAACAGTGAAGAACGCAGGCTTCAACTTATCTGTGAATGGAAAGTACGATCAGGATACGGAAAAGGCAGTCACGCAATTTCAACAGCAAAAACGACTGGATGCAGATGGGGTGGTGGGTGTTGAAACCTGTAAAGCTTTCTGAATAACTTATTCCTGAGAATGTATACGGTGATTTGATAAAACTGTAACGAGATCAATAACGCGATTGTTTGGTTCTATACAGTGAGATAGCCCCCATGAAAATTCAAGACTTTGTTGATCAAAATCTTAGATACGATACAACGATGATTGGCACTGATCCCGAACTGAGCCAACAACTACAAGCTCTGCTGATCGATCTGAGCCTGCTGAGTCCTCCTGCCGAAACACCCTTCGGAGCCAGAGCCGCTGCTGCGCTTGCCCGCTTTCAACAGCAAACAGGCTGCAAAGAACCTGATTTTTTGGGGCCGCAAACCGCTGCTAAGCTAATCGAAGCCTCGGAAATAGGCACGAGAGCACCTGTTTCACCGATTGCCTTAGAAGCGCTGCAAACTACCGTTCTGAAGCTGCGCCCGCTTGACTCTAGCACTCTCGAAGCGAATGAAAAGCAAACCCTGACAGCGGGTGAAAAATTAGATCTCACTTTCTTTGAAACGGAGCGTAAGCATATCAAGCTAGTGCTGAGTCAACCGCTGCAAGATTCTGCTGTCTGGTATGTATACGCCGATCATGTGCGGGTGTTTGGCGGAGAAGCGCCTGTTATACCAGAGGAGCCGAAAGACGAGAAGCCGGACATCTTACCGACGCAAGACAACCCTGGACAAGTCAAATTAGCGGTTCCTTACAAATCCCAAAGGGATAATAATCTGAATCCTGATGGATCGTGCAACGTAACATCGATTGCAATGTGTTTGGATTACTTCCAAGTAGAACGACGCACAGCCTCTGGTCAATTGGAAGATGAATTGTATCAGTACGCACTCGATCAAGGGCTGAGCCGACACTCACCTCAAGACTTAGCCCGAATTGTGGACGACTATGGTGCTAAAGATACTCTTGCTATCCATGCTACTTTTGATGAAGTGAAAGCTTGGCTCGCAGCAGGTAATCCGGCAGTAACGCACGGCTACTTTACTGAGTTTGGACACATAATCGTTTTAGTCGGCTATGATGACTCCGGCTTCATCGTCCATGATCCTTACGGTGAATGGTTTGCCGATGGTTACGATCGCAATGATCCAAACGGTAATGACGAAAAAGGTAAATTTCAGCGTTACTCCTACAAGCTGATTCACAATACTTGCGCCTATGATGGTGAATTTTGGGTGCATTTTATTTCTAAGTAAAAGTAAGTCATTGATTCGCAAACATGGAATGCATCTGGAAATACTATCTAGATGTATTCCTAGCCTTGAACACGATTAGCAAAACTACCATTAGGAAACCCCATATGCCGGATGCGCCCCAGTCTGGATCTAACTTCTACGCACTTCTCATTGGCATCGATCACTATTTGCCCAATCGCCTCTACAAAAGCCTCAAAGGAGCCGTTCGCGACATTAATTTAGTGGCAGACTACTTCACAAAAACATTGAAACTGCCCAGTGAGCGTCTGTTCAAACTTGTTTCTGCTAATCCCGAACCCGCTTCTGCCAACGTGCCAACCCAACCGCCCATTGATCCCAGCACCCTGCCTACCTACGCCAACATTGTGGCAAAATTTCAGGCAATTACTGAGTTGGCTCAACCTGGCGATCAGGTTTACATTCATTATTCGGGGCATGGCGGACGCGCCCTCACGGTTTATCCTGACCTTAAAGGAGCCGCCGAATACGACGAAGGCATTGTGCCAATGGATGGGGGGGCAGAGGGTCGCTACCTGCGTGATCTGGAAATGACGACCTTACTCAAACGCATGACTGATAAAGGGCTGCTCGTGACGATGGTGTTAGATAGCTGCCATTCTGGAGGCGCAACTCGTGGCGATTGTGAGATTCGCGGCGGCGAAATGGCAGACGAAACGGTTTATTCGTCAGATAGCCTGGTGGCTGCGCAGGAAGAGCTGATTCGCAACTGGCAGCTTGTAGCAGAAGGCGGCCCGACGGGCTTGTTGACTCAAAACCGTGACTATGTGATGCTGGCAGCCTGTCGCCCCACCGAGTACGCCTATGAATATGCGGTCAGCGGCAAGGAGCGACACGGAGCCTTAACTTACTGGATGATCGATACCCTCGCCAATAGCAAAGCCGGGCTGACCTACAACGCCTTGTATGACCGAGTGGTGGCTAAAATTCAGAGCAAGTTTCCGCAGCAGTTGCCGATGCTGTCAGGGCAGGCAAATCGTATCGTCTTTGGCAGCGATTTGGTTTCGCTCCAGTATGCGATCACGGTCATGAAAGTTGATCTGAGCCAGCAGGTGGTGAGCTTGGGAGCAGGCTTATCGCAGGGATTGAGTCAAGGTTCGCGGTTTGCGATTTATCCGCTAGACGCAACCGATTTCACCGATCCCCAACTGCGATTGGCGATTGTAGAAATCACATCGATTGGGTCGGCTAGCGGCTCAGCCCGGATTTTGCCCGTCGCGGAAGGCGGCATTGCAGCAAGTTCCACGTCCATCGAACCAGGATGTCAGGCGGTGATGGTGACGGCTCCAGTCGATTTGGTGCGGCGCGTGCGGCTGTTTGATCAAAAGCAGGCAGGCGACCAAGAGCAAAATCTGCCTCCTGAACTGGTGAGCCAACAGTCTCAAGCCTTGCAGTCAGTCCGAGACGCGCTGGCGGATAATGGCTGGGTGGTTGAGCTAAAAGACAATGAGCGAAAAGAGGGACAGGAAGCCCACTATCAGGTTGCCGTGGGACGCGGAGGAGAGTATGAAATCTGCATCGGAATGCCAATCGAAAATCTGCGACCGCCGTTGCCCATTGCTGACCCAACTTCAGCCGTAGGAGTCATGCAGCGATTGGTACATCTGTCCAAATATCAGGCAGTGCAGGAACTTGACAATCCCAATAGCAAACTCACGGCTGCTTTGGAAGTTGAACTGATGACCCAACCTGACTGGCAACCCGGAACCCGCATCACAGCCCAGCCCTTCCCCGATTCGAGCAACATTACCGTCAAGGCGGGAGAAATTACCTTTTTGCGAATTAAAAACAATTTCTCTCAATCCCTGAATGTAGCGGTGTTAGACATAGAGCCGACTTGGGCAATTTCGCAAATTCCGCTGCTTGGATTAGACGCACCTTTCTATGAACTGGCTCCAGAAGAGGAAATTTTCACGCCGCTTCAGTTTCAGGTTCCGGCTGTTGAAGGCTATGAAGTTGCTAACGAAACGCTGAAAGTGTTTGCCACTCTGCTGCCTTCCGACTATCGCTGGCTCCTGTTGCCTGCATTAGACCAAGAAATTTCTAGGAAAGGGAATGAGGTCAAACGCTCTTCAAGTGCGCTGGGCAACCTGTTGGCAGCAATAGGCGGCGACGTTGATCAGGCTCCAAGCCTCAGCCGGGCTGCGGTTTACGTTGCTGACCCAAACCAAGAATGGACGACCAAACAGGTTCGCCTACAGATTGTCCAGTAGGCGGCTTGTTGCTCGACTTGAAGGCTGTAGGTTTGGGCGTTTAAAGCAAGTTATGAGAGACAGCTCCATGGGAACGCTATATAATGCTGTCAAGATGGCAACACTATAATTAGAGCCAATACAGAGTTACAGCCGGAAGGAGAACGCTATATGCGCTTGGGTAAAGTTGTTAAATCCAATTCACATTGCGATTATATCGTTCAGTTGGATGATCAAATGGACGTAATCGACCCTCCCCAAGCAGACGACTACGGATTTGGCTGCTTTATTAAGCTAGAAAAGCCAAATAGTCGCCACTGGGCAGTTGGCGTCATCTATAACTCTTTGTTGTTTAACCCTATGTTTCTCAGCAATGGCCCACGCTTATCAAGTGAAGCCGATCCGGTATTTGCACCCGATCTGATTCTTGAAACTCGCACGCTGCTAAGCATAGTGTTAATTGGGGCAATGGTCGGTCAAGGGGCGAACGCTTATGGCTCCCACGGCATTCCGCGTGTTGTTGTGCCCATTGAAACGCCCGCATTGTTAATGTCTCCTAGCGAAGTCTACCAGTTTCACCTGAATGAATCTGGACATCCCCAGTTTTGCTACTACAGCCACTTGCTCAAATTTGGCGGCGGCTTTGCTGCCCAACTCACTCAACAGATTCTTAAGGAATTAGCAGACAGCAATCTGTTTGAAGGAGCCGAACAGCGAGCGTTAGAGATTTTATGCAAGGAACTGTCTTGGAAAAATACAATGGGTGCAATTCGATAAGTTGCCCTCACCGTTCAACCGGGTGGGCTGTCAATGCTAAGCGGATGACGATCGGCGACGTTGTCTATATTGTTGATCACATCTACAGAATGAGTAGGCGCATCCTTCTGGGCAGTTGAATCTTGATCAGTTACAGCATCTGTTTCGCCTCCTTGCTTTTCAGCTAGCTTCTGACGAGTAGCCTCTTGGGTCTCACTCTGTTGAAGCTCGTTCGGTTGGGGCGTTTTAAATTCAGTTTTTTTAGGCTTGGGCTGCTTTGAAGTCATGGCACTTGCGCTGAAGGTAAACACTTTAAATCAAAAGTGGCAACTGATGAGAATTACCACTCGCTAGTATGAGTTACCTATCCTGCCCTGATATCTGTCGAGAGGCGCATATCGCAGGCATGGCGTGTGGATTCGCTGATACAGGTTGTTTTGACCTAGGGTGCGTCATCCATGAAGGGTCAACCGTTGACGGCATCGGACTGATCACGCCCGTTCCCCAAAACAAGCTAGGGACTGTCGCTCTGCCATCGTTAGGATTTTAGCTGGAATGGATCACAGCCCTTAGATAAACCAGATGAACCAATCGTTTGTTCCGTTAGCCTGCCTACCGATGGACGTACTCCTTTAGGTATATGCCTTCCTACAATTAATCACGGTAAGTTGATAAAAAACCTTCGAGTGAAAAATATATGAATAACCTAATGTTTCTGCCTCAGATGCTCCTAGCTCAGGAAACTGTACAGATCAGCTTGAGATTAAATGGAATCTTGGCTCTTTTAGCAGGCATATTAATTCTTCTAGTTCCGAGATTACTCAATTTCATTGTGGCAATCTATCTAATTCTGGTCGGGTTAATCGATGTGTTTGGACTACGGCTTTAGAGAACAAACAAAGGCTAGTCATTTAAGCTCTACTAGCCTTTGTATTAGCCTACGATAGTCACAAAATCTCCGATACAGTTTTTCCCAATCAGGGGATTTTGCTAACACCTACCACTGACCCCTTGCCATAAGTTGTTGATATTCACGAGTTAGCTGAATTTGCTCCCAAGTGGACATCTGCCCTAGTTTTTGAGATGGGATTCCTTTAGATTGCAAAAACTTTTCAAGCTGCTGTCTTGTCGGCAGTGAAATAGACCGTACAACCGTTGATTGATTAGATTGATTAGATAGCTGCTTACGTGTGTTCATAATTACCAATACGTTTCCGTTTTCCTTTTCAAACTTTACACAGAGTCTCACCGCGCTCCTGCAAAATGCATTAACGCTGCACCAAAAATTGATTAAGGCAAGCTTTATACTCTCTCGTTTTATTGCTATGCCTTGTGTGTAGATCTACGTCTTATCAATGAGTTGCGCTCTAGCCTGTCTCTTAGCCCAGTCTTTTAACAACGTTCTGTCACAGTCCCTCACTGTACCTACCGCCGAGGTTCTGCCACCAACACTCTGAGAACATTAGCTCAGCATTAACTATGCTAAGGGCACTATTTTACGAGCGTTTTAGAGATTGATTACACATCAACACTCTTGATTCTATCAAATTTGGTTATGGAGTGCAGACAATATGTAGAAATATGTAGAGCTACACTGATCCCATGTTGGTTGTGAAATTCAGCTATTTAGATCTCCGCAATCTTTAAGGTTTCGGGGATCTTGCGCTGATGAATCATTCAGAATTGCGATAGGTAGAGCTAATCTGAGGCTAAAATTTCCGGTGCTGGGCGATAGAGCTTTTCAGTATCAAGATATCCATATCGAGTTGTCGTCAATACCGATGGTCTTAATACTTCTCCCCTCACTAGACCTACGGTGTACACACAAGTCGAGCGATCCCCCTAACCCCCCTTCCAAAAGGGGGAAGCCGAACCCAAAATGGCTTGAAAGTCCCCCCTTTCTAAGGGGGATTTAGGGGGATCGA
>JAAUQT010000318.1 GCA_012033495.1 Cyanobacteria bacterium RM1_2_2 | reverse complement strand
AAAGGAAAGACTGCTTTACCAAGTATGAATTTTAAGAGGATTTGTGGGCGAAGAACTCCGGCGGCTCAGTAAGCGTCGAAAAGCAATCAACCAACTACGTGAAATTGGAGAACGTCAAGATAACACACTTGTCATTCACTATTCATGTGAAAGTTTTTATGACAGATCCGATGGTTCAACACCAAGAATTACTTCAATCGCCGTCCACAACTTTGCATCAGGTCAAACTGAATCTTTTTCAATTCATAAAATTGCTGAGTTAACTCACCTTTCACCTAAACAAATTGTTGATCACTACGATGATCTTGAGCATCAGATGCTTGACGAGTTCTTTCAGTTTTTGACAAAAATGAGAGGTGCACTTGGGTTCACTGGAATATGAGAGATATCAATTACGGTTTTCAAGCCATCGAACACAGATATCGTGTTCTTGGGGGCGAACCAGTTCGTTTACCTGAAGAACGGAAGTTCGATCTAGCTCGCGCTCTTAAAGATGTTTATGGAAGGAACTATATAGATGATCCTAAGCTTGGAAGCCTTATCGAAAAAAATAAAATTTCTGACATTGGATATCTTAATGGCAAAGATGAAGCATCTGCGTTTGAAGCTAGAGAGTTTGTGAAACTTCATCAATCAACACTACGTAAAGTCAATGTCATTGCAAGCATCCTTGAACGAACACTGCAAGGAAATTTAAAGACAAATACCAAGTGGTATCAAGTTTATGGATTTCATCCAAAGGCTTTGTTAGAAATTATCACTGAGCATTGGATTTGGAGCTTAGTTGTTGTGATTGCCACAGTTCTCAGCATTGTAGTTGTGTTCCTATGAGCCGTCTAACAATATGTCCTGAGTCCGAATGCAGCGGACTGACTAAAGCCGCTAGTGAAGTAGCAAAGTTCTCTTGCAGCCGCTGATTTGAGCCGATGGCATCAGCCTGATCGCGCCCGCCCTCAAAAACAGGCTAGGGGCTGTCGCGCTGCTATCGTCAGGGTTCTAGCTGGAATGGATCACAGCCCCTAGCCCTGTGGCAATATCACCGTGAACGTTGTGCCAACCCCAACTTGGCTTTGCACGCTAACTTCACCCTGGTGTAGCTCCACACATTTTTTCACCACCACTAACCCTAATCCTGTACCGCTGATGCTGGTGACATTCATGCCGCGACGAAACGGTTCATAGAGCTTTTCTTGATCCGCGGGCGGGATGCCAATGCCTTGATCGCTGACTTGAAACTTAACGACATCTGGCTCGCAAGTTAGCGTTAACTGCACGACGCTTTTCGGTGGGGAATATTTCAGCGCATTCGAGAGCAGATTGCTGAGGATGGAATAGACCAGCCGTTCATCAATGTTGGCGTGGGTGGCGCTGCCATATTTAACGAACTGAATCGACTGCTTCTGGTCTAGAAAAACCTGAAAATCCTCGACTAAGTTGAGACAAAAGCTTTGCATTTCAATCGGGACGCGCTCACAGTCTAGTTTGCCTGCATTTGCCCTAGAAATCGTCAAAATGTCGCTCAACATTTGGGTGAGCAGCTTGGCTGAAGACTGAATTCGGTGCAGATTTTTCAGCTTTTCAGGCGGCACAATCGAGCGAATGCTTTCTTCTAAAAGCTGAGCCGATCCCAAAACCGAACTCAGCGGCGTGCGAAACTCGTGGGAAATCAGGGAGAAAAACTCTAGCTTCAGGCTGACCATTTCATTCACGTGGGCTAGCATTCGCTGAGTGCTTTCAGCTTGCTGCCGTTTTTTGTGCTGTTGGTGCAGCAACCAGTAGACCCCAGTCAAAATCAAGAAGGTGAACAACGTTCCCGCCGTTTCAAATAGCATTCGAGCCTGCAACTTGTCCTGAGTTTGCTCAATCTGGTCTTGCAGGATGGCTTCAGATGCGGTTTGTAGAGCAGCAATCTTTTGGCGAAGCTCATATTGATTCTGGCGCAGTTGTTCGATGGTTGGATCTGGCGCAGTGGGCGGAACCTGCTCGCGTTGAAATTGCGCCAGTGAGCGTTCACCTAAAATAATTCGCTGTTCAAGTAATTGATTCAGTTGAATCAACTGTTCTAAGCGTGCTGCATCGGCAGTGTTTTGAAACGACTGTTGCAGTTTGGCGAGCGGCAGAACTGTGCTTTGAATGGCGGTTTGATAGCGATCTAAATCAGCAGACTCGCTGAACAGGTAATAGTAACTGCGTCGGTAGTCGACTTCTGACAGAGTTTCAGAAAGATAGCTGAGATCCTTAATTTGAAACTGAGTTTGCCTCACTTGGTCTACCACTTTTTCAATCTGGGTTGCGTTTTGGTATGACTCAATGCTCAGCCAACCCAGCACCAGCAAAGCAAATCCATAGCCTAGCGTGGCCCGCTTCCCTCCCAGAGAAATTTTTTGATATAACTTCAGCAGTGGGGGCGGCAGTTTAGACTTGATCCAGTCAATGTCGATGCGAGAAGACAGAGAGGGCATAAATTCGCGCTGGATTTTGCAAGGTGGAACGTTAAGTTTGCAATCCTTATGACACTGATCGACGTAGTATGGCGCTACGCAAAAAGTTTAGGATACGGAGGTTTGAGGGCTGTGCCCCCAGTCAAAGGTTTTACCCCCATCCCTCGGCTCCAAAGATTAATGGCTATAGTACTAATGAGTTCTGAATAGCACCTATCAAAGTTTCCAGCTTAGCAAGCCTAATCTCAAATCTAAAATTGCAATGCGTATTTTAGTAGTTGAAGATGACGTTCAAATTGCCGATTTGTTGACCGAAGCCTTAACAAATCGACAATATATTGCCGGAGTTGCCCATGACGGAGAATCCGCTTGGCATGAGATGCAAGCCCTAGAGTATGACCTGGTGATCCTAGATGTGACGCTACCCAAAATGGATGGAATCCAGTTTTGTCGAAAGTTGCGCAATCAACAGTTGATGACCCCAGTGCTCATGCTAACGGCGCGTGATACTAAGGCAGACAAAATTTTGGGGCTAGACGCGGGAGCCGACGACTATGTGGTGAAACCCTTCGACTTGGAAGAGTTGATGGCGCGAGTTCGAGCCTTGCTGCGGCGCGGTGGGGCAATCCAACCTCAGTTGCAATGGGGAGACTTAAGCCTAAATCCCAGCACCTACGAAGTGACCTATGGCAATCAGCCGCTGTCTCTAACGCCGAAAGAATTTGCCCTGCTAGAGCTTTTAGTAACCAGCGGGCGACGAGTGCTCAGCCGACCAGGGATTATCGAACGGATGTGGTCAGCGAATGATCCACCGACTGAAGAAGCCGTCAAGACCCATATCCGCACTTTACGGCAAAAACTCCGCGCTGCCGGTGCCCCCGATACACTGATCGAAACCGTCCACGGGTTGGGATATCGCATGAAGCAGTTGGATTAGCATTTGCCTCCTAAAGCTCCCATTCTGGGGACTTAGAGGATGTCTGAGGAGTTAGAATGCTTACATTTGATCCCCCTAACCTCCCTTCCAAAAGGCTACCGTGTACACACAAGTCGAGCGATCCCCCTTACCCCCCTTTCGTAAGCTACCGTGTACACACATCTTGCGTAGGAGTCCTAAAACCTGGGCTGATCCCCCTAATTCCCCCTTAGAAGGGGGAATTCAAGCATTTTGGGTTCGGTTCC
>JAAUQT010000317.1 GCA_012033495.1 Cyanobacteria bacterium RM1_2_2 | reverse complement strand
TTACAAAAGGGGGGGAACCGACCCACAACTGGCTTGAAGTCCCCCTTTTGTTGGCGTAGCCTGTCCAAAGGACATAGGGGGATTGAGGGGGATAAGCAGGGCTTTAACTTCCAATGCGAGATGGGTGTGCACCGTAGAATTTCTAAACGGGGTACAGGGGTTTCACCTCTGGCTAGAGGCTTCGCCCCTGCACCCCCGTTAATACCCATCCTAATTAACCTAGCAACAGCTATACAAATCGATGCGTGGACAAGTGAATTATTTTCACCCATCCATCTACTGCTCTGCTCCTTCGATGGGGGCAAAGCCTTGCCGCTGAATGTTTTCGCTAATGTGACGCGGCTCTAAGAATTGCAGCAAATAGTCTGGGCCACCTGCCTTAGAACCAACCCCTGACAGCTTAAATCCACCAAACGGCTGACGAGCAACCACGGCTCCGGTGGTGTGGCGGTTGATGTACAAATTTCCCACTTCAAAGTCAGCTTGGGCTTGGGCAATGTGAGAAGGGGTGCGCGAATACAAGCCCCCTGTCAGGGCAAATTGAGTGCCATTAGCGATCTCTAGCGCTTCATCAAAGGTTTTGGCTCTCATCACGGCTAATACCGGCCCAAAAATCTCCTCCTGCGCAATCCGAGCCGTGGCAGCGACATCGGTAATGATCACCGGCCCAACAAAGTAGCCGGATTCCGGTGCAGGCATTTCCAGCGCTAGGTTGCCTTCCGTTTTGCCAATCTCGATATATTCTCGAATCCGTTTCTGAGCGTTGGCATCGATCACTGGCCCAACCTGTGTACTGGGCAATTCAGCTGCACCGATGTTAAGCGATCGCGTTGCCTCCACTAAACGATTCACAAAGGCATCATAAATGGGTTCTATCACAATCACCCGTGAGCAAGCCGAGCATTTCTGACCGCTGTATCCAAATGCGGAATAAACCACGCCCTGCACTGCCTGATCCAGATCGGCACTTTCATCCACGATGATGGCATTCTTGCCGCCCATTTCAGCAATGACGCGCTTCAAGTGTTTTTGTCCGGGCTGGAGTTCAGCCGCCTCACGGTAAATCCGGCAGCCCACCTCCTGTGAACCTGTAAACGTGATCATGTGCACGTCAGGATGTTTCACCATGTAAGACCCCACCGATGAACCCTTGCAGGGAACATATTGAAATACACCTTTAGGAATGCCTGCGTCTATGAGAATTTCGGTGAACTTCGCCGCAATTACTGACGACACTTCAGCGGGTTTGAGCAGCGTACAGTTGCCTGCCACCAAGGATGCCACCGTCATGCCCACCGGAATTGCCAACGGGAAGTTCCAGGGAGAGATAATCAGTGAAATGCCACGTGGCTGATAGTGATAGCGGTTGTTTTCGCCCGTCACATCATAGTTGACGCCCCGCTCCAAGCGCTCCATTTCATCGGCGTAGAACCGGCAAAAATCGATCGCTTCCGAAACTTCTGGATCAGCTTGTCCGAGCGCTTTTCCAGTTTCCAATACCATCCAGGCACACAGTTCAGCACGGCGTTCTTCCATCAGGTCGGCTGCTTTTCGCAGAATGTTAGCCCGCTCTGTTGCTGGAGTCTTCTTCCAGGTCATAAATGCCGCTTTCGCAAATTGAATCGCTTGCTCTGCCTGTTCCGTACTCAGCAGTCCCACTTTGCCGATTACTTCTACCGGATTCGAGGGATTGACGGAATCGAAACTTTCCTGTGTCGAGATCCGTTCACCGTTTACTAGCGGCAAATAAGTTTTGCCTAATTGCTGCCGTACTATTTGGATTGCCGCCAACGCTCGCTCCCGTTTTTGAGCGTCCGCGAAATCAGTGTCAGCCGCATTGTGGAACGCAGAGAATTTTTGAGGTTGAGTTTCCATTTCTGTACTGTCCATAACAGGCGGTTTCAGCAATTCTTCAGTCGGGCGTTCTTCTAGGTTTTGCCGCAGAAAGGAGGTATTCGCCGTGTTCTCCAGCAGCCGCCGGATCAGGTATGCCATACCGGGAATCAGTTCACCGTAGGGGCAGTACACCCGCACTCGGAAGCCTTGATCCACCAGCGCTTTGGCCAGCTTATCCGCCATGCCGTAGAGCACCTGTAGTTCCACACGCCGGCGAGGAATGTTGAGTTCTCGCACAATCGCAATGGCGTGCGCCTGCGAGCGGACGTTGTGGCTGCCAATCGCCGCATAGAGGTGCTCGTGATTCTCCAGCAACAGGCGCGTCATTTGCTCAAAGTTAGCATCGGTCGATTCCTTGTGCGAAAAGACGGGCACTTCCCAATCACGCTGATTTGCCTTAATGGTTTCCTGATCCCAATACGCGCCTTTTACTAGCCGGACGGTGAGAGGAGTGCTGCGCTGTTTTGCCACTCGATCAGGTCTTTCAGGTCAGTGTAGGAGTCGCGCAAATAGGCTTGTAGGGTAACGCCAATATCAGTGCGGTGGCGGAACTCCTCTTCGAGTAACAGCCTCTTCAAAATTGCTAGTGTCAGTGCTTTGTAGCTGTACTGCTCCATATCAAAGTGAACCGCTGCACCGAGTTCTTTGGCGCGACGCAGCAATACGCGAATTCGTTCACTGACTCGTTCTTCGCTACCTTTCTCATCCAATGGATCAAACTGCGAATAAAATGCGGTGAGTTTGACTGAAACCTGTACTTTCGGCAGTGTTTCTCCATCTGCCTGATCAATTAAATCGACCGTTGACCAGCGCTGAGCCGCTTCTGTTAGCTGCTGCATCAACTCAATGTATCGATTAAAGTAAAGCTGTGCTTCTGCTTCAGTTACAACGGCTTCACCTAACAGATCCACCGTGAACGCCATTTTCTGTTTGCGCAACTGTTCAACCGTTTTGATCACCTGCTGGATGTTCTCACCCGCAATATACTTATGCGCCAACGTTTCCACCGCGCCTGATACGGTCGTTGCAGCGATTTGTCCCGGCATCGAGTCAGGGTTGGCAAAATTGAGCATTCCCTTCAACGCACTGGGCAACTCCACTGACTGATCACCCAAGTATTCCTGCATGTGTCGCGCGATTTCGGGCTTACTTTGCAGAGCAGGCAAACAGTCAATAAAGCGAAACATCTGCACCCGCAAACCCGGATTGCTCATCGTCCAGCCAAGCAACTTGTCATCCCAGCGCATCTGATCGCGCATCTGACTCAAAAAACTGCGGTTCTCCCGCGTTGCACTCAACAACTGACGAGCGATTGCTTGAGTTTGAGTTTCGTAACGATTATTAGAAATTTGTTGAGTTTGTACCACCACGACAACGATTCCTCTCAGTTGAAAATGAGCAGATTGAGCAGAAATGAATGGAGAGCGTCTGCGATCCTGCCTATTCTATATTGTCGAGGCTAAAGGCTAGATTGACATCCCCAAGTTGGTGGGTAAACCTTGACAAACTGTGGAGATTGGTAAAGCAGATCGTGAATCATCTCAGCTAACCCCGCTCTTGGCTTTCCTCCATCAACTGCCCCGAATAGCGGTGAATCCATCTAAACCGGCTATGCCCGCAACACCGGATAGTTCGAGGGACTTACGCAGAAGAGATCCCCCAACCCCTTCAAAAGGCTACGGTGTACACCCAACTCCTCTCAGCCCCCTAAATCCCCCACCTGTGGGGACT
>JAAUQT010000097.1 GCA_012033495.1 Cyanobacteria bacterium RM1_2_2 | reverse complement strand
CTCTACCCAGGTACGGGCAGGTTTTGCAGATCAATCCTCTGGGCGACGCGAGACTGAGTCCAAACCTGCCCCAACGTGGCAACAACTTTTTCCTAGAAATCTCCTTAAGACATTGGTATTAAAGGGTGTGTGTGGGCGAAACCCCCAGCCAAGGGTTCCACCCCTGTACCCCGTAAGGTGAACACTGAAGTTTAAGAAGTCAGCACATAGCATCTAACTAAAAATCGACTGTCCCTAAAACGCCATAAGTAAGACGCTGAGAACAGTCGATGCAAACAGAGGAGAATCAAAAAATTAACCGATTGGCAGATTGCTGAGCGCCGTTGCCAAATGATCGGTGAGAGCCGTCATCATTTGATGTGTGAACGGCAAACTATCCACTGCCATGCCTGCGGAAAGCAGCATCATGTATAGGATGGAGTATTTGAATAGCGAGCGAGCCAACTGTTGATCGGAAGGAGCTTGCAGCAGCGACCAAGCTTTGCTGACAAACACACTTCCTAAACCGACAGCGATTATGGTGTAAATAGCTCCCATCACATGTAATGGGTAAACCATCAACAGCGTCACCGGAATCAACAGCAGTGTGTACAGCCAGATTTGTTTCGCCGTCACTTCGTCACCCTTAATCACAGGCAGCATCGGCACACCCACTTTGGCGTAGTCTTTCTGAATCATCATGGCCAACGCCCAAAAATGAGGCGGCGTCCATAGAAAAATGATCAAGAAATACAGCCAGGCTGTCCAACTTAACTCGCCCGTTACAGCCGCCCAACCCACCAGAGGCGGAATGGCTCCGGCGGCGCCGCCAATCACGATATTTTGGGTGCTATGCCGCTTCAGCCAGTGGGTATATACCAGCACATAGGTCACGATGCCTGACATCGCCAAACAAGCGCTCAGCAAGTTGGCAAATATTGACAGCAGCGTAAACGACAGCAGCGCCAGCCCAATCGCAAAAATCAGGGCATCGCGGGGCTGAATCCGTCCAGAGGGGCAGAGGGCGGTGGCGAGTCCGTTCCATGTCGTAATCGATATCTCGGTCGTATAGACAATTAATCGTGTTTGCCGAGGCTGCTGCCAACGCGCCACTGATTAAGGTGACGAGCAGTAGAAACGGATCAACTTGACCTTCTGCCGCAATCCACATGCTGCCAGCGGTCGTCACCAGCAGCAAAATAATAATTCGAGGCTTTGTAAGCTGCCAATAACTCTGAATCACCTGCCAAGCGTTTTGGTGATGACGAGTTGAATTCGTCCAGGTTGTTTCGTGCATTCGGGTTCTCTCTAGAAAAACTTTGAAATCAGGAAGGGCAGAGCATTCGGCTCAGAATCTTTTCAAAAGCTCAACTCAAAAAGCTCAAAGGCGACGGACGCTATGCCTGCCAAGGTGAGGCAACTAATGTGAGGCAAACTGTGAGGCAACCAGTGTGAGGTAATTAGTGCGACGAGCCATGCTGATAGCTCAATCAGCGCTCTGAAGACGATGGAGTTGACGATCGCGCAGAGCCAAAACCGTGAAGCAAACCAAGGTTCCTAACAGAGCGGCTCCCACTGCCTGATGGCAAACCGTGACGAGTTCGACCTGTAGATGGAGTCGAAAGGTCGCAATGCCGAGTAAAACTTGCAGCACCAGCAGCCCACCAACCACATTTGCAAGCTGGCGTAAGGAAGCCTGTAGAGCCGGCGTTCGCCAAGCTAGAACGACCACCGCAATGGTGGCAACGCTGGCAGGCACCACGCCCGCTAAGTGGGTATTCATAACGCTACACAGTTGAGATCCCCATAGGCATTGGTGTAACGCCCACCTCGACCCAACCAGCCCACCCGATAAGCTTTGCAGATAAACCAAGATGGCAGCAGTTAGGCTCACCCAAGGCAGGCGCCCTGTGGTTCCGGTTCCCTTAAAGGGTAACGTATCGGGAAGCAGCCAGACGCCCATGATCAGCAGCGTGGTGAAAAATAACAGCGCCGTTCCCAAATGAGCGGTCACAATATCAAACCGCAGCAGTTCGGTGACGGTCAGCCCACCCAGCACGCCTTGAAACAGGATTAGCCCCAGCGCCAGAGTCGCCATCCAGGGTGTCCAAGTTGGTAAAGCGCGGCGATGCCACCAAGCCAACCCCACCAAAGCAAGCGTGCTGATGCCAATTAGGGCGGCATCTAGGCGATGAAACCATTCTAGAAAAACTTGCAGGTTCATTTGCTGCCCCGGAAACAGCGTGCCGTAACAGAGCGGCCAGTCGGGGCAAGCCAACCCCGCATTCATGACACGAGTGGCGCTACCAATCGCCATCAGCAAGAAAGTCGCAAGGGCAATCTTCCAAATTAACCGACGGATCTGAGTTTGGGGAGCAGAACGGACTGAATTCCCTGAAACCCCCGACTCTAAATTCAATACAGCTTTGGAACGTAAACTAGAATCCGTCATTTGCTCTGTCTCCTCAACCCATTCGATCTGTGACATTAGGACTCATTCGGGACTCAGTGCAGAATAAAAAAAGAAACAAGCATGACTGTGTGCCAATCGCAGTTCTGCGTATAACAGACTCGCCACTTCATCTACCCAAAGCGAAAGAATCGCAAAAGGTGGCTTTGGCACACAGGCTAGCGTTTAGATCTAGCGTTTGTCGAGGGCAGCATTTTTAGGCCCCTGCCATTACTCTAGTAACGCTCTTCGGAAAATGGAAAAGCTTTTGGAATTTCTTCGGATTGTGAATCATTAACATGACCGGCAATTTCAGATGGAATGAAAAATCTCCAACTCTGAAATCAAGCTCTGTAATAATCGATACACATTATTCGAGCGATCCCAAAGAAAACCTTAAGGATGATCAGAAATGCCCGAATTTAATAGCTCCACTGTTCTAATTTAACGTTGGAGTGAGGAAGGTTGTTCTAACGTGTTAGATAGATTGAAATTTACAGTGCTAGCTTAAAGCATCGAAAGGAGAGTATAAGAGGAGGAGAACTCACGAGATTTCTAGGTAGCAATATACCTTCAAGACTGTAAGTAAGACTGTAGGGGCATAGTTTAGCAATCGAGATTTGCCCAAAGCTCTGGCGGAGTCTACCTCAACCCAACGGTATATTTTTTCTAGATTCCTCAACCCTTACCCCGAACCCCCCAACACCCGAACTGTCAAAGATGAAGTTTGCCGCACTCACAGCCGAGCCGCTCAAATTGACTCAACTGAATCGATAGACGATGCTCAGCGTGTGATTCAACAAACTGTGACTCAACAAACGGGGAAAACCCCCAACTTCTTACATCTTTGTAAAATTTAGGTCTGGCTTCCGGCTTGTTCCCTCACCATAGAAACAATAGTAAATCCGTAAAAAAATTAGTTTGATTGCTTTCTGCTGAATTCTTCTAGTGAGTTGATGATTAGCCGTGAATATTCCAAGTAGCATCCTGACGATGTTGGCAGGGATTGGTTTAACCCTGGTCAGCATCTGGTATGGACAAAATCATGGGTTGATGCCTGTTGAAGCTTCCAAAGACGCAGAACTCGTGGATGGTTTGTTTAACACCATGATGATTGTGGGAACTGCGATCTTTCTGTTGGTAGAAGGCGTGATTCTCATTTGCATGTTCAGATTTCGCCGCAAACCGGGCGACACCACCGACGGGCCGCCCATTGCAGGAAATATTCCCCTAGAGATTTTGTGGACGGCGATTCCTGTAGTGATCGTTCTGGTGATTGGGGTTTACAGCTTTGAGGTCTACCGCATTGAAGGTGGATTTGACCCCGAAGCAGCCAATCAATCGCCTGTGCAGGTGGCGATGCTGCCCGGCACAGGGATGTCGGACATTATGACGGCTCCTTCACTGAATGCTGCTCCGCACAAGGGACACCATCACATGGCGTTGGGCGTGGGTGGAACCCCCGAAGAGCTACAAACGGCCCCCGACCTCACGGTAACGGTGTTGGGCTTGCAGTATGCCTGGATCTTTACCTACCCCGATAGTGGCGTCACGACGGGCGAACTTCATGTTCCGGTTGACAAAGACGTGAGGCTGATCATCAAGGCGCAAGACGTGCTGCACGCTTTCTGGTTGCCTCAGTTTCGCCTCAAGCAAGACGCAATTCCAGGACAAGATGCCGAGTTGCGCTTCAGACCGAGCCGCGAAGGCGAATATCCGATCGTTTGTGCCGAACTGTGCGGCCCCTATCATGGCGCCATGGGCAGCAAAATGTATGTGCAGGCTCCAGATGAATTTGATACCTGGATGCAGCAACAGGTCGCTAGTCAACCCAATTCTGACCAAACGGTTGCCGTTTCTGACCAACCCGCCCTTGGCTCCCCATCGGAGGATGCTGCTTATTTAGCGCCGTTTGCCAACCAAGTTGGCATTGAGGTTGACCATTTGCAGCAACTCCATTCGATGCACGCCGCCCTGTAAGGACAAAGCATTTGGCAAGTAGCTTGAACAATGGACAGAAACAATAAACAGAAAGATAGTTGTCCCAATGCTTCGCCCCTACGTGATGTTGCTGCCCAAGCAGCAGACCCTACCAATTTGTCGAAATTCGCTATGACTCAATCAGAAGTACACGCAACCATCACGCCTCCCCATTCTCCCCATCCCCACAAGGAGCGGAAATGGCAGGATTATTTCACCTTCAATACTGATCACAAAGTGATTGGCATCCAATATTTGGTGACTTCCTTTGTTTTCTTTGCCATCGGTGGCACAATGGCGGACGTTATCCGCACTGAACTCAGAACCCCCGCTTCCGATTTGGTGAGTCCAGAACTGTATAACCAACTGCTCACCCTGCACGGCACCATTATGATCTTTCTTTGGATCATTCCGGCAGGCGCAGGACTGGCCAACTTCCTGATTCCGCTGATGATCGGGGCGCGAGACATGGCGTTTCCCAAAATGAATGCGATGGCGTTTTGGATGCTGCCTCCCGCAGGCATTCTGCTGGTGCTTAGCATCCTTGTCGATGCCCCGCAAGCCGGATGGACTTCCTACCCGCCGCTTAGCTTAATGACGGGCAAAGTGGGCGAAGGTATCTGGATTTTCACCCTGCTGTTTTTAGGAACTTCCTCCATTTTGGGAGCGATTAACTTCTTCACCACGATTATGAAGATGCGCGTTCCTAGCATGGATCTCAACAGTATGCCGCTGTTTTGCTGGTCTATGGTGGCAACCTCAGCGCTGATTTTGATCGGCACGCCTGTGTTAGCTGGAGCCTTGATTTTGCTAGCGTTTGATTTGCTAGCAGGAACAGCCTTCTTTAACCCCACTGGCGGCGGCGACCCGATTGTGTACCAGCATATGTTCTGGTTCTACTCCCATCCAGCGGTTTACATCATGATTCTGCCGCTGTTTGGAGCCATCTCAGAGATCATTCCCGTCCACTCTCGCAAGCCGATTTTTGGTTATCTAGCGATTGCCTATTCCAGTCTGGCAATTTCTTTCCTGGGCTTGATTGTTTGGGCGCACCATATGTTCACCAGCGGCACACCAGCCTGGTTGCGGATGTTCTTCATGATTACCACGATGGTGATTGCCGTACCCACCGGAATCAAGGTGTTTAGCTGGCTGGCGACAATGTGGGGCGGCAAAATTGCCCTGAATAGCCCTATGTTGTTTGCAATGGGATTCGTAGGTGAGTTTGTGATTGGCGGCATTAGCGGTGTCATGGTCGCAGCCGTACCGTTTGATATCCACGTTCACGATACCTACTTCATCGTGGCGCACCTCCACTATGTTTTGTTTGGTGGCAGCGTGTTTGGCATCTATGCGGCCATCTACCACTGGTTCCCTAAAATGACGGGGCGGATGATGAATGAGCCGCTCGGAATCATTCACTTTATCCTGACGCTGATTGGGATGAACCTTACCTTCATGCCGATGCACGCCCTAGGCCTACAGGGCATGAACCGTCGGATTGCCCTTTACGATCCGCAGTTTCAACCGCTGAACGAACTTTGCACCATCGGTTCCTACATTCTGGCTGTCTCTACCATTCCCTTCCTAATCAACGCCGTCTGGAGTTGGATGAAAGGACAGCCTGCGGGAGACAATCCTTGGAATGCGCTAACGCTAGAATGGCAGACTAGCTCACCGCCAGAGATTGAAAACTTCGAGACGCTGCCCGTACTGGCTTGGGGCCCTTACGATTATGGGATAGATCGCTTCCCCGAAGAGGCTGAACCTCCCCTAACTTCGCCGGAACTCCAGCCTGAATCTTCGGCATTGTCTTAAGGAGATTTCTGGCAAACCCTCTACCCCGATACGGGCAGGTTTTGCCGATCAATCATCTGTCAATCGTAAGATTTGGGCCAAACCTGCCCCAACGTAGCGACAACTTTTTTCCCAGAAACCTCTTAAGCTTGACTGCCCTAGCCGCCCTTTCTGAAAGACTGTTGTATACACACCCGTCTGCTTCGTTTGCCTCCTAAATCCTCCACTTGTGGGGGACTTTGCACAGAATCCGGCTCGAAAAAGCCCTCTACTTTAGGGGGCTTCAGGAGGATCATCCAACCCTACCTTCCACCCTCAAACTCACTGAGAAAGCTATGCAAGGTTCAACTGTCGATTCTGCCAAAGCTGCACTGAACTATCACGGTACGGCTGAAGCGGCTGCCCACGAAGCCCATCCCGACCACCGCATTTTTGGCTTGATTGTCTTTCTGGCAGCAGAAGGCATGATCTTTTTGGGGCTATTTATGGCCTACCTGACGTTTCGGGCAGTCTACCCAGAGTGGCCGCCCGCAGGCACACCGGAACGCGAGTTGCTGCTGCCGGGAATTAACACCGTAATTCTGATTGCCAGCAGCTTTGTGATTCACAACGCCGACACGGCCATCAAGAAAAATGACGTGAGCGGACTGCGCAAATGGTTTGCGATCACGGCTGTGATGGGCGCGGTCTTCTTGATGGGGCAACTCTACGAATATCACAACTTAGAGTTTGGGCTGAAAACCAACCTCTACGCCAGCACCTTTTATGTGTTGACTGGCTTTCACGGGCTGCACGTTTTTCTAGGACTATGCCTGATTTTAGGGGTGCTGTGGCGAGCGCGGCAGAAAGACCACTATTCTGAGGAGCATCACTTTGGCGTTGAAGCCGCCGAACTTTACTGGCACTTTGTCGATGTGGTGTGGATTGTTCTGTTTTTGCTGCTGTATATTCTCTAGTTTTCTAGGTTTATCAGGCGCGTAGATTTTCACACAGATGCTTGCAGCTTCAACTCCATCAGATTTAATCACTGACATCTTTAATCACTTACATTCAACACATCCAGTACATCCAGCACATCCAACACATCCAACATTAGAGCGGTATCGGGAGCAGTGGAAATGGGAACTTCAATTGAAGTCAATAGCGCCAACTTTATGGCGGAAGTTGCTGAGAAATCGTATGAGAAGCCCATTATTGTGGACTTCTTTGCCCAGTGGTGTGGCCCTTGCCAACTCCTGAAGCCGATGTTGGAAAAGGTTGTGAAAGACCATGATGTAGTGCTGGCAAAAGTAGATATTGATCAAAGCCCCGAATTAGCCAGTGCCTACAAAATTGAAGGTGTGCCGGATGTGCGCGTGGTGATGCAGGGCAAAATGTATGCGGGCTTTGTCGGAGTGTTGCCAGAACCGCAGCTTCAAGATTTTGTGTCTCAGTTAAGCGCGTTTTATGCTCAGATGGGTACGAAATCTGACTTAGAGCTAGGCTTGGAAACGGTGCAGCAGTTAGTATCCGGTGGACAACTTCAGGAAGCCAAGGATTACTTAACGCAACTGCTGTCGCTCTATCCTGACAATCCGGCGCTGGCAATTACTTCAGCCGGCTTCCTGATTGGGCAAGATGACTTAGGCGAAGCTGAGCGCGTTTTGGCTCCTATCTCAGAAGGGATGGATTATTTTCCGCAGGCAGAAGCACTGCGAAATTTAATCTATCTCAAGCTAGAGAGCGACAAGCCTCATACTCATGATCTGGATGCTCCCTTCTTTGAGGCAGTGCAGCAAACCCTGATGTCTGACTATGAATCGGCACTTCAGGGATTTCTGCAAGTGCTGAGCAAGGATCGGAAATATCGAGATGATGGCGCCAGAAAAGCGATGCTGATGATTTTTGATCTGGTTGGGGCTAAGCATCCTTTGACTGCGGAATACCGGAAAAAGATGACCTCAGCGATGTATTAAAGCCGTCACTGTAGGAGCCGTCCTGCGTCTACAGCACCCGCAAAACGCTAGGAATACTCACAATAGCGTCGAAGGTTTGGATTTCGGTGAGGGCTTGGCGGAAGTTGCCTTCTCGAACATCGTGCGTGATCACCACAATTTCTGCCAAATCATCGCGCATTCCAATTTGCACCACTGACTCCAAGCTAACCTCGTGCTTGCCAAAGCAGGTTCCGAGATAGCCAATTACGCCCGCGCTGTCTTTTGCCAAAAATCGGACATAAAACCGAGTCACCAAAGCCTCGATCGGCGCAATAGGGCAATAGTCTTGATGCGAGCAACTCAGCAACGGATCAAGAATCGGGGTTCCGTTAGCGTCGGTTGCCGCCCGCCCCACTTTCAGAATTGCCGCAATGTTGAGAATGTCAGCCACAACAGCGCTGGCCGTTGGGCCCGATCCGGCTCCGGGGCCAAAAAACATCACCTGCCCAACTGGATCACCTTCGATCAGAATCGCGTTGTAAACCCCATTTACGCTCGCCAGCGGATGAGTTTTGGGAACAAGGGTTGGGTGCACGCGCACTTGAAGCAAATCTGAGTCAAGTTCCTCACTGTCGCGTTTTGCAGTTGCCAATAGTTTGATTACGAAACCCAGCCGCTCGGCATAGGTAATATCGGCAGCGCTGATTTTGCGAATTCCCTCACAATACACTTCAGGTAGCTTAATTCGCCCGCCAAACGCCAACGATGCCAGAATGGCGATTTTGTCAGCAGCATCTAGCCCGTCAACGTCGGCAGTGGGATCAGATTCGGCATAGCCTAACCGCTGAGCGTCAGCCAGAACAGCATCAAAATCGCTGCCTTCGGTTTGCATCCGGCTGAGGATGTAATTGGTTGTGCCATTCACAATCCCTGTCAATGCCTGAATTCGATTGCTGCAAAGAGATTGTTTGAGCGGTTCAATCACCGGAATGCCGCCTGCCACTGCCGCTTCCAACAAGACATACACCCCGGCTGCATTCGCGGCAGTAAAAATCTCATCGCCATATCGAGCAATTGCGGCTTTGTTGGCGGTTACAACATGCTTACCATGCTGAATGGCGGTTAGCATCAGCGAACGCGCAGGTTCAAGCCCACCCATCACCTCAACCACGATATCAACCGCCGGATCGGTGACAATTGACTCTAGATCTGTTGTGATCATTTCAGCCGGAAACTGGACGCGGCGCGGCTTGTCGAGCGACCGGACGCCCACCCGATGAATTTCGATTTCCTGCAACAGAGGGTGACGCTGAGCCGGATGCAATAGAATTTCCGCTGTTCCCGTTCCAACCGTGCCCAAGCCTAGCAAACCAACCTTAAATGCCACAATGTCAACTCACTCTTGCGATGTCTATCTTCCCAATTGTAGGGGGCGAAGGGCAATCCACGTGAGTTGTCGCTGATCTCTCTAGCTTGCCAAATAATGGGTAGAAGGGAATGAACAAAGCAAGTCTGTTCTTTTGTTAAGGAATGGGAATTCAATCCGTTCGATCGTGGGGAGGGGCGGGGTTTGCGGTCAAATCGATGGCCGGATGCCCTATTGATCTGCGCAACCTGCCCGTACAGTTGACGAATTGATTCAATCCCCGATCCTAAGTATCCATGCTCCTCTTTTTTCAGCGGTGAGGTGAGGTAGCAAGAGGTGAGGTAGCGATATGCAACAAAACTACAACAAACAGGCCAAATGGCTGTAGACTACCTAAAATTGGCGTACAGTCAACCCCAAACTTCATTGAGGCTTCAAAAACTCTTGATGGTTCCACTGAGCGAGTTTTAACCGAATGTCATAAAATATCACTATCAGGCGCTCCTAATTATTTGACCTAGTGAGAGTGGATTGGTGCAATACCCGCTTGATTAGCCCCCTCTGGTGAACAAAATTCATTGTTGTGATTTTTGATCAGATGTTTTTTCGTATCAGACCAGAGCATTCCCTGCAAGACTTGTGTTAAATCCGAAGACATTCTAGGCAGTCCTAGGAGTAGTTGAGATGGACAGCGAAAAATATCAACGCTACCAGGTTGCTTTTCCTGAGTCTCGCACGGCTGATTCTGTTGTGATGGTCAGTTCAAAGCTACATCAGGCGATTCCGTCTGTCAGTGTGGCTGTCAGTTTGCCAACTATGATTGAAGGCGTGAGTCCAGAACAGCTTTTAGACTACATCCGCAGTGGGCAAGTTTGGACGGTTAACAGTCGTCAGCGCAATGGAGTCATTCTCTGTAAGCCTTTCCACAGCGAGTTTGCGGGACCCGGAGCCGCCATTGGAGGCTACTTAGATCCAGACTGTCAGCGCGTGATTCCGATGGGCAAACTTTCGTTAGTTCGGGCGACTTGTCATCAAGAACGGCAGAACGCCTATTTAATCCGGCGACAGTGGATTAAGTTAACGCAGCAAGTCACTGACAAATCTGCTCCGTTGCAACGGGCCCAGCTTATTCTGAATCAGTTTGAAAACTATTTTGATCAAGAGACCGTCGCTCGCATTCCTGATGAAGCCTTTGCGTTGATGGTGGGAGTGCTGCCCTACACGATTCGGATGGCCCGCCGCACGCCAGGCAAATTAACGGTTAAGGTTAAGGCTTAAACAGCAAATATCCTACTTATTGCCGATTGACCAACCCAATTAATAAAGCCAATTGATCAAATCGCCTAGCAAAATGGGATTTTGCAATGAGATGTACCTATTGCATCTGTCGCGCCCCTTAAAGTGGTATCAATAGCACACTGCAACGTTTCCATTCCTTGAGGTGTCAATGTGAGGTGTCAATGCGACTCGAAGCAGGCTGTCAGATTTCCTTTGAAGCAGAGGCTCCTACTCCCGTGATTCTGATGTTACGTCCCCGAAGCGGCGATGGGCAGTGGGTGATCCGGGAAGAATATTTGCTTGATCCGAGCGTTCCCGTGACTGAGTACACCGACAGCTACGGCAATTTATGCCAACGACTGGTGGTTGCGCCTGGGGCTTTTCAGATTAAAACATCGGCAATGGTTGAGACCGCAGATTGCATTGATACTCGACCCGGTGCAGTTTATCTGCCTGCGGAAAACCTGCCAGAGAGCGTGCTTCAGTTTCTGTTGCCCAGCCGCTACTGTCCGGCAGACCAAATGGGCAATTTGGCGCTTGAAATTGTCGGCGATTGTGCCCCTGGCTACGATCAGGTGGAGGCAATCCGAAGCTGGATTCAAACCCACATCAAGTATGCCTACGGCACGAGCAATGCCTCAACTTGGGCCCTAGAAACCGTTGAAAAGCGCACTGGGGTTTGCCGCGATTTTGCACATTTAGGAATCGCGCTTTGTCGCAGTCTCAACATTCCGGCGCGGATGGTGGTGGGCTATTTATATCAACTTGATCCGATGGATCTGCACGCCTGGTTTGAAGCCTTTGTCAGCATCGGAGATTCGCTTTCGGAGGGACGTTGGTACACCTTTGATGCCACTCAGGAAGCGCCTCGCGGCAATCGAGTTACGGTAGCCTACGGTCGAGATGCCGCAGATGTGGCAATTGCAACCCAGTTTGGCCCCATGCAACTCCTCAACCTGGAAGTCTGGGTGAATGCGGCTGCTCCAACTCACGTTACCGACAACAGCACCGATCCCAGCACCGATCCCAGCACCAATGAGTAAGCTGGAAGAGCAGCCATGACACCCCAGCCGATGGAAGATTTTTCAGATGATCCAGTGCAGTATCCGGTCAGCATTTGGGAAGGTATCGCCATTCTGGGCGGGGCAATTTTGCTGATTGCAGCGGGTTTAGCAGGCTTGGGTGTGAAGGCGCTCGGCAATGCCTTTGATTCGCAGCGGGCTGAGGCCATTGCCCAAAGTTTAATGGATTACGATATTCCGGGCGGCTCGAAAGGGTTTTTCGGCACGAACATTGGCGGCGGCAAGATGGCGGTGATTACCAGCAACGAGATGGTTCCCCTCGAAGCTCAGCAAACACCAGCGATTGAACTCTTTACCGCCCGAATGCCGCTCAACCGCGAAACTGATACAGAAGCCAAATCTTTGCCAACCCCACAGCCCCGAAACGAGCTATTCTCTGGGTTTTCGTTCTCCTATCAAGATCCGGCGGCTTTTCAGATCACGCAGGCCCAGACGGAACAAAAACCGTTTTGTGGCGCGTTGACTCCGGTTGAAGTGCAGCAAGGCGCCCTCACCATTGCAGGCGGTGCGGTTCCGGTTTCGGCTGTGAAATATGAAGTGAAGCGAGTGCTGGATGATGAAAGCCACATTGTGGTCATTTCTGCTTTAGGCGATCAGGCAGCCCAACAAGCCGCCGCAGTCTTTGAGTCGCTGCAATGCGAGTAGAAGCAACGTATCGGGAAAGGCGCTGCCAACCTCAAAAAAATCAACTAATAAAATTGCATCTAGATGCTTCACCCCTACAAAGCAGTTTCCTGCACCAGATAGCCACAGCGATGTTCCCCATTCACAAGCCAGTGAGTGCGCTCTACTTTACAGTTTTGCAGCGCTAAAGCAAACATTTCGAGTTCATTGCCGCAAACACTAGGGAACGTTTCAGCAATTTGAGAAATGGCGCAGTTGTATTCGGTGATGATGAATTGCGTTGTTGAGGCTCCCGATTCTTCAGTTTCAACCGGATGCCACTCTGCCATGTAGCCTTCTGCCTGCCGCAGTTCAACTAATTTGGCGACCCGTTCTTGCAGCGAACCCGTTCCCACTCTGCGACAATACTCCTCAGCTTTACGCCGCCACTGCATCCGCAAAATGTCTCTTACCTGATCTTTACCGACGGTCTCTGCCAGCGTATCCAACAGCGAGAGGGCAAACGTATCATAGTGAGCCGGCAGCCGTTCGCGGCCTTTAGGGCTGAGTTCATAGGTGTGCTGAGGTCGCCCCATGCCGAGTTGAACGGCTTGATGCTGAATCAATCCTTCGTCTTCCAAATCCTTCAAGTGACGACGAACGGCCTGGGGGCTAATCTCAAACTGTTCTGCTAGCTCGTGGGCGGTAGCTTGCCCTCGTTTGAGCAAATGGTTCAGGATGTCTTCTTTAGTGGACGAATTCTGAGTAGCTGTCATCATCCCTCTCAATCGAGTTGGCAATTTAGCAACGCAGTCCGCAACAGAGCCGTCAGCAACAAAACTTTAGATCCAAATGGGTATCACTAAAGCCTAAAATTGACTTTGACAACTTTTTTGTTGCGAAAGTGCTTTACAATAGACATAAGCAACCAGTAAGTTGTTTTAATTATAAGAGTTATTTGATCCTTCTGTCGCCGATCTCATGAACACATCAACTCAGACGACCCAAGCAACCGATAAACATCTGGAAGCGATGCGGAATTTTTCCGAGCAGTATGCGAAGCGTACCGGAACCTACTTTTGTGTTGACCCTGGGGTCACGGCAGTCGTGATCGAAGGGCTAGCCAAGCACAAAGACGAACTTGGCGCTCCGCTCTGCCCCTGTCGCCACTATGAAGATAAACAAGCTGAAGCGGCTGCCGCTTACTGGAACTGCCCTTGCGTACCCATGCGTGAGCGCAAAGAATGCCACTGTATGCTGTTTCTCACGCCGGATAATGACTTCGCGGGCGATCAGCAAGAGATTACCATCGAGCAGATTCGTGGCGTCACCAACCAGTACTAAGTCCAGTCGTTCAGTTCAGCCTCAAGTCCAAAGCTAAGCGATTGCGTCTCTCCATCCCGCTGATTCCATCCTTTGCTAAGAGAATAGCCAGTAGAACACTATGTCAACCACGGTTCAGTCTCTCGTCAACCAACCCTACAAATACGGCTTTATCACCCAGATCGAGTCGGATACGATTCCTGCTGGGCTGAGTGAGGATGTGATCCGCCTCATCTCGGCTAAGAAAAATGAGCCAGCGTTTATGTTGGAGTTTCGTCTCAAAGCCTACCGCCAATGGCTGAAGATGACTGAACCTAACTGGGCAGAAGTGGGCTATCCCCCGATCGACTATCAGAAGATCGTCTACTACTCTGCACCCAAAGTTCAGGAAAAGAAAAAAAGCCTGGATGAGGTTGATCCAACACTGCTGGAAACCTTTGAGAAGTTAGGCATTTCGCTCTCAGAGCAAAAGCGATTGTCGAACGTGGCGGTAGATGCCATTTTTGATAGCGTTTCGGTGGCAACCACCTTTAAAGAGAAACTCGCAAAAGATGGCGTAATTTTCTGCTCAATTTCTGAGGCGTTGCAGGAACACCCAGATTTGGTGCAGAAATATCTGGGCAGCGTGGTTCCAGTTGCCGATAATTATTTCGCGGCGCTGAATTCGGCTGTGTTTACTGACGGCTCCTTTGTGTTCATTCCGAAGGGCGTCAAGTGTCCGATGGAGCTTTCCACCTACTTCCGGATCAACAACGGCGAGTCAGGACAGTTTGAGCGGACGCTGATCGTGGCGGAAGAAGGCGCGTCGGTGAGCTATTTGGAAGGCTGCACGGCTCCCATGTATGACAGCAACCAGCTTCATGCGGCGGTTGTAGAGTTAGTCGCGCTCGACAATGCCGAGATCAAATACTCCACCGTGCAGAACTGGTACGCCGGAGACGCAGACGGCAAGGGCGGCATCTACAATTTTGTCACGAAGCGCGGCTTGTGTCAGGGCGTCAATTCCAAAATTTCTTGGACGCAGGTGGAAACCGGATCAGCAATTACCTGGAAGTATCCAAGCTGTGTGCTGGTGGGCGACAACTCGGTGGGTGAGTTTTACTCCGTGGCGCTGACCAACAACCGCCAGCAAGCCGACACGGGCACAAAAATGATCCACATTGGCAAGAACACCCGCAGCACGATCGTCTCGAAAGGGATCTCGGCAGGCAATTCCAACAACAGCTATCGCGGATTGGTGAAAGTGGGGCCGAAAGCAGAAGGGGCGCGCAACTATTCACAGTGTGACTCGATGTTGATTGGCGATAACGCTGGTGCGAACACTTTCCCCTACATTCAGGTGCAAAACAACAGCGCCAAAGTGGAACACGAAGCTTCTACGTCGAAAATTGGCGAAGATCAGCTTTTCTATTTCACCCAGCGCGGTATTTCGCTGGAAGATGCAATCGCGATGATGATTAGCGGTTTCTGTCGAGATGTGTTTAACCAGTTGCCGATGGAATTTGCAGTCGAAGCAGACAAACTGCTGGCGCTGAAGCTGGAAGGTAGTGTGGGTTAAGCAGGAACGCAAAATGGTACAAACTCTCCAAGCTAGAAGTGTCACAAGCAAGAATCCCCTGGCTATGGATTAATTACCAATGGGGCTAGTTTCCTCTTTGTCAAACTGGATCAAGAAGCTCAACCTCGTTACGCAACTTCGGCTCAGTTTAATTTACGGAATCCAGGCAATGAGTTGTACAAAGTTTTGACGATTTTGAAACGAATCGGTCACTTATCAGCATGAATCATATAGGCAACGTTTGAGAGGGTAGAAATGTGGTGATTGGAAATAGTGATGTAATTTTATCGGTTAAAGATTTGACGGCCAACGTAGATGAAACGCCAATTCTTAAAGGCATTAATCTAGAAATTAAGGCAGGCGAAATTCACGCGATTATGGGGCCGAACGGTTCCGGTAAAAGTACCCTCTCGAAAGTGCTGGCGGGGCATCCTGCCTATGAAGTGACAGGCGGTGAGGTCAGCTATCTAGGACAAAATTTGCTGGACATGGAGCCAGAAGATCGGGCCCGATCGGGTGTGTTTCTGGCGTTTCAGTATCCGCTGGAAATTCCGGGCGTCAGCAATTTAGATTTTTTGCGGGTCGCCTACAACTCCAAGCGCAAGCACGAAGGTTTAGAAGAACTGGATGCCTTTGACTTTGATGATCTGGTGCAGGAAAAGTTAGGCATTGTCAAAATGGATGCGGCGTTTCTGAATCGCAGCGTCAACGAAGGGTTTTCGGGCGGTGAAAAGAAGCGCAACGAAATTCTGCAAATGGCGATCCTGGAACCCAAGCTCGGCATCTTGGATGAAACCGATTCAGGGCTGGATATCGACGCGCTGAGAATTGTGGCAAACGGGGTCAATCAGCTTGCTCACTCAAACAACGCCATGCTGGTGATCACCCACTATCAGCGCTTGTTGGAGTACATCATTCCCGATTACGTTCACGTCATGGCTAACGGACGCATCATTCGCACCGGCGGTAAAGAGCTAGCGCTAGAGTTGGAAGAACGTGGCTATGATTGGCTGCTGGAAGCGGAGGCTGTTGTATGAGCATTCCGTCTACTTCGGTCAGCGTTACTTCTTCGGCGGCTCAAACGCGGGCAGCTTATCTGTCTCACTTACTGGCTCTGGCGCAACGTAGCGAAACGACTTTACCGTGGCTGCGCGAATTGCGGGATCATGCAGCGGTGCGGGTACAGGAACAAACCTTTCCCTCCACTCGTGATGAGGAGTGGCGCTTTACGGATTTGTCCGATTTGCTAGCGGTTGAATTAGCTGAGGTGGGTGGCGCTGAGGTTCAGGCAGCGAAATTGGCGGAGTTGGCGAAATTCTACCTGCCAGAAGCGGATCAGTCTCGGCTCGTATTTGTCAACGGCATCTACGCGCCACAGTTGTCGAGTTTGCATCATCTGCCGGAAGGATTGACGATTGGCAATTTGGTGAATTTACCTGAAGCCGCTCAGCAGCACCTTCAAACATATTTAGCGAAACAAACTGGCGCAGAAGAAGTTTTCACGGCCCTCAATACTAGCGGCTTATCGGATGCCGCAGTGGTGCAGGTTCGCAAAAATTTAGTTGTAGAGACGCCGATTCACCTGCTGTTTGTTTCAACATCCAGCCCGGCGTTAATCCAGCCTCGCGCATTAGTGATAGCCGAACCAAACAGCGCGTTAACGATCATTGAAGATCACGTTACTCTAAATGAAGGAGTATACTTCACCAATAGCGTTACCGAAATTTGGCTCGGCGACAACGCCCAAGCCAACCACACTCGCGTTCAGCGGGACAATTTGGCTGCGTTCCATATCGGTAAAACTGCCGTATCCCAAGCGCGTACTTCCCGCTACACCTGCACTGTTGTCAATTTGGGCGCGAAGCTAGCTCGTCATCATCTAGGAATTCATCAGACGGGTGAACAAACCGAAACGACGCTGAATGGTCTAACAGTGCTGCATGGTGAACAGGTCGGAGATACGCATAGCACAATTGCGCTGACGAAACCCTACGGGACAACGCGCCAAATTCAGAAAAACATTGTCGATGACCGGGCACACGCTGTTTTTAACGGAAAAGTGTTTGTTCCGAAGGAAGCTCAATTGACCGATGCTGGACAGCTAAATCGTAACTTGCTTCTATCTTCTAAAGCGAGAGTGGATACGAAACCTCAGTTGGAAATCGTGGCTGATAACGTCAAATGCACGCACGGAGCAACAGTAGGGCAGCTTGAAACCGATGAGGTTTTTTATCTGCAAAGTCGCGGCATTGATGCGGACAGCGCCCGTAAGCTCTTGGTTCACGCTTTTGCCTACGAGGTAATCGAGAGCATTCCTCTAGCGTCGCTACGCCAACACATTCAGCTATAAACCAGCAATCGGCCGCCTGAAGCCCCCGACCCAGCTTTTATCCTCTTACCCTCGTTGCTACCATGACTTTCACTCAAGAACGCACGCTTGCCGCCAAAGTTCGAGCCGACTTTCCAATTTTGCATCAGCAAGTCAATGGTAAGCCGCTGATTTATTTAGATAATGCTGCCACGTCTCAGAAGCCCAAGGCAGTTTTAGAAATGCTGCAAAACTACTATCAGGGCTATAACTCGAATGTGCATCGGGGTGCCCATACCCTTAGCGCCCAAGCCACGGAAGCTTACGAAGCTGCCCGCGATAAGGTTGCTGTTTTCGTTAACGCTGCCAACCGCGATGAGATTGTCTACACCCGCAATGCCAGCGAAGCGATTAATCTAGTGGCTTATAGCTGGGGCATGAGCCAGTTGCAGCCGGGAGACGAAATTATCCTGACGGTGATGGAGCATCACAGCAATTTAGTCCCGTGGCAGATTGTAGCGCAGCGTACTGGATCTGTGCTGAAGTTTGTGGAACTCACCGAAACCCAAGAATTTGACTTAGAGCAGTTTAAAACGCTGATTTCCAATCGCACCAAGCTGGTTGCAGTCGGGCATGTTTCTAATACGCTGGGCTGCATTAATCCAGTGCAGGAAATTATCGCCATTGCCCATCGCTGGGGTGCAAAAGTGCTGCTGGATGCCTGCCAGAGTGTGCCCCACATGACGGTGGACGCACAGGCGTTGGACTGTGACTGGCTGGTGGCTTCGGGTCATAAAATGTGTGCCCCAACGGGGATTGGTTTCCTTTACGGTAAGCTCGCTCTACTGAAGTCCATGCCACCTTTCTTGGGTGGGGGTGAAATGATCGCAGATGTCTTTTTAGATCATTCCACTTACGCCGATTTGCCACACAAATTTGAAGCCGGAACGCCTGCGATTGCGGGGCAATTGCCCTCGGTGCTGCGGTCGATTACCTCACCAGCGTTGGCATAGAAAACATTCACGCCTACGAGCAAGAATTGACGCTATATCTGTTCCAGAAATTAGCGCAAGTGCCGGAAGTACAAACCTACGGCCCGAAACCTAACGCCAAAGCCGATAATCGGGCAGCTTTAGCCTCCTTCACCTCTGGAGCCGTGCATCCAAACGATCTCTCAGCCCTGCTCGATCAGGAAGGGATTGCGATCCGAACCGGACATCACTGCACCCAGCCCTTGCATCGCTATCTCGGCGTTTCTGCAACTGCTAGAGCTAGCCTCTACTTCTACAACACGAAAGAAGAAATTGATGCCTTTATCACGGCACTGCGGGACGCAATCGACTTCTTCAGCAGCTTCGCCTAGGCTAATCAATTAATGCTAATCAATTAATTAAGTGAATGCAGCATTCAACTCTTTCTCGCAGGTTTAGGTTATCAGCATCGACATCATCTGGCTCCATCAAGCTGGCAGAGCCGATCACAGCATATTGCTCATCTAACAGAAGGATCAGTAAACAGGTTACGAACCTTGCATTGGACAATTTTGCCATTGAACTTCGGCTGTTTTCATGAATTGAGATAGTGATGCAGACGGTCATTTCTGTGGTTCACTGTCAGTTTCACTCAAACTCTGCCCAGTAAGCCTGTTCAGAAAGTTGTTTCCAATGGGACAGGCACAGTTTCATCTATGGCATGGGGTGGAAGAGCAGATCGGGGAAAACAGCGTTAAACAAAACCCAAGTTGTGAACGCCACTGATACTGATAGAACCGCTAGCACAGGTGCGAGGGAAAGATAACGCTGAAAATAACGCGGTTGATCCTTTTTTTCTTGCATGAGTTGTAGATTAAGCAAATCGACACTCACATTTAAAGGGAAAGTTCACTCTTACAACCTGATCTTTAGGATTAGTTTTGGGTATACATAAAGTTGAATTAAGACACGATATTAGCTGTGATGCTGACTATAACGGATCATAGCAGTTGCAATAAGCAACACAATGAATGAATCTAGAGTTAGTTGTATTTCTTCAACATATCAATTGGTCATCCTGCCAACCTCTGTCTAGTGAGGCTACTGTGTACACACATCTTGCGTAGGAGTCTAAAACCTGGGCTGATCCCCCTAAATCCCCCCTTAGAAAGGGGGGACTTCAAGCCATTTTGGGTTCGGCTTCCCCCTTTTGAAGGGGGGTTAGGGGGGATCGCTCGACTTGTGTGTACACCGTAGCTTCCGAAAAGGGGGAACCGTTCGCAGAGCGT
>JAAUQT010000096.1 GCA_012033495.1 Cyanobacteria bacterium RM1_2_2 | reverse complement strand
AAACCTGCCCGTACAGGTGCGTAGATGGGGGGGGCATCGCAAAAAATCATTCCATCCTAGCGAGAGGTTGTCTGCAAAACCCGCCTGGATGAATTGATCACACAAATCTACCCCTACTCATAGGCTGGAAACTGCTGCTGATAGGCTAGATAAACCGCTTCCAAAAATTGATCAGAAGTGAGTCCTGGGGGAATTTCAGCTAGGTTGATGATGGCTCGAATTTCTCTGGCGAGTTTGAGGCTAAGATTGCTCTTGGCTTTAGTTGCCATGTGGCTGCGACGATGCAGATATTCGCTGATGATGGCAAAATCATCCGGCAGCAGTTGGGCAAGATCGGTGATTTTGGGAAGCTGACGGGCAAGCTGTTGGGCTGCATCAGAAACAAGCAGGGTCTTTTGGGGGCGAGAGCGGGCAGTTTCTACCACTAAAGTGCCGGCAACCCAGTCGCCAATTCGCTTTTCGCGTGGGCCAAAGAAGATGAAGAACGCGCCAACAAACAAAATATCGTCAATAGGTCGCAGCAGGGCGCGTAGGGTGGCTTGCGCGAGACGAACCGGCTGACCGTTATCTCGAATTACCCGAATTTTAGTGATCCGCTTACCCGGACTTTGCCCCTGCCACAGCACTTCAAACCAAACAAAATAGCCGGTGTAGATGACAAAAGACGCCAATAAGCCAATCGCCAACACCCACAGCGGCACTTGGCTGTAATCCAATTCTAGGGAGTCTAAATAATTCGTAAGCTGATTCAGAAATAGGCTCAGCAGCCACCAAAATAAGGCTAGGCTCAGCCCCAAAATTTGATAGTCGATGAGCAAAGCAAGGGCACGGCTGCCAATGCCTGCGAGCGTGAAGTCAAGTTCAACACTTTCAGGGGTGAGCAGTTTAACCTGTTTGAAAAGAGGCATGGCGCGACAGAAAAGCGAATGACCAACGGTTGACTTAACGGTTGACTAACAGTGCGTACAGTGCGTAATGATTGAATTCAACCCTCAACTCATCATTCCCGGTTCGCTGCCATGAATCAATCCGGTCGCTGGCGTAACTGAAGATCTAGCCCTTCTCGGCGGTTGCGCAGATCGTAGTAGATTAATGCTTTGAGCGCTTGCCAGAACGGAATAATGAAAATATTCAACAGCAAAAACAATAACGTCGAAATTCCCAGTGAAACAACTAGGCTGATTCTCGCAACGTTGCTGTCTGCTGCCAGTTGAGGCGCAAGGGTGATCAGCGTTGAGAAAAACGGCAAGAAGCTCAAAATATAGAGCGGCAAAGTGACCAACAGCGCGACAAACAGCACCGTTAATACTCGCATAGCGCTGCCCTCAGACAGATCCCAACTGCGAGTGACCGCCTGCGAACTGCTCACATTTTCAATGGCAATCGGCAGTTCGGGAATGGCCCACCGCGCCGAAAACCACAGATAGATACCGAGGGTGACAAGATAAACAATCACAGTGATCAACCCGGCAATCACCGACTCGCTGCCCAAAGCAACAGCAGCCAGACCAGCAAACACAGACTGCACAATGGTTAGCCCAACATTGATCAACCACAGCAGCAAATTCACAAAGACTTGCGCCCAAAACAGCCGCCACATTCGAGGACGCATATCCTGCCGTCCTGCCTGCACGCTCTCCGGTTGTTGAATCAACTCACCATACGCCAGTCGAGAAATGAGCGCGGTGTTCATCCCGGCTCTGGCGCTGCAAATCACCATCAGCACGATCCCAACTGGGATCAGGAGTACAATCAGCCCGATCAAAGCTGCCTCAAACGCGCTGCTCAAAATCAGCAAGACAATTGGACCCATTACACAGAGCAACGCCAGAAATATCCAGAGGGTTGCCCTCCAAGTGATGCTCAAATATTGCTTCAGGTGCGACCGATAAAGCTGGAAGGCAGCGCTGACAATGCTACCCACATTCATGGGCTGAAGAGGGCTACTGGAGCCAAAGCTTTTGGCCATACGTTAAACTCGGCTAATCATCCGGTGAGGGTGCGGTATGAGGTTATCCTAATTCACCTTTCATTAATTGCTGTAGAACATCACAGATTATGAATATTCAGCGCTGGATCGCTCGCCGAGAGCAAAGCTGGAAGCAGCTAGACGACTTGCTCAAGCAGGTGGAGAAACGCGGGCTGAAATCTTTACAGGCTGAAGAAATTCATCAATTAGCTAGCCTCTACCGCTCGGTTGCCGGAGATTTGGCCCGCGCCCGGACGCAGCAAGTCGGCACGGTAATTGAGCAAAGGCTCCAGACGCTCACTGCTCGCGCCTATTCGCAGATTTATCAAGGTTCCCGGCGGCAAGAATGGCGAGCCATCCGCGAGTTTTATCTGTGGGGGTTTCCGGCAGTGGTGCAGCGCTCAAGGGGCTACATTGCTTTAGCCGTGTTTTTGTTCGTGACGGCAGCGGTCATTAGCTGGTGGTTGGCATGGCGTGATCCGGCTTTTCTGGCGCTTGTTGTCCCTTCAGATTTACTCAGCCAAGTTCAAGATCGGCAGGAACTCTGGATGGGATCGATTGTGGGCATTGAGCCGTTTGCCTCTAGCAGCATCATGATCAATAACATTCGGGTGTCTTTTCTGGCGGTGGCAGGTGGCATGACCGCAGGACTGCTGACGCTTTACATTGCGTTGATCAACGGCGTCCTGATTGGAACAATTGGCGCACTGGTGGGGCAAAACAATCTGGCGTTTCCGTTTTGGGCCTTTGTGTTTCCGCATGGAGCGCTGGAGTACCCGTGATTTTTTTAGCGATTGCGGCCGGATTTTTGCTAGCAAGAGCGCTGCTGTTTCCGGGACAATATCGCCGCGTCGATGCCCTAAAACTCTATGGCGAGCAGTCAGCCCAACTGATGTTTGGTGGCGTTCCCCTGCTGGTAGTTGCGGGCCTCATTGAGGGGTTTTTCTCACCCAATCCGGCAGTTCCCGATGCCTTGAAATATGTGACAGGCATCATTCTTTTAATCACGCTGATTTATTATCTAGGACGGAAAAAATAGCTGTTTTTTGCTCAACTCTTTGCGCAACGGAGTTGAAATTTTCTGCCAATTTTGATGCCAACGATCCCAAATGCTGAATTTAATCAAGTGCCGCTGTTAATTCTGCTCAGAGGATATTTGAAAAGTGGTTGGTTGCGATTCCAGGCACTGGTGGAGATCCCCCCTAACCCCTCTTCCGAAAAGCGGAGAACTGCGCCGAAGCTGAATGGTTCCCCTTTTTTAAGAGGGACTTAGGGGGATCAAAATCGCTCTGATACGAACAGGAGAGCTTTTCAAACAACTGTTCAGGTACAAAAAACTGCAAATGACTTCATGAGCAGTTGTTAATACTTTTCAGACCCAAAAATAGAGAGAAACAGTGCTTTTTAATACTTTTTTAACTTAAAACGCTCCCCTGTCCTGAGATAGATGAACTGACCTTAAGAAAGTCTTAAATTTAGATTACGCTTTCAACGATTGATCCCTATAGAGATTTCATCATTTCTGCCTTGTTTTATTCAAAGAATGCCGCCATCATTGAATGGGGATCAGACTAAAGAAAATGATTCAATCAGGTTTTACCAGACGAATCAGTTGAATTTTTCTACCAAAAACTAGCGAGGTAAAAGCATTTTTTTTAGATGCACCATTTAGCCCTATTGTTAGTTTTTTCGATTGAGTTGATGTGAATTTAGATCAGTAAGGACTTTAAAATGCAAAGCATTCAAGCGCCAACCGTTCAAGCGCCAACCATTCAAACAGTCTGTTGCCCGAATTGCGGGAGTCCCGCAGAACGCTATCAGACCAACAGCCCCCATTCGAGCCGTTCATCGACTCCTAACACTTACAAACCATCCATTCGCACCCAATGCCACCACTGTGATTATCTGATGGTGACTTGTGCCCAAACAGGCTGCGTGATTGAAGCCTACGCGCCCGGCATTCCGTTTGTGGCGAGTTCTGTTGCCCTCTGTCGCTAGCAGTTTGCACGGTTGGAGCCACTACTGCCGCGATGCCCGCAACTGTCCACAGGCTGCATCTGCGGCTAAGCCTCTAGAACGGCGCACACTGACTGCAATTTGCTGACTTTTTAGCGCCCTGACAAATGCCTGAATGCGTTGCTCGTCGGGGCGCTGATAGTCTACTTCTGAAATGGGGTTGTAGGGAATTAAGTTAACGTGGCTCTGAAAACCGCGCAAGTGCTCTGCTAGCTCGGCGGCATGTTCGGGGCAGTCGTTGAGTCCAGCCAGCAAAATATACTCAAACGTTACCCGCCGTCCGGTAATTTGCACATAGTCGCGGCACTCAGATAGCAACGCTTCTAATGGGTACTGCCGCGCACTCGGAATCAACTGCTCTCGCTGCGGTTGGTTGGAAGCATGAAGGCTAATTGCTAGCGTAATTTGCAGGTGGTGTTCTGCTAGCCGCCGGATGCGTCCAGGAATGCCGACGGTTGAAACCGTGATCAGCCGTTGCCCGATGCCGATATCTTGATTAATCGATCGCACAGCCGCCAGCACATGGTCAGTATTCAGCAACGGCTCACCCATGCCCATGAACACAATGTTGCTGACCCGCTGCCCAAAATCTTCCTGCACCGTCAGCACCTGATCGATAATTTCATGCACTGCCAAATTGCGCTTAAACCCGCCTTTCCCGGTGGCGCAAAAGTCGCACGCCATCGGGCAGCCCACCTGCGAAGAAACACAAACCGTCAGGCGATCCAGCGGCAAGCGGGATTTTGAGCCGGAGGGAGCGTCCGCTTCATCTCCCCAGTCGGCATCAAGCTGACCTGCCAGTTGTCCCGTTAGTTGTCCCATCTTAAAGGTCGGAATGCCAACGGTTTCGACAATTTGCCCATCTGTCAGCCGCAGCAAATATTTCACCGTGCCGTCGGGTGCTTCAGACCGATAGTGCAAAGTCGAGCGCCCAATCACAATATCTGCTGCTGCCGCCCGCCATTGCTTAGAAAACACCGAAATCTCGTTAAACGAGCGAGCACCCTGCTGATAAATCCATTGATGTAGCTGTTTGCCCCGATAGGCAGGCTGTCCTTGCTGCTGCACCCAGTAGGTTAGCTCAGCCAAAGATTGCCCTAATAGAGGACGGGTTGCCTCTTGTTCGGCTGGCGACGCAGGCAGGTGAGGCAATAAGGCTGGATCATCAGCCTCAAGAGAAAAAGGGACAGACATGAGCAGCAAAAAAATCTGGTTCGCCTCTTCATCTTACTGGGTGGCAGCAGCATCCGCCTCGGACTGAAGGAAAGGAGACAGTTCCCGGTTGAGCCGTCCGGTTTGCACCAGTTCTGCATAAGTGTTGGCTTCGACGGTGAGAAGTTCTTCCCGCAGTTGTTCGGTGATGAAGTCCCGTAGATTTGGATATTCATCTTGAAGTTGGTCAATCTCTTCTTCCAGCCGTTTAATTTCGCCTTTCAGCAAAGAAGTTTGATAGCGATAAAATTCGGGTTCAATTCCCGGACGGTTTTCAACTTGATCAAGATATTCTAGAACCCGCTGAAGGGCAGCCAATCGCGCCACCGATTCTGCATATTGCTGTCGCAAAGGCTGATCGCCGAGTAAATTCAACCGCTTCAGCAAAGGTTTGATGGTTAAACCCTGGACGAGCAGCGTAAACAGCACGACGCCAAAAACCGTGGCAATAATCGCCTGTCGTTCCACCAGTTCTGCGGGGACACTCAACGCCAAAGCAATCGCCACAGACCCACGCAGCCCGCCCCACCAAATCACCGTCTGATCGGCAAGTGGCAGATCGGAGGGCGTGATTGCATTACTGAGTCTGCCCAACCCATAGATGCCAACAGCCCGCGCCAAAACCATCGCACCGATTGTCACCAGAATGATTTCTAGGTTGTCTGCCAAAACCGTGTAGCGTACCTGATCGCCAATCAACAAAAACACAATTGAATTGACAAAAAAGGCTAAGAATTCCCAAAATTCGGTGACAATAATCCGGGTGCGAGGATTCATGCCGATTCGAGAGCCAAAATTGCCCAAAATCATCCCCGTCGTGACCACCCCAATCACCCCAGAGCCGCCCAAGTCTTCGGTGAGAATGTAAGTGCCATAGGCTGACACCAGCGTTAGGGACTGCTCGACCAGAGGTAGATCAAACCGTTGCGTCAAGTAGGAAATGCCAAACCCAATGATGCCGCCAATGGCAACCCCCAGCCCGACCACGCGCACCAATTCGAGTAGGAGCGATTGCAGCGTCGGATCAGCATTGCCCAGCGGCAGGGCCACCAGAAACCCAAAAGCCACCACCGCCATGCCGTCGTTGAACAAACTTTCGCCTTCCATGATGGTTGAAAGGCGGCTGCCCACCCCCAACTCTCGAAACAAGGCAATCACCGAAACCGGATCAGTTGCCGATAAACTTGCACCAATCAGTAAGGCTGTGGTGAGGGAAAGTCCGGTGATTTGGTTTAGCCCTAGCGCCACCACGCCCACTGAAATCACCACACCCAAAACAGCAAACAGGCAGACCGGCACAAGCTCCTGCTTCAGTTCTGACCATCTGAGATTCCAGGCTGCCTCAAACAGCAAAGGCGGCAGAAAAATAGACAAAATCAATTCGGGTGAAAGGTTGACTAACCGCACGTCAATAAACGCCAGCCCTAAACCAACAATCACCAGCATTAAAGTGTAGGGAATTTGGCGAAACCAGCTAAAAACCCTGGGCAGGGTCGCTACACTCAAGGAAATAGAGAGTACCAGCAAAAACTGTTTGAGATTTGTCTCAATTGACATCTCGTTGGGCATTGCTGCCAATACAACCAGTTGGGGTAAGTTGACATCAATCATAAGTGGGCTGTTTGAAATCAGTTTATGTGATTGAGTGAAAAGGAGTGGGTCTAGCAGATCGGTGTAGCAGATTAGATGGAGGTAAGCAAACCTTTCCTAAACATCTATGAAGCATCTGGTTATTGAAGCTCATCTCGGTAAAGTAAAAATAAGCTAGATTACCGATAGTGAAATGAGGTTTAGGATTCAGCGCTCAACCTTACCTCAAGGCGACGTTTAAAGCATCCACACATCAGCGGCACTGGTTGGTTTAAGGAGATTTCTAGGAAACCTTCTACCCCAGTACGGGCAGGTTTTGCAGATCAATCATCTGGGCGACGCGAGACTGAGTTCAAACCTGCCCCAACGTGGCAACAACTTTTTCCTAGAAATCTCCTAAGTTAAATTTGGGTTCTATGAATTGAGAATGAGACACATCAGTTCAATTTTTATTAAAGTTCGCACCAAGTTAATCAAATCATTCCATTTCATCATGTCCATAATTTTCCTGTTGAATAGTGCGTCTTGCGTCAGAAAAAGTTCACTCAATTTTCATTTCGCATCACACTGCTTCAATTTAAAATAAATTCCACCAATTGAGTGAATTGCTGACACACTCCGAAGAGTATCCATAGAAGAATACCTCGAAAAGATGAACCCATTGATGCGCTTTGGAGAGCATAGTTGGCTGCGTTGGGGCGTGCTTTAGTCAGAATTTTCTTCAACAGACAGTTCAATCCCTCTCAAGACAGAATTCCGGAAAACTGCAATGCTGGAATGGTTTCCAAACATGCTTCCTCCCACTCAGTACATTCCTCATGGTCACTGTTATCTATGGCAAACGCCGTTAGTATGGCTGCATTTAACCAGTGACGCCCTCATTGCTGTTGCCTACTACTCAATTCCGGCTCTGCTAATTTACTTTGTGCAAAAGCGACGAGATGTGCCATTCTCAAAGGTTTTCATTCTGTTTAGCGCTTTTATTCTGCTGTGCGGCACAGGGCATTTGTTGGATATTTGGACGCTCTGGTATCCGACGTATTGGATCTCTGGAATTGAGAAAGCTGCCACAGCCTTAGTTTCTTGTTTCACCGCGCTGAAATTGGTAGAACTACTACCCAGATTTTTGAGCCTGCGCACACCCGAACAGCTTGAACAAATTAATCAGGAACTAGAAAAGCAAATTCAGGAGCGACAACAAGCGGATGAAGCCTTAAAATACGCTTATGATGAGCTAGAAAACCGGGTAAAGGAACGCACAGCAGAACTCAGTGAACTAAACGACGCGCTTGCAATAGAGATTCAAGAACGAATTGCCGCAGAATATGCCCTACGACAGATGGCAGAACGAGAAAGAGCGACTGCGCGAGTGCTGCAACGAATGCGCCAAAGTTTGGATCTAACCACCATTTTTAATGACACTACCGAAGAACTCCGGCAGGCGATTCAATCAGATCGGGTGTTGATTTATCGCTTCAATCCAAACTGGAGCGGAGACGTTGTTTCCGAATCTGTGGCACCCGGTTGGAATGTGATTTCTCAATCTCCTAGCTTCGCTGAAACCACTGTAGATCAGGCAAGCTGTGTGATTCGCCAATTCGATGGGCAAGAATTTCTGATTCAAGACACCTATTTGCAAGAAACCGCAGGCGGTAATTATCGAGACCGAACGAGCTACTGTTGCGTTTCCGATATTTACAGTGCCGGATTCACAGATTGCTACTTGAGGCTGCTAGAACGGCTGCAAGCCAAAGCTTACGTGATTGTGCCCATTTTTTGTGGCAGCCAATTATGGGGACTGTTGGCAACTTACCAAAATACTGGAGTCCGCGACTGGGGAGAGGCAGAAATTCGGATGGTTTCTCAAATTAGCAGCCATCTGGCAATTGCTGTGCAGCAAGCCGAACTGTTCGCCCAAACGCAACAGCAGGCAGTGGAATTGCAGCAGGCCAAAGAATCGGCTGATGCGGCTAACCTGGCTAAAAGCGAATTTTTGGCCAACATGAGCCATGAACTCCGCACGCCGCTGAATGCAATTTTAGGATTTTCGCAACTGATGCTGCGAGATACTAGCCTGCAAGAAGAAACTCAAAACGCTTTAGCAATCGTGATGCAGAGTGGTAAGCATTTGCTAGCGTTGATCAACGATGTGTTAGAAATGTCAAAAATTGAAGCCGGACGGCTGACTCTACATGAGGCTGGCTTCGATCTTCACAGTTTGCTGCATGATTTGGAGCAAATGTTTCAACTGAAAGCTGAGGCTAAGCAAATCAGCCTCAGCTTTGATCTGGCGTCAGATGTATCTCGCTACGTTCAAACGGACGAAAGTAAGCTGCGTCAGATTTTGATCAATTTGTTGGGGAACGCACTCAAATTTACGCACTCTGGCGGTGTGGCTCTGCAAGTTCGGGTAGAAAATTGGCACGGAGAAAGCCATCTTGATCAACGGCTGATTTTTGAAGTGATTGATACGGGGCCGGGCATCGCGCCAGAAGAACTACCTTTGTTGTTTGAACCCTTCCAGCAAACCCAAACGGGACTGAATGCCACCGAAGGTTCGGGGCTAGGGTTGGCCATTAGCCAAAAGTATGCGCGAATGCTGGGCGGAGAGATTAGCGTGGTCAGCCACCTCAACCGAGGCAGCATCTTCTCGCTACGGGTTCAGGCAAACTTTTTAGAACGCTCAGCTCATACTGACTACCAGCCCCTAGATGGCAAGATGGTGATTGGATTAGCGCCTGACCAATTGCCCTATCGGATTCTGATTGCTGAAGATCACGCTGCCAGTCGCTTGCTGTTGAGCCAAATGCTGAGACCGTTAGGCTTTGATTTACGCGAGGCTGAAAACGGACAGGAAGCCCTTAATTTGTGGCAAAGCTGGCAACCGCATCTGATTCTGATGGACATGCGTATGCCCGTGATGGATGGTAGAACTGCGATTCAGCAAATTAAAGCAGCAGAGGCAAATTGCCTCCGAGAAACTTGCAATCAGCTCAATGGTTTCAGAGCAAACGATCAGAGAACCATCATGATTGCTACAACAGCTAGCGCTTTCGAGGAAGAACGGCAAGCCGTTTTAGCACTTGGCTGCGATGATTTCATTCGCAAACCCTTCACCCAAAATGAAATCTTAGAAAGCTAGCTAAACATTTGGATGTTTTGTATCTTTACGAAGAGCAAACGGTATCACCAACTACGTGATCGTTGTAGACTTATGGTGATTTCCTAACGATTTCACAGCTCTTCCTACTCCCTAATCACTCAGCATTTATCTGTAACTTTCTATGACTTTCAATCGCCGCCATTTTCTCGCTTTGCTCGGTGCAACAACAGGGGCAGCCTCGATTGGGGTATTTGGGGGCAGCAATCCGCTCTCTCTAGGCTGGGTTGACTCTGCAACTGCGGCTGAAGTGCCTGAAACCTTCAAGCTACCTCCTTTGCCCTATGATTATGCAGCGTTAGAACCGTACATTGATGCAGAAACGATGCAGTTTCATCACGATAAGCATCATGCTGCCTACGTCAGAAACTTGAACGCCGCAATAGACAAGCATCCTGAGTTAAAGGTGCTGTCGCCAGAAGATTTAGTGCGGCAAATCAGCAGCGTTCCCGAAGATATTCGTACTACAGTTCGCAATAATGGGGGCGGACATGTCAACCACACGTTGTTCTGGGAAATCATGAGTCCAAATGGCGGCGGCAACCCAACTGGAGCGGTCGATGCTGCGATTCGGCAGGCTTTTGGCAGCTTCGAGTCCTTCAAGACCGCATTCAATGAGGCTGGCACGAAACGGTTTGGCAGCGGTTGGGCTTGGTTGGTGATGCAGCCCGACGGCACGCTGGCAGTCAGCAGTAGTGGAAATCAAGATAGTCCACTGATGGAAGGGCTGGCTCCAATTTTAGGAAACGACGTTTGGGAACATGCTTACTATTTGAAATACCGCAATCGCCGGGATGAATACCTCAATGCTTGGTGGAATGTGGTCAACTGGGAAGCGGTGAATCAGCGCTATGAACAAGCGTTGAGAATGTAAGAGGATAAATTTGCTAGAGTCTTGGACTCTCAATCTGTGTCAACCAGTCAGGGTTGAGATCCCCGGATTCTTCGAGAGTCTGGGGGATCTGAACGCAGAGATCTGACGTTTGGCGAGACTGGAATTACATCATTCCCATGCCGGGCATTCCCATGCCGCCCATACCGCCCATACCGCCCATACCGCCCATGCCACCCATGCCGCCCATATCAGGCGCGGCTGCTTTCTTCTTCTCAGGCTTCTCGACAATCAGGGCTTCGGTCGTAATCACCATGCCTGCAATTGAGGCAGCATCTTGTAGGGCAGAGCGCACTACTTTTGCTGGATCAATAATTCCAGAGGCGATCAGGTCTTCATAGTTGCCTGTCATGGCGTTGTAGCCGTAGTTAAAGTCCATTTCTTTGACTTTTTCGACCACCACAGAGCCTTCGACACCTGCATTCTCAGCAATTTGGCGCAGTGGCGCTTCCAGGGCCCGAATCACAATATCTGCACCGATTTGCTCTTCAGCCGATAGGGTTTGTTTGAAGTCGTCGAGCCTTTGGGCAATGTGCAGCAGCGTTGCCCCGCCCCCTGGCACAATTCCTTCTTCTACGGCGGCCTTGGTGGCGTTGAGCGCATCTTCTAACCGCAGTTTGCGATCCTTCAGTTCAGTTTCGGTTGCGGCTCCGACTTTGATCACGGCAACCCCACCGACTAAACGGGCTAGGCGTTCTTGCAGTTTCTCGGCGTCATAGTCTGAATCGGTTTCGTCTAATTCGCGCCGAATTTGGGCAATGCGCTTTTCTAAGGCTGCTTTATCGGGTGCATCCGCCACGATGGTAGTGTTATCTTTGGTAATCGTGATCTTGCGGGCGGTACCGAGGGTTTCGAGGCTGGCCATGTCGAGGCTAAGGCCAATTTCTTCGGAAATCATTTGTCCGCCTGTGAGTACGGCAATGTCTTCCAGAACGGCTTTACGACGTTCACCAAAGGAGGGTGCTTTGACGGCAACAACGTTTAGCACGCCGCGCAGACGGTTGACCACCAGCGTTGCCAGCGCTTCCCCTTCGACATCCTCTGAGATGATCAGCAGCGGTTGACCCGCACGGGCAATTTTTTCGAGTACGGGAACGAGATCCTGAATGTTGCTAATTTTTTGAGCGGTGAGCAGAATCAGCGGCTTTTCCAGTTCGCAAATCATCCGCTCGGTGTCGGTGACAAAGTAGGGAGAAATGTAGCCGCGATCAAACTGCATTCCTTCCACGATTTCCATGTCGGTTGACAGCGACTTCGATTCTTCCACCGAAATCACGCCATCTCGCCCGACTTTACTCATCGCTTCGGCAATCATCGCCCCAACTTCGGGATCGCTGCCAGCAGCAACGGCGGCAACTTGCTCAATTTCCTTACCTTCGATAGGCTTGGCGATTGCGGCAATTTCACCCAGAATTTTGCTGACCGTTTTTTCGATGCCGCGCCGCAGGCTCACCGGATTAGTTCCTGCTGCAACGTTTCTCAAGCCTTCTCGGATCAAGGCTTGGGCTAGCACGGTTGCGGTGGTCGTGCCGTCGCCTGCCAAATCCTTGGTTTTAGAAGCGACTTCTTGAATGAGGCGGGCGCCCGTATTCTCTAGTGGATCTTCCAGTTCAATTTCTTTGGCAATGGTGATCCCATCATTAACAATTTGCGGAGCGCCATATTTAGATTCCAGCACTACGTTTCGGCCTTTCGGGCCAAGCGTAATTCGGACTGCATCGGCTAGGGCATTGACGCCACGCTCTAGCGCCTGACGCGACTCTTCATCAAAGACAACAATTTTAGACATAGTTTCGGCTTAGATCTCTCCACAGTAGACTTTAGCACTCGATTGTCTGGAGTGCTAAAAGTGGGGGTGGAGGGAATTCCGTACCTGCCCTGCCTCTACGCAGGGGCGGTCGGGGCAGGGTTTGCTGTAGACTTTGCTCAACCTGTCCTTACGGATAGGTGGTTGGAAACCTTACCTCAATTCAGTTAATCAAGTTTCTGTTGGGGCTATTTCTCTGACTACATCTGACCTAACCTGACTCAATCTGCAAATGACGAGACTGAGAATTCCTTTGAGTTGCGTCCAGATTGGCTCGTCAAAATTCTTTCACCTGAACAGAACAACGACAAAAGTAATTCGGAATATTTTGCATTGTCTAAAAAATGGCGCTCAATTAGGTTAGTTCATTCATCCCAAAGATCGGGTCATTTTGGTGTTTCGCCCCAACAACTTTCAACGGAACAGACAGGAGATGATCGATTGATGAGTTTGCCAAATTTTGAATTCGATCTGACGACATCTGACGGTAAATGATGTATTTGATGGGTTGAAAAGCCGAAGAGTGTAGCGCGTTCTACTTCCGCTGAGGTATTAGGTGCAACACACTCAAATATTGAGTCATCCCCTCCCTGCTGTACGATTGCTTAAGTCTTCAACACCTCACTCTTACTCACTCACTCTTACTCAACAGCATGGCTGATCAAATTGGAGTTGCCGTCATTGGTACAGGCTTCGGACAAAAAATCCACATCCCCGGCTTGCAAACACACCACCGCACAGAAGTAGTCGCGCTCTATCACCGAGATTTAGCAAAAGCCCAATCCATCGCTCAAACCCACAAGATTCCCCACGCTTGCTCAACCATTGAAGACCTGCTCCATCTGCCCGAAGTCAATGCTGTCAGCATTTCCACACCGCCATTCCTCCATTACGAAATGGCAAAAACCGTCCTCACTGCTGGCAAACACCTGCTTCTCGAAAAACCCACCGCCCTAAACGTCCAAGAAGCCCTCGATCTCTACCACCTCTCCAAAACTCAAAACACCGTCGCCATCATGGATTTTGAATTCCGTTTTGTTCCTGCTTGGCAACGGTTAGCAGAGCTATTGGCAGAAAATTACGTCGGTCAAAAACGGCTGATCAGAATCGATTGGCTCGTTTCTAGCCGCGCCGATGCCAACAAACCCTGGAACTGGTATGCCCGCAAAGACCAAGGTGGCGGCGCACTGGGGGCAATTGGCTCTCACTTGTTTGATTACGTGACCTGGCTATTTGCGCCCGTCCAACGCATCTGCGGACGCCTCAGCACCACCATCCCAACCCGCATTGACCCCACAACAAACACTGCTAAACCTGTCGATGCAGACGACACCTGCGTGCTGATGTTAGAACTTGCCGATGGAACCCTCTGTCAAGCCAACCTCAGCGCCGTCACCCATCAAGGACGCGGGCACTGGGTAGAAGTCTACGGCGATCGCGGCACGCTAGTTCTAGGCAGCAATAACCAAAGCGACTATGTACACGGCTTCAAGCTCTGGGCCAGTCAAAATGGAGACCCCCTCACAGCAGTTGAAATTCCAGAGCGGCTCGCGTTTCCAAACATCTATGCCGATGGTCGCTTAGCCCCCTTCGTGCGAGTTGTCGATCGCTGGGTGCAAGCCATTGATCAAGGCGAACCATTCACCCCATCCTTAAAAGAAGGCGTATTCTCACAATTGCTAATGGACTTAGCGCATCGATCAAACCAAACCGGCAGTTGGGTAGAAGTGCCGCTGCTAGAAGCGATCCTCAACTCCTAAAAATTACCCGGATCAATGCCGCGTTGCTGCAACTGCTCAAGCAAAGATTGCAATTGGTGTTCTGCCTGTTCCGCCCGCTGGCGTTCCTGCTCAGCGCGTTGCTGCTCGGCTTCAGCCCGTTCTTCAGGCGTGGGGATTCTTCGCCCTTCAGCATCGTACCAATACAGCCACTCTCGCTCAATGCCCAGATAAACGCCGCGATCGCGCCCCAGCCCTAGCCCAATTTCTGCCAACCAGATGGGTTCCCCAGTCAGCAAATGGTATTCCTGATTGATCAACTCATAAACTTCCAATCGAGGCTTTTTCCGGCGCCGAGATGAGTAAACCGCATAATATTTCACCCCCATCTCAGCATAGAGCGCCTTTTTGCGGCTGTACTCGCCTCGATACTTCTGCGAAACCACTTCCAACACCAACGTCGGCACTTTTCGCTCTTCCCACAAAACATAGCTAAGGCGCAGTTCTTCGTCAGTGAAGCGAGGAATTCCTAAGCTTAAGAGGACGTCTGGCACAATAGCTGGAAGGTCGGGGTGGTAATAAATGCCCATGTCTACCCCGAAAAACCAATCCCAACGCTCTCGCCAGAACCAAGCCAAAATTGATTTGAGGAGTCCGGGAATGAGATCTTGTAGTTCGTTATCCACAGGTCTGTCGTCAGAGTCGGGCAGTTCCTCTGAAGAAGGAAGGCAGAGAGTGGGATCGTAGATGAACATCGCCAAGCACCAATCCTGTATTCCGCATCATAGCGTAGAAGCTTCATCCTAAATCGACTCCAAGAATCAACCCCAAAAAATTAGAGGCTCCGCTCCACCCGACGCTCCTTGGGTGAGGCAGAACCTCTGTAGAGCATTATGCTCATAAGCTGAGGATTGGAGCAAGCTAATGCCGTTAAGTATGGTTAAGCAAAGCACCAGAATTGCCGCCTAAACCGTTCGATCTCGCCCTAAGTTTGATACCTTAAGTAGGTTGTAGAGCAAAGCGCAAATGATTTTGGGGTTCTAAACATCAGAACAGCCAAGATCGCAAATGTGAAGACTATGGCACTGATTGTCCAAAAATACGGCGGCACTTCGGTTGGTTCAGTAGAACGCATTCAAGCAGTGGCTCAGCGCGTCATCAACACTGCCCAAGCAGGTCATTCTGTGGTCGTGGTCGTTTCGGCGATGGGAAAAACCACCGATGGCTTGGTAAAGCTCGCTCACGAAATTTCTGCCACGCCCAACCGCCGTGAAATGGATATGCTGCTGTCTACGGGCGAGCAAGTCTCGATTGCGCTGCTCAGCATGGCACTCCAAGAACTCGGACAGCCTGCTATTTCATTGACCGGAGCCCAAGTTGGCATCGTCACAGAAGCCGAACACACTCGCGCTCGCATCCTCAGCATCGAAACTGAGCGGATCAAACGCCACTTTCAGCAAGGTAGAGTTGTGGTTGTAGCAGGTTTTCAGGGCATCTCCAGCCAGTCCGATCTAGAAATTACCACCTTGGGACGAGGCGGCTCTGACACGTCAGCCGTGGCGCTGCGGCCGCACTGGGGGCAGACTGCTGCGAAATTTACACCGACGTTCCGGGCATTCTCACCACCGATCCGCGTCTCGTCCCTGATGCCCAGCGAATGGACGAAATCACCTCCGACGAAATGCTGGAGCTTGCCAGTCTTGGGGCAAAAGTGCTGCATCCGCGTGCGGTGGAAATTGCCCGCAACTATGGAGTGCTGCTCGTGGTGCGCTCAAGCTGGACGGATGATCCGGGCACAAAAGTAATCTCGCCTATACCGCAACCGCGCCCGCTGCAAGGCTTAGAAATTGTGCATCCAGTCGATGCCGTTGAGTTTGACACCGATCAGGCAAAAGTGGCTCTGCTCCGGGTTCCCGACCGTCCGGGTATTGCAGCACGGCTATTTGGCGAAATTGCCACTCAGGATCTAGACGTAGATTTGATTATCCAATCCATTCACGAGGGCAACAGCAACGACATTGCTTTCACCGTCACCAAACCCTCACTGAATCGGGCTGAAGCCGTTGCCGCTGCCATTGCCCCCGCCCTCCGCCAGCAAACCGATCCGGTAGCCGGAGAAGCCGAAGTGATGGTAGAGCGCCGCATTGCCAAAGTCAGCATTGTGGGAGCCGGCATGATTGGGCGTCCGGGAGTCGCAGCGCAAATGTTTAACACGCTTGCCGCCGCCAACATCAATATCGAAATGATTTCTACCTCAGAAGTGCAGGTGAGTTGCGCCATCGCAGAAGCAGACTGCGACCGGGCGATTGCCGCACTCTGCCATGCCTTTAACGTAGCCAGTTCTCCAACTCGGTTGCGAACCGCAGATTCCCAGCAAGCTGCCTTGAAAGCCCAATCTCTGCCCCCCGTGCGCGGAGCCGCTCTGGATTTGAAGCAAGCTCGTGTAGCGATCCGCCATGTTCCCGATCGTCCGGGAATGGCAGCCCAGATTTTTAACCTGCTTGCCGAGCACAACGTCAGCGTGGATATGATTATTCAGTCCCAGCGCTGTCGGTTGATCAACGGCATCGCCACACGAGACATCGCCTTCACCGTTGCTGCTATTGATGCAGACGACGCTCAGGCTGCGATTCAACGAGCGACGCCAGAGTGGGGCTGTGGTGAAGTCGTGGTCGATCGCTCAATTGCCAAAGTCAGTATTGTTGGAACGGGCATGGTCGGGCGTCCGGGAGTAGCGGCTCGCATGTTTGAAGCCCTCGCCAAAGCCCAGATTAATATTCAAATGATCGCCACGTCTGAGATTAAAGTAAGCTGCCTATTGCCGAAGCAGAAGGCGTTCAGGCATTGCAGATTGTTCACGCCGCCTTTGGGTTATCCGGCAACGAGCGCATTGTGGTTCCAGCCTAGGGCGCGTCATCCCTTCAGAAAGAGTCAACTGCTGACGGCATCCGCCACGGCATCCACCAGATCGCACCCGTTCCCTACAATAGGCAAAGGGCTGTCGCGCTGCCATGATCAGGATTCTGGTTGAAATGGATCACAGTCCCTAAGGCTTGGAGTGGGTAGAGCCGTTCCCACCTCAGCTACTTCCTAGCCAAATAGACCTCTTCTGCCACTCGCTTCAGCCGCCGCAGTTGAGCCTGCATATCTTGTTTTGTCCAACTTAAAGCAAACTGATTGAATCCATAGCGCACAATCGGATTCGGAATCTCAAATTCAAACCGATTCAGCAACGTGGTTCCTTTTTCAGTCGGCTGACATTCCCACCGATCGCGTCCGGTGAAAAAACCCTTGAATTCCCAGACAACTAATCCGGGTGCGCGTCCAACCACCGTGCTGTTGAGGCTAGGCTGAAGCAACGGCACTTGAATCACAAAGCGACTTTTACTGCCCATTTCCGTACTCCACACCCCGACAGGCTCACAGCGAAGTGCCGGATTCAACCAGCGATGCATCAACGCCAAATCGGTGAAGCATTGTTCTACAGTGGTGGCACTGGCAGCGATCTGGATCGATTGCTCAAAAACCTGCATGGGCATGGATAACAAAAATGAAGTCTTATGAAGAACCTTTTCTGTACTCTAGCAATGGAATGCCGCGAAATTGATACTCCCAAAGGAACTTTATTTCGAGCAGCAGTTTCAGTAATCTGATTCTGGCTGATGTCTAGCCTCAGCTAGGGCGCGTCATCCCTTAAGGGTCAACCGTTGACGGCATCAGCCGGATCGCGCCTGCCCTCAAAACCAGGCTAGAGGCTGTTGCGCTGCCATCGTCAGGGTTCTCGCTGGAATGGATCACAGCCCCTAGTATCGCCCTAACCCTCGTTGTGTCAGTTGTATCTGGGTAGCGATTCAACAGGCTAGATTCAGTTTGGTGTTCTGAACAACCACGAATTTTTCCCAAAGCGCTTTATTTTCTTACTAACTGATATTTTTTTAACAAGCCCAATTTTGTAACTTTCTCCGGAAGGACAAAAATGAATCATCTCTGGTGCGTTACTCTCAAACCGTGGCAAGGAGGAATGGGAATGTTTCCCTGGCTCGCCCAAGCCAATCCGGTTCAGGTCACAGTGAACAACACAGAACAGTTTCTGGCTCGAATTGGATCCTACCTACCCAATCTATTAGCTGCACTCGCAATTCTGATTATTGGTTGGCTGGTGGCAACGATTGTGGCAAGCGCAATTCAAGGGTTGTTGAAACGAACCAACTTTGACAACCGGATTGCAGCCTGGATTTCTGGTCGGCAAGGGGAAGAGCAAGCCATTCCCGTTGAAAAGTGGGTGGGCACAGCCGTTTTCTGGCTGCTGATGGCCTTTGTGATCATCGCCTTCCTGAATGCTCTTCAGCTAACAACCGTCTCTGCTCCGCTCAACTCTTTCCTTCAGGAAGTGTTTAGCTATCTGCCTCGGATTGCCGGCGCAGCAGTGCTGTTGGGCGTAGCGTGGGTCTTGGCTACCGTCGTCAAAGCGATTGTGGTGCGCGGTGTCGGTCGTTTTAACCTAGATGAACGCATTGCTCAGCAAACTGGAGCCGCTTCGGGCGAAACCTCCTTCATGCTGAACGAAACGTTTGGCAATGCGCTCTACTGGTTTGTGCTGCTGTTTTTCCTACCGCTGATTCTGGACGTGCTGCAACTGCAAGGGCCGCTTCAGCCGGTTCAGAACTTGCTCGATCAAATTCTCTCAGCCCTGCCCCGAATTCTGACGGCCATCTTAATCGGCGTGATCGGTTGGTTCATTGCTCGCATTGTCCGCATTATTGTGACAAACTTTTTGGCGGCAGTGGGCACGAATCAGGTTGGGCGGCGGATTGGCTTGACTCAAACCACCGGCAGCATGTCGCTTTCGGCTATCCTTGGCACGATTGTTTATGTGCTGGTGCTAATTCCTACCGCGATTGCAGCACTCAATGCCCTCCAAATTGCAGCCATTTCGGCTCCGGCCATTTTGATGCTGCAACAAATTCTCACTGCATTGCCCAGAATTTTCACAGCCGCGCTGATTCTGGCCATTTCGTATGTGATCGGTCGCTTTGTCGCAGATTTGGTAGCCCGAATCTTGACCAGCATTGGCTTCGACAATATCTTTACCTGGTTGGGTCTACCCACGCCGACGCCACGCCCAACCGTAGATATTCCGCCCCCAGCGCCGCCCACCGATCCTTCTTTGGGGCAATCAACCGTGATTCAGCCCACCCCTCCCACCCTGCCTCGGCAAACTCCTTCCGAGATTGTCGGCATCATTGTGCTAGTTGGCATTATGCTCACGGGTGCAGTTGCGGCGATTGAAAAGCTAGAGTTTGCGGTCTTAACCGACATTGTGAATGGAATTTTAGCCGTTTCAGTGAATGTGTTGGGCGGCTTGATTGTTTTAGGCATCGGGCTATATTTGGCAAACCTCGCCTTCAGCTTAATTACCCGCTCTGGCGGCGGACAGACCCGAATTTTGGGGCAAGTTGCCCGCATTGCTATCATCGCCTTCGCCGTCGCCATGGCCCTCGACCGCATGGGAGTTGCGTCCAATATCGTCAACCTGGCATTTGGTCTCCTGCTCGGCGCGATTGCTGTTGCCATCGGCATTTCGTTTGGGTTAGGCGGCCGTGGCGTTGCAGACGACCTGCTGCGCGATTGGCTGAATTCATTTAGGAAACAGTAATGCTTCAGCAGTCACGGGTTCAGCGTTCGTAGATTCAGCGCTGATCAAGATATAGCAGTACTGCCTAAGGTTAGAACGGGGTGTAGGGGTGGAAGC
>JAAUQT010000095.1 GCA_012033495.1 Cyanobacteria bacterium RM1_2_2 | reverse complement strand
ATCTCAACGGGTGCACACGGTAGCCCTTTTCGTAAGGGGGGAATAGGGGGGGAGCGCCAACGGGTACGACTTCTCAGAGATTTTCTTAGATTAGAGCGTCCAAGTGTCGAGGATGAAGGCATTATCTTTCCGATGCAGCAACACCAGATCCAGCACATCTAGTGGGCTAATCGGACGAATGCCAGCAATTAAGGACGGTTCACCGTGACCATAGAGGGCTTGCAGTGCAAAACGGCAGGCATAAACCTTGCCCCCTTCCGCCATAAATTTTGAGAGTTGATTGTTGAAATTTTGATGCCCAGGGAACGCCTCGTCTCCAATTTTAGGGAAGCCACGCTGTATGCCCAAGGTCACGCCCGGACCATAGAGCAGCACAGAAGTCTCAAACCCTTTGCGCAACAGCCTCAGCGCTTGTAGCAAATTCACTAAGCCAATCGATCCCTCGAAGGCAACAGTGTGAAAGGTGACAAGGGCTTTCTCACCGGGTTCAGCCTTAACATCGGGAAAGACTTTTTCTTCGTAATCTACAAAAAAGTCGCCTGCTTGATGGGCAGGGGTAGTGACCTCTGGCATGGTAATCTCCTCGAACGTAATGAATCTTTTAACTCTGCTTGACTAATACCATTAACCGACAGTTCCCTCGGTCAGGCAAGCCCCTCTGCTTTGCTCTGTGTAAAGTGTGCGTGAAGGCACTTGCTAGGACACGTTAGAGGCAACTATTCACCAACTCCTGTATCAGGTATTACAAAAGCAGTAGGTCTAGCAGTATAGACAGGCACGATTGGAATATAGTCAGGATTGATCAACAAAGTGGAAGAGTTCACCTGTCTATTTCTACAGGTGTTCAGATGTACTAACCGATGAGTTATTTGAGGTGGTATTGGGTTGACTATCAAATGGAGCACTGCACAAATCGGACAGCCAGCCTTGCTGGATGGCTCGGTAAAGCGCCTGATAGCGAGTCCGAGATTTTAACTTGCTGAGTACATTACTGAGATGAAATTTGACCGTGCGTTCGCTAATGTGTAGCTGCTGAGCCACATCTCGATCGCGGAGTCCTTGGGTCAGCAGCAGCAAAACTTCCTGTTCCCGATCTGAGAGCGGCGATGGCGCATTATCTAATCCCCAGCTTTTACCTTGCGCAATCGTTTCCACCGCTTGGCGTAACTGCCCCGCACTCATGGTCAAATCTACTTTTCCTAACGCGCCTTTCGGAACAGCCTGATGAGTGGTCGCAATCCACAGCACGAAGTCACTTTCAGGAATGCGTCGTCTATCATCCGTTAGGAGGGGAACCCTAGGATCGCTCAGCGCACTGACGGTTAGCCCTGCTTGATAGGCAAGATGAGTAAAGGCGGCTTGCAAAATAGAAGACTGGCAGCTAATTCGCAGTTGCAGATGGGGAGATGCGGTGTCGGGAGTTGTGTCGAGAGTTGTGTCGGGAAGCATGAGCGCAACTTGTATCACTTGCTGATCGACACTTTGCTCAACGCTGGTTGTCTGTAGCGTTCCGCCCAAGCAGGAGACCGAAAACAATAATTCTTTGAATGCGAAAGTTGTCCAATCTTGCTGCTCCTGAGAGGATGGTTGCGGCAGTGAGAGCATTGCATTTAGAAAGACAGAATCTACACCATAGTTTAAGCGACAGTAGGTGCAGCGCAGCGTTTTTAGAATCTGCGCGGTGTGCGTTAGCAAAAATTGCCGGGTGTGATCAAGAGAACGTTCAGTGCCAAACAAACTGAGTCGGGCAGGCTGTAGAATTTCTGCAAGTTGTTCGGAAAGCGGCTGGGCACTGACTGCTGAACGTTGAGGTGATTGCTGCGTATATTGCTGTTGTTGACTGCAAATAGAGTTTTCTAATAAAACTGCTAGCGTTGAACATAATCCTTGCAGAACTTCTAGAAATTCATTTGATAAAGCATGGCGACTAAAGACGGCCAATACTCCAATCACCTGATCGGTGACAATTAAAGGATAGCCAGCAAAACCCGTAATTTGATTCGCAATCGCCCAATCTCGGTCTTTCACCCACGTTTCTTCTGCCAACCGATTGCTGAGAAAAGGAATTCGGTTTTGGGCAATTTTGCCGACCTTAAAAGCCCCAATTGGTACTCTGGCGAAGAAGCCGTTGGTGTGGGTGTACATGCCAGAAGAAGCGACCAATTTAAGAAACTGACGTTCAGGCTCCATCAGCCAAATACGGGCAAACACGCAGCCAAATTTTTCGATCAGGCGATCGGTGGTGCGCTGAGCGATCACTTCTGGCTCTAGCTGTCCGCTTAAACTCTGCACAATTTCGCTGACTCGCTGCAAGTCAACCAACAAGCGAATGGGATCTAACGTTGAGACAGAATCTGACACCTGTAGTTGTTCTGGCTAGCTGTTCTGGCTATTCGCTCTATTGAGACGTGAGTTTGAGTTTTACTGTGTAACGCTTAATACAACTTTCTGCAAGATTGGGGATTGGTTGAGCACTCAAGCGATCCTGAGAATACTAGCCCTAAGCAGGATGCCCAATTCAAGTAACCGTGTGGGGTTTAAAAAACACATAGGACAGGGTAGGGTTAAAGTCAAGAACTCAAGCGATCGAATCTATTTCTCAATATGCTAGCCGTTTTGGATGCCGTTTTTACTCAGTACCGCGAGCCAGAAAAGTTGTTTGCGGCACTTCTACCCGCAGTCTGTGAAGTTTTGCCAGCCGATCGCTGCTTTCTGCATGTGCGTAACCCGTCTACACGAATGCATCGGGTGTTTTGCTGGCGGCGCAGTCCTGAGATGCCTGATGTTAGCACTCCAGGTTGGCAAAAAGAGCAGGAGTGGGAAAAAGAAGACCCAATGTTTGCAGCGGCTTTGAAGACAGATCAATCTATTTATATCGAAGACATCGAAACGGCAAGTCCAGATGTTTTGAATCGCAAATTTGAACAAACTTATTTGAAGCATCGGTCGTTAGTTCATGCGCACTTATGTCAAAATCATCAACTTTGGGGCATTCTCCAGCCTTGTCTTTTCGATTCACCGCGAGTATGGACAGATCGAGATCGAGCGATCATTGCCGACATCATTGAGCAACTCACCCCAATTGTAATCGATTACGTCAAATCAACTGCACCTTAAGCGGAATGCTTGTTTTAAGTAGCTTGGTAAAATTGCCCAATCCCTGGAGAATACCGTTTTGCACCATCCTTTTCCTGTCCAACTAGAGACTATTTTTGCATCAATGCAGGAGCCGGACGCTATCTTTGCGGCCCTCATGCCTGCTCTCTGTGAAGCCCTACACTGCGATCGTTGCTTTCTCTATTTACGCAAGCCGGAAACCCATCAGGGGCGAGTAACGCATTGCTACCGCACTGATCCGAAATGGGTAGATCTGACGAACGCTGATTGGATTGATGAAGGTAACGTTGCAGATGTTGATCCGCTGATGGCAATTGCCTTTCGTACTGATGAAATTATCTACGTTTCAGATGTCGAAACTGCGAGTCCTGATGTGATCAATCTTGCCTATGAACAGGAATTTTTTAAGCATCGAGCCTTGATTCATCTGCCGATCTATCATGACGGCAAACTTTACGCCATTGTGGAACCTTCTGTATTCGATCAACCTCACCAGTGGACGGCATCTGACCGAGCCATCATGGCAGAACTGCAAACCCGACTTCCACCGCTAGTGATCAGCTATTTGGAGTTGGGCGGACACGAACACAGCGATCCGACCGCCCCAAACTACCCCGATTAAGAAACACCAGCCGCCGCTTGAATTGAACCCTCTATCTGCTTTGTATACTAGTTTGTATACTAGAGGAGATGTAACGCTTCCCAAAACTGAAGCTGATGACACAACCCTCCCTTTTCCTCACAAAGGAGTGGCAAGATATCACGGTTGAGTACGGTTTGCTTGAAAGCGTGGGTGACTTTGATTTTGCCATGCCGAAGCACGCAATAAGTGTGGCATTCCTTCCGCGTGAGCGTGTCACTTGGTCAGTGGATGGAACGAAACAGACTACGGCGCTGCCTGCCGGAAGTACATTTTTGTATGGCAACCGTGAATTTGTTTGGCATCACCGGGAGAAGGTAAGTGAGTACGTCACAATCTATCTTGATCCAAACTATTTACAACAGATAGCAATTGAGAATGATTTACCCGCAGAAACCAAGCTAACTCATCGGGTCATTTTTCCCGATCCCACCATTCTGCAAGTGGCTCACCTGTTTAAGGGGGAACTTCTCAACGCAGGACTAGCGGGAAATTTGTTTGCCGAATCATTGAAGAATGTGCTGGCAGTGCATCTGTTGCGGCACTACTGCGAATCGGGAATACCACAGAAGAAGTTGGCGCTGCTGAGTAGCGGATTGGATGCAGTCAAGTTGAAGCAAGTTGAAGCATACATTGAAGACCATTTAGCAGAAGAAATTGCCGTTGAGGATATGGCTGCATTAGTGCCGATGAGCCAGTTTCATTTTGCGCGGGCTTTCAAAGCGGCAACTGGGGAAACACCACACAAGTATTTAACCTACCGTCGAATTGAACGCGCCAAAGTGCTGTTGACTGTCACCAAACTAGCGATTGCTGAAGTGGCCTATCGCGTAGGATTCTCGAATCAGAGCCACTTTACGGCACATTTTCGTAAAGCAACGGGCGTCACCCCGAAAGATTACCGCTTACAGTGCAGCTAAAGGAACTTAGCCAAGTCTTAACCAAACCTTAGCTAAGACCACCACCATCAACGTTAAACGCGGCTCCCGAAACGTAAGATGCTTCTGCTGAAGCCAGCCACAAAACAGCAGCGGCTACTTCTTCAGGACGGCCAACCCGCTGCATCGGATAGGGAGCAACCAACTGTTCTTGACTCACTTTCCAGTCCCGTTTGACCCGATCCAGCATGGCAGTATCAATTGCTCCCGGCAGGACAGCATTTACGCGAATTGTCTTGCCATATTCTTGCGCCGCCATTGCATACGTTCGCCCATTGGTTTACTCCGAATTGCTATTTAACATAGTCAACGTTCAACAAAGCGTGACTCAACAAAGATACGAGACGATACAGATCCCCGGCTTTTGCAATGAAAACCTACTTGTCAATTGAGGAAAACTCGACAAGGAAATGGACAAAATGAGTGGTCAGATGGGTTTCGGCTCTGCGCGTCAACCTTCAGCATTCGATCGGTTGAGCGCAGTCGAACGGGAGGGGCAAATCGATTGCTGGATGCCCATTGATCTGCTCAACCCGCCCGTACAGTTTACGGTTGAAAATGAGTGATTAAAGAGTCGCTTGAAAATGAGCCACCAAGGCATCTACCGCTGCTGAAACTTGAGGGTCACGATCATAGAAATCGAGATGCTGTCCTTCCGTCCAAACCAGATGCTTTTCCCCACCCAGCGAGGCATAGAACCTGCGGGCGTTGTCGGGAAGGGCAGAACCATCGCTATGAATGACGAGCGTTGGGGCAGTCACCTGAGCCGCAATCGCCAACGCATCAAATTCCTGCCACTCGTGCCAAGACATCACTGCAAAGCGGTTTGTCCACTCGGCAATTACACCGCGATCACGGCTGGCATAGTAGCTAACATCACCTGACATGGCAGCGTCAACGTCACTTTGGGCATAGGCAGGAACATATTCTACTTCACCCGTCTGCTCATATTGCCGACGCGCTGCTCTGCCAAGCTCCATGCGGCGATTCACGGTCGATTCACCAAACAGTGACTTCAGCGATTCGATGTCGTGCAGCCATGCCGCTACCGTCGCAAATGATTTAAAACTATCATCTTCAGCAACGGCTTGAGCCATGTAGCCAGCGCTGGCACAGATGCCTAATCCACCAATCCGTTCGCCATGAATCACAGGCAGCGTTTTCAGGAATGCAACGGCATTTTGGATATCTTGCACTTTGGCGGCAGGTGATTCGTATTGCCGAGGTGTGCCGCCACTCTCGCCCCAGTAGCGAAAATCGAACGTGAAGGCAGCAAATCCCCGCTCGGCTAAGCGCTGAGCATATACCGCAGGCATCTGTTCTTTGACCGTCGTCCAAGCGCCTGTCACCACCACTACCGGAAGTTTGTCACCGGCTTGGTACGAAGTCGGCAAATAGAGATTGCCCACCATGGGTTCACCTTCACTAGCAAAGATGACTCGGTTCATGCCTGCTTGAAAGGAAGTATTCGCTGTAATCTGATCTGTCTCATTCAAGGAAACAGAATTGGTTTCTGACACGGCACTGGGGAGGCTAGTCAGAGAAACAAGGGTAATTGTGCTAGCCGCGATGAGAGATTTCATAGCATTCATCGGTGGTTTTTTCGCTTGAGTTTGTTTCGATAGCTCAAGATTAGAAAAAATCACTTCAAGCTGAAGTCCGATTCTTGCGCTGTTTTATCAAAAATCTGCGGTTTCGTGGCAATGACTTGCAATCAATTGGAATCAAGCAGAGGACAGAAGTTACAAAGCTGAGTTGCTCTACTCCTAGCCTTACTCCTGCCTGATTCAGAGCCTGTTCAGGGTTTGGTGTCAATCCAGCTTGTTGCCGCTCCTTCCACCCGCGCATCAATGGTGGGCTATTAGAAAAAGTCTGCTAGACGCAGCGGGCGAGTCAGGCAGCAAGTAACACAAACAAATTTACAGACTCTCTATTTCAGCAACTTGATGTCAACCAAGATATCAACAAAGTGGTGGCGTCAAAGATCCTGTGAATTGCGTTCTAGTTCTAGAATCTTCTCCAGCTTGACTTGAGACTGCTCCGCATTGGTGCGCACTTCGCCAAAAGATGCTTTTGCTTCGGCATACCCAATCAACACTTTCGACTTCTTCTTGAGGTCAACTAATTGCTCTTCCGTCAACTCAGCTTCTGGATCAAGAATAGCTTCTAGCTCTTTCAAAACCGACGCGGCTTCCTGTCGATCTTGCTCCAGTTTCACCCGCATAAAGCCGTAGCTCACAATCGCTTGAACCAACTGTTTCACTTCTTCAACCGACGTATCTGATTCGTTCGTCACGACCGGAACCTGTTCTGTCACCACAATCAAATCATCATGTCCTGCGCCATCTGCCAACTTGGAGCGCAGTTGCTCATCTTCACTCACTTTGTCGATGAGTTGATCTAATGCTTGCTGTCGCTGTTTACGGGAGTCTCGGCCAGGAACCTCCAAAATAATTTCGGGAGCCTGCTTCAACGCATAAGAAACCATAGATTTTGCCTTTTAATAAAGAGATAGGTGTCGAAAAGTGTGGAACTAAAGGAGATTCAGAGGCATTTTACTCTCCCCACCTCAGTTATAAGAGAACTTGCAGAAATTGTGATCCATCGAAGGAGACGATTAATTAAGGGACGGCAGCTTCTAAAACCTGATGATGAGTGGCATAGAGGCAGCCGTTGCTCCTTGCTACTCCTGAAATTACAACAAATCATAAACATTAGAAAATTTTATTTGCACAGTGCGTCTGCTTCGCATACCATCAGTTTAAGTCTATTGTTTCCTCATCTTTAATAGACTTTATTCGATAAAATCCATTCACCTTTTATCAATATGTCACTAACGAATCGGATCAACTTTCGGAATCTGCGTGGGGATTTGTTTGGCGGACTCACCACAGCGATTGTTTCTCTGCCGCTGGCTTTAGCGTTCGGGGTCGCTTCTGGCGCAGGGCCAGTGGCGGGATTGTATGGCGCAGTTTGTGTTGGTTTCTTTGCGGCGCTGTTTGGTGGCACACCCACCCTGATTTCCGAACCCACCGGGCCAATGACAGTCGTGATGACGGCGATTGTGAGTTCGATGACTGCCAATAACCCAGAGAACGGTTTGGCAATGGCGTTTACGGTGGTGATGTTGGCTGGAATCTTTCAAATCATTTTTGGCATCTTTCGGCTAGGGAAATACATCACCCTGATGCCTTACAGCGTTATTTCCGGGTTCATGTCTGGCATCGGAGTGATTCTGATCCTGCTGCAAATTGCTCCCTTTTTAGGGGAGCAAACGCCCAAAGGCGGCGTGTTGGGCACAGTCACGAACTTACCCAATCTGCTGGCAAACATCAATCCGGCAGCGGCAATTTTGGGTGCACTGACGCTAGCCATCATTTTTTTAATGCCCTCAAAACTGAAGCGGTTTGCTCCGCCACAGTTGGTGGCTTTAATTGTGGGTACGGTGGTGTCGGTGATGTTCTTTCCCAACGCAAATCTGCAACGGATTGGTGAAATTCCCATGGGGCTGCCAACCCTCGTGATGCCTACTTTCACGCCGTCTCAAATCACCATCATGCTGGTGGATGGAGTAATGCTGGGGATGTTGGGATGTATTGATACGCTGTTAACTGCCGTGATTTCGGATAGTTTGACGCGCACCGAGCATGATTCCAATAAAGAGTTGATCGGTCAAGGGATTGGTAACTTGGTGTCAGGGCTGTGCGGCGGACTGCCGGGCGCTGGGGCAACGATGGGAACAGTCGTCAATATTCAAACTGGTGCAAAAACCGCACTATCAGGATTAACCCGTGCCGCAATTCTGTTAGTCGTTGTGGTGTGGGCCGCAGGGCTAACGCAAAATATCCCAATGGCGGTGCTAGCCGGGATTGCGCTCAAAGTGGGGATTGACATTCTCGACTGGAGTTTCCTGAAGCGAGCGCATAAAGTTTCTTGGAAAGGTTCGCTAATCATGTATGGGGTGTTGTTTCTCACCGTTTTCGTAGACCTGATTGTGGCGGTAGGTGTGGGTGTCTTTATTGCGAATATCCTGACCATCGAACGCTTAAGTGAATTGCAGTCTCAAGAAGTCAAAGTGATTAGCGATGCCGACGATGCCATTGACTTGAATCCGGCAGAGAAGCAACTCCTCGATCAAGGACAAGGGCGAGTGTTGTTGTTCTACTTGAGCGGGCCCATGATTTTTGGAGTCTCGAAGGCAATTGCTCGCGCTCAAAATGCTCTCAAAGACAGTGATGCTGTGGTGATGGATTTGAGTGACGTGCCGCTACTCGGTGTCACTGCCTCATTGGAAGTTGAGAATACTATCAAAGCGGCGGTTGAACGTGGCTGTCAAGTATTTGTGGTGGGTGCAACGGGTAAGGTGAAACATCGCTTAGAACGGCTTGGCATTCACGAACTTGTGCCCGCTACGCACATGCTAGAGGATCGAACAGAGGCGTTGCAACAGGCAGTTAACACACTGCCCCCTTCCAGAGTCGCGGCGGAGGCAGGACTTCCCCTTGCTGACTGGAAGCCTGCCTCAACCTGATGGGGATGAGTGAAATGTGATTCTTCTGGTGATTGGATTTTGTTTTAACTGCTGAAACTTTAGTCAGTCCGCCACAGTGCAACGGATCTGAGCTTTATTCTCCGAACATGGGGTCAAGTAAACCTGGTTCGGAGAATTTTTAGTCTTTAAGGAATGGGAATTCAATCCGTTCGATCGTGGGTAGGAGCGGATTTTGCAGTCAAATCCATTGCCGGATGCCCATTGATCTACTAATCATCTACTAATGATCTACTAACCGCTCCTACAGTTTACGGATTGATGCAATCCACGATCCTAAGAGGAGAAGAAGGCAGAGGCAGAGGGAGAATCTCTTTCTTCAGGTAGGTTCAGGCTTAGGGTTTGTCTGACATGATGTAAATAGAGGAGTTGTCGCTCTCTGCTGCTACAGCTTCATTGAAGTAGAGTGTCGAAGCGCGATCAATAGCATTCATTGCAGTGTCAATAGGAGCCGGGTATGGCAGGTCAAACCGAAGAACAAAAAACTTCTCCCCAAATTGAAGAAATTAAAACAGAACTGCGGAAGGTTCAGCAAGAAGGGCAGTTGAGAAGTGAGCGGATTCGTGAAATTGTTCGTACTGCGATTGCGCAATCTGCAACTGAACTGAAGCAAGGTTCTGGTGAAATTCGTTCGATTGTTAAAGGAACCCTTTCTGCGGTGATTGAGAGTCTTCAAGATCGGGGGAAATCAGTGCAGGAAGACGTGACAGCCTCGATTGAAGGAATTGTGGAAGGGGTGAGCCAAGCGCGCCGGGAAGCAATTTCTAAATCACAGAACGAACTAACTCAGCTACAAAATCAGATTCAGGATCAAGAGAATCAGATGAACGCTGAAATTGAAGAGACCCTCACTGAAATCAACGAAACTGGGTCTGGCTCTTCTGCTGACGTTCGAGACGCTATTCGGAACGCAATCACAACACTTCAAGACAGCGAGGAAGCAACACTATTGCGTAAGCGGTATGCCCAACTTCAAGCGCAGCTAGCAATACTGAAGGCGAATTTAGCAGCTCGCTATGGTGAACAATACGAGGATCTGAAACATCATCTCGAAGATGCCAAAGTATGGTACGATAGCTCGCGCCAAAATGCTACGACAGCAGAATCAACTCCGTTAGAACAAAAGCAGTCGGACTTTGAGCAAAAAATGGGTGAAGCAGGCGCAGCCATTGCCCGTAAAGAGAAGCAGGCAAAGCAAATTTTGAAGGAGCTTTTGAATGCGGTAATGGATCTAACCCGTGATGATAAGCAACCTCGCTAGATGTCTTGCTAAGTCCATAAGCCATTGCGCTGTGTTTAACTTGCGATAGAAAACCTGACAGAACGATTTACGATCAAGGTCACGATCAAGGCGAGAGAGAAGCATGGGATCGGGTTTCGGCTACGCTCAACCCACTTGATTCTTAGGGGCTGAGCGCAGTCGCAGCACGGTATTGTATGGATAACAATTGTCAGGTTGATAGGTGTCGGAATAACGATCAAAACTGGCTTTATTCTGTCTCAACAGTTTTGGGCAATGCTGGGCGTGCCTGATAGGGTAGCGGGATGTACTGCACAGATGGGCGTCCTGTCATCGGCTGGGGGTAAAGCTCCATTAAGTTGTAAATTTCTCTGGGTAAGCCGACCGTGATTGGCAAGCCGAGTTCTTTTGCTTCTTCTACCAAAATTGGATAGTCGTGGGTCACTTTTCCGGTCGTTAAAGCCTCAATGATTCGTTCTACATTCTCAGGGCTAATTTTTTGTTCCGGTATAGCATCTTCCAATAGTGTCCGCACAAACCGCTGCACTTGACGCATTGCCTTACGAGCGATGTCTGCTGTAATCAACGTTTGGTCATCAATTTCGTTAATCGGTTTGTCTTCTAGCACCTTCAGCACACTTGCAGCAGGCATATTGCCCAACTGCGGATCAACTGGGCCAAGCACCGCATTTTCGTCCATTGCAATCTCATCAGATGCCATCGCCAGCATGGTTCCACCACTCATTGCATAGTGAGGAATGAACACTGTCACCTTGGCTTGATGACGAATTAACGCATGGGCAATTTGCTCGGTCGCTAACACCAAACCACCGGGCGTATGCAGAATTAAATCAATCGGGGTGCTGGGCGGCGTTAGACGAATGGCTCGCAACACTTGTTCAGAGTCTTCAATGCTGATGTAGCGAGAAAGCGGGATTCCAAACAAACTAATTGATTCTTGGCGATGAATCATTAGAATCACTCGACTTTGCCGCTTTTGCTCTAATTCTCGAATTGCTGCTAGCCGACGAGAGGCGACGACTCGCTTTTGGATAATTGGCTGCAAGGATGAAATAATAATAAACACCCAGAAAATATCGAAAAAGCTCATGCACTCTCCTTAATAGAACTGAACGTTCAGCCAGAAATAAACTGGACTTGATTTAACACACTAAAAGGAATCATAAAATGGTTTGTTGATAGATAGAGCCTCTATCGCAGGGAATTTGATTGAATTTCAGCTAACTGAGCTAAACCTGAGTGAAGGCGTGATGCGACAAGTTCGACAAAGAATTGACTCACTATCGTCACAACAGAGCGATAGGGTATTGATATCAAGTTTCTAGGTAATATCCTCATTACACTCCTTTCCCCGGTGGCAACGCTGGGGTTTTTGCTTGCGAGGCTGAAAAGCCTTGACCCGTAGCAGTTTTGGACTACGTTTGTGCGGCAGGAGATGAAGAGTAGGAATGAGATCTGGCGTTGGGCAAAAAGCTTAGGCTAATCAGTTTCTATTTCGTAAGCTTCGCCGAATCAGCGTTTTGATGAACGAAACATAGATGACTAAGCAAATCAGCGAGCGCTCATTGAAACGCTGCCAGTTGATCAACCTCAAGCCTGTTAGTAATCCTATTGTGAAACCCAGAGAACCAATCCCGTATACTGTTAAGTCAATGAGCTGTAGATTCGCTTGAGCTTGAAAAGAATGCGCCAACAGGAACATGATGCTGTAGACCAAGAGAATCAAAAATACCCCACTAAAACGCCGATAGTTGCGCCCGCAATGCCGCCAATACAAGCGCCAAACACCCCATCCATCCATCGTTTGAGTTGTTTAGAGCGCCTGATATAACTTCGCTGCCAATGATGGCCATAAGGCTGGCGCAACGTGCGAGCAATCCCGAAGCCAATAAACAGCAGTCCATACAGCGTCGGGGCAATGATCCCGCCAACTGTCGCAGCTTGGCTTAGCGGCAGAGCCGTTGTTTTAGCAATTGCGTAGGTGAATACCGAAAAGACATACACAATGGCTGCGGTGCGTCTTTTGGCTGTCAGCCATTGCCCGAAACTAACCCAAAGCGAGGTGACAATCAGCAACGGAAAGCAGTAGCCAATCAAAGCAGCCGGAACCACAGTTTGGATCTGAGAGATTAGCGCCATGAAGCCATCATGAATAGAGGGAAGCGAAACAGAGCAGTATCAGCAGCCTACAGCCTTTTTTTCACTTCATCATCCTGCCAAAGCTGTAAAGCAGAGTGTTCGGTAGATCACAGTTTCAGGAGATCAGAATGGGAATTCAATCCGTTCGATCATGGGTAGGGGCAGGTTTTGCGGTCAGATTCATTGCAGGATGCCGATTAATCTGCTAAACCCGCTCGTACAGTTGACGGATTGATTAAACGGATTGATTAAATTTACGATCCTCCCAGTTTTAGGAGATCCCAGTCTTAGGAGTAGGAGGTTGAGGTTCCAGGTGATATATTCGAGTCTAAAAATTGCTCGATGCGTTGCCAAACTTGAGTCAGCAGATCAGGGGCATCCGCATCAAACCACTCAATCGTCGGGTCAGCCCGAAACCAAGTTCGCTGTTGTTTGGCAAATTGGCGAGTGTGCAGCACAATCTCTGCGGCGGCTTCCCGAAGAGGAACTCCGGCAAGGTGCTGTTTCATTTCCTGATAGCCCAACGTGTTCAGCAACGGCAAATCTGCTCCATATTTTTGGCACAGCGCTTCCACTTCAGCGGCAAACCCGGCAGCAATCATCTGCTGTGTCCGCTGCTCAATGCGTTGAGTCAACCGATCGAGATCGCAACAGTCTAAGCCAATTTGCAAAATCGGGTAATTAGGCGGCTGCTCTCCCTGCTGCTGCGAAATTGGCTGACCCGTCACATAAAAAACTTCCAATGCCCGCAACGTTCTCACCTGATCGTTGGCATGGATTTTTGCAGCCGCCCCTGCATCGACCTGTTGCAATAACTGATAGCAAAATGGCTGTCCCCAACTAGCCAACTGAGCACGCAGGATAGACTGCGGCCCAACTCGCGGAATCCTCAACCCTCGCACAATTGACTTGATGTAAAGTCCCGTGCCGCCGACCAACAGCGGGATCGGGCGGATGGATTTTGGATTTTGGATTTTGGATTTTGGATTTTGCTCCCCATCTCTTCCATCTCTTCCATCTCTTCCATCCTTTTCAATCAACTGCCGCGCCATCTCTTGATAATCTGCCAGCGTTAAGGTTTCTGTCGGCTCGCAGATGTCAATTAAATGATGGGGAACTTGCTGTTGGTCAGCGATGGAAGGCTTGGCAGTCCCGATGTCAAATTCCCGGTACACTTGCCGAGAATCGGCACTGATCACTAGGGCAGGCAGCCGTTGGGCAATCTGCATCGCTAATCGAGATTTGCCGGTTGCAGTTGCACCGCAAATAACAATTAGAATAGGAAGAGTATAATTTGGTACAAATGTATTAATATGCGCACTATCCATTCAATTCAGCTATAGTTGATGACGGTCAAAAACTATTTTGATCGATCTCCTTTCAGAAATTCGCATCAGACTCGCCCAAAATCGCCCTCAACCCTTTTGTGCTAGAATTTTGGTGTATTTTGATGTTCTGAAGTCTGGGACGGCTTCAAACCAATTGCAGGAGCGCTTCATTCATGACGACAAATTACGGTGCTGAGCAGATTCAAGTTTTAGAAGGATTGGAGCCGGTGCGGAAACGTCCGGGCATGTATATTGGCAGCACCGGCTCTCGCGGACTCCACCATTTAGTGTATGAGGTTGTAGACAACTCCGTCGATGAGGCACTGGCGGGTTTCTGTAGCCACATTCAAGTGACTTTGAACGCGGATGGTTCGGTGGGGGTGATAGACGATGGACGCGGGATTCCGACTGGTATCCACCCCAGCACGGGTCGATCGGCACTAGAAACGGTGATGACGGTGCTGCACGCGGGCGGCAAATTTGGCGGCGGTGGTTACAAAGTTTCAGGCGGACTGCATGGCGTCGGCATTTCGGTGGTCAACGCTCTCTCGGAATGGGTTGAGGTCACGGTTTGGCGTGAACAAAAGGTGCATCAGCAGCGCTACGAGCGAGGTGTACCCCAAGGAGATCTGGCGACTCAACCGCTAAAAGGCGACCGGACGGGTACATCTGTTGTTTTTAGACCTGATGCCGAAATTTTTACGACGGGCACAGAGTTTGACTACGCAACCCTGGCCGGGCGGCTGCGGGAGTTGGCCTACCTGAATGCTGGCGTCGAAATTACGTTTACAGACGCTCGCCTAGAACTCCTCAAAACCGATGAGCCGAAGTCGGAAACCTACCACTATGCAGGCGGCATTCGGGAATATGTCGAATACATGAATAAAGATAAACAGCCCCTCCATGAGGAGATTATCTTCGTTCAGGGTGAGCGCAACAATGTGCAAGTGGAAGTGGCGCTGCAATGGTGTGTGGATGCCTACAGCGACAACTTGCTGGGCTTTGCCAACAACATCCGCACAATTGACGGCGGCACGCACCTAGAAGGCTTAAAGGCAGTCCTGACGCGCACCATGAACGCGATTGCCCGTAAGCGCAACAAGCTGAAAGAAAACGAGCCGAATCTGGCTGGTGAAAACGTCCGCGAAGGTTTAACGGGCGTCATTTCGGTGAAAGTGCCTGACCCGGAATTTGAAGGGCAAACCAAAACCAAATTGGGCAACACTGAAGTGCGCGGCATTGTCGAAACGCTGGTGGGAGAGGCGCTCACCGAATATCTGGAGTTTCGCCCTGCGGTTGCCGATTCGGTATTGGAAAAGGCAATTCAAGCCTTTAACGCCGCAGAAGCCGCCCGGCGAGCGCGGGAATTGGTGCGGCGTAAATCGGTGCTGGAGTCTTCTACCCTACCGGGCAAGCTCGCCGACTGTAGCTCCCGTGATCCGTCAGAATCAGAGATTTTTATTGTGGAAGGCGATTCAGCCGGAGGTAGCGCCAAACAGGGACGGGATCGGCGCTTTCAGGCGATTCTACCGCTGCGAGGCAAAATCCTCAACATTGAAAAAACTGACGATGCCAAAATCTATAAAAACACCGAGATTCAGGCATTGATCACGGCGCTGGGGTTGGGCATCAAAGGCGAAGAATTCAACGCTTCTCAACTCCGCTACCATCGCATCGTGATCATGACCGACGCAGACGTAGACGGCGCTCACATTCGGACGCTGCTGCTCACCTTCTTCTATCGCTATCAGCGAGCCATGGTCGATCAGGGCTATGTCTACATCGCTTGTCCGCCGCTTTACAAGGTGGAGCGTGGACGCAGTGCTCATTACTGCTACAGCGATCGAGAACGCAATCAAATCATTGCGACTTTTCCCGAAAACGCCAAGTACGATATCCAGCGGTTCAAAGGTCTGGGCGAAATGATGCCCCAACAGTTGTGGGATACCACCATGAACCCCGAAAGCCGTACCCTGAAGCGAGTGGAAATTGAAGACGCTGCCGAAGCCGACCGGATTTTTACCGTCCTGATGGGCGATCGGGTGGCTCCCAGACGCGAGTTCATCGAAACTCACGGGCCGCGGTTGAACCTCACCGATCTAGATATCTAGGTCTTTGCTGGCGCTGCTCATCAAACTTCGATGTAGCTCTCCTTTTTGCTTTTTTGCTGACCAGTTACTTTTTGCTGACCAGTTAAATGCTAGTTGAATGCCAGTTCAATTCGCTCATGCCCTACTCGATTCGCCCCAAACAAACCCACTCCCTGCAAACCCGCGATGGAGTGCGGCTTGATGCGGATGTTTACTATCCGGATAGCGACGAGGCGTTTCCGGTCTTGCTGATGCGGCAGCCCTACGGTAGAGCAATTGCTTCTACGGTCGTCTATGCCCATCCAAGCTGGTATGCGGCTCATGGCTACATTGTGGTGATTCAGGATGTGCGCGGCAGGGGGTCTTCGGAGGGGGTGTTTTCGCTATTTGCCCACGAAATCGAGGATGGAGAGGACACTGTGAATTGGGCGGCGGCTCTGCCTCAAAGCAGCGGACAAGTGGGCATGTATGGCTTCTCTTATCAGGGCATGACGCAGCTTTTTGCCGCAGTCAACCGTCCGGCAGCACTAAAGATCCTCTGCCCTAGCATGGTGGCCTATGACCTGTACCAAGACTGGGCATATGAAGGCGGCGCGTTTTGCTATCAGTTGAACTTGGGCTGGGCGCTTCAGTTAGCGGCTGAAACGGCACGACGGCAAGGCGATGAGGATGCTTATCGAACGCTGTATGCGGCTTCTCGCAATCCGCCCTTGTCTGATCCGGTGGATGTTCGCTCTGGGATTCTCAAACATTTTGCTGCCGATTCTCATTACCATGACTGGCTGGCTCACCCGGAACCGGACGAATATTGGCAAAAATTATCGCCCTGTACATATCTGCAAACTGTAGATCTACCGATGCTGCATATTGGCGGCTGGTTTGACACCTACCTGCGGGGCACGCTGCGGCTCTATGAGGAAATGGCATCTCGGAGTGCGTTTCCGCAGCAGTTGATTGTGGGCCCGTGGGCGCATCTGCCGTGGGGGCGCAAAGTGGGCGCGGTTGACTACGGTTCAGAAGCCAATAACCCGATCGATCGGCTGCAAATTCGCTGGTTCGATCACTGGCTGAAAGACATTCATACCGGGCTGTTAGATGAAGCTCCGGTAAGCCTGTTTGAAATGGGCAGCAATGAGTGGCGACAGTTCGAGCAGTTTCCGACTCAAGCGGCTCAGCCCTATCGGTTCATCACAACTGGACTTGCGGCAATGGATCAGCGAGAAGGTCAGTTGGAACGAGTTGCGAATCAGGCAGTAGAGACGGTAGAAAATGCAGCAGTGAATGTGTTTGAGAAATCATTTGCAGCAATGTCGTCAGAGCCTTCGATTCCTGCGCCAGATACGTTTGTTCATGATCCGTGGCGACCTGTGCCTGCTCAAGGCGGACATGCGGCATTTCCAGCAGGTGCTTTTGATCGCAGTAGCATCGACTGCCGCTCGGATGTGCTCACCTACACGACTGCACCCCTAACTGAAGCTTTGCATTTAGCAGGCAAAATTACCGTCGCGCTTTACTGCACTGCCGATGCTGCCAGTTTCGACCTCTGCGTCGTCCTCTCGGAAGTCAAACCCAACAGCAGCGTCTACAACATCACGCAAGGCTATCAGCGCTTCTCTGCGGACTCACCTCCCAACTCCCCAACTCCCTGTACGCTTTCCCTCCAACCCACCTGCATTTGCATCCCGTCGGGTAGCGCCATTCGTCTCAGCATCAGTGCCGCCTGTTTTCCTGCCTATGCCGTGAATCCAGGAACCGGAACGCTACCTGCCGAAAGCCGCTTAATGGATGCGAGAGTGATGACGGTGACAGTCTACAGTGATGCCAAAGTTGCTTCTCAGGTGAATTTACCAATCTACTCTCCTGATGTCTCTTCTGCGAAACCCCTGCTTTGAATGACCCTGATGGGTACTTTTAGCCTTGCACTATGGAAAGCACTGTAGGCATTGTGAAGACACTTACAGAAAATCATTCAGCGAGGCATATAGGAGTTTGATGGTTATGGGTAGTTCCCAAGCTTTCTCTACCGATGAGCATATCCCTGTTCCTTCATCGCAACTTTCTCAGGCGAATACCAAAGTTCGTACAATTGTTCCTGCCAACAGTATTCCAGCAAGCACTCCTGCAAATGAAGAATTCAATCTTAGAGACCTGGATAGCCTCAAGTTTGTGATGCAAATCATCATCACTTTCTTTATGCTCATGCTGTGTTGGAACGGACTTCAGCATGAAGATGACAATACTCGTGCCCTCTATTGGGGCGGACTCACAGGGATTATTGGCTGGTGGATGCCGAGTCCGGGCGGTTTCAAAGGCTCCGCAAGTTCCGACTCGAAAAAATCATAGCTGCCAATGGTGCAGTCGTGCGGTGGCAAGTCATACCATTTTGGATTTTGGATTTGCGTTCGCGCAGCGTTGCGCTAGCAACTTTTGGCTTGGGGAAACTTTGGATTTGGGGACACTTCGCGCCGCCATGGTTTCAGTCTGGGAACTGTCGCGTTCTCTGTTTAAGTCGGTGTAACTTTGAATGCCTACCGACAACCGGTGTACCGTCTGCATCAACGCAGTGTTAGTCTGCAATTAGCATTGACTGCTCATTTAGGATGGTCGCCAATTTTCGGTCTGTAAGCCAGGAATCCGATCAAACTCTCGTTGGTTTGCTGTAACCATCATCAAGTTGTGTTGAAGCGCGGTCGCCGCAATCAAGACATCGTAAGCTCCAATGGTTGTCCTTGAGATTTGAGAGCAGCTCGGATTTGAGCAGATTGTTCAGCTTCAACAGTACCGAACGGCAGGATCGTTACAGAGGATAGAAGACTAGCGATCGCAGGTTCAACCTTCTGAGCACGTTGCGAATTCAGTGCCAAACCGTAACGTAATTCCATCACTGTAATTGCTGAGATGGCAATATCAACAGGTGGAGTTTGTTTGAGTCTAGCTGTGGTTCCAACTTCACCTTTGATAAAGTCGCTGATGACGCAGGTATCAAGGAGATAGCGCATCAAAATAGCTCCAGTTCACGGGGCGGAAGAAGTTCGTCCCGGTAGGACTCAAATGCAGGAAAGTCAGGATTTCCTTCATAGGATAAGATTACCTTCGACCATTGAGCAGTGGAAACAGATGGCGGTTGAATCATCTGACGTAAGGCTTGCAGAATTACTTAATAGCAAGAGGGACTGCATTCCTGTCAGAGATTGCTTGCAAGAAACCCTCAACATCAATAATGTTGTTTTCATTTGCAGCTTCAATCACATCCTGACGACGGAGAGGTGCCAATGTATAAATTCCAACGTTATCTTCCCCCCACTTTTCTATTAGTTTTTCCTCTAAGCTAGATGCCCATTCTGCGGTTCGACAGGTAAGTCGAAAACAGAGCGATCGCAGGGTAAATCATTGATTTCACGCTTTAGAATTCTGACCAAAATTTTGATTGAAAGTAGCCCTTCGTCTAAGCTGTCTAAAAACAAGTACAGCTTGTGTGTTCCTGAAAGCCATTGCTGAAAAGCATTACTCCGGAAGATTGCAGCGCATAGCTCCGTATCTGAGCCATAATCACCCAATTTAAACAAGGGTGAGCAAATATCCTCTAAGTTCTTAGTTTGTTCATAGACTTGTTGATGGGCAGCTTCTATTGCCGCTGTTTTGCCCATGCCTGCTTCACCTAATAAAACCAGGCAGGGAACATCAGCGATCGCCTCTAAGCTAACCAAATCTGGATTACACGCCTTGCCCCATTCTGTATCTGGATCATCGAGATAGCCACCGCCATCTGGTGGATTGATGCTACTTGACCGAGGGCACCAAAAGCGTTTCCACTTATAGTCTTTTTTCGACATGCTCAGCAGCGATGAGGGCAAAACTCTTTCTCAAGGATAACCTCCTCCAATGGGTTTAATTCCCTTACCTAATGACCTAACCGACAGCTCAGGCAGACTCAGTAGATCGCAAATTGGCAAAGAAAGGGGTAGTGTCAAGGCAAACAGATTGAAAAAGAGCCATGACAAACTACCCCCCCTCATTATCTAGCACGCCCGCTTTGACAGATGAAACAACGTTACAAG
>JAAUQT010000094.1 GCA_012033495.1 Cyanobacteria bacterium RM1_2_2 | reverse complement strand
AAATCCCCCTTCAAAGGGGGACTTCAGACTTTTGGCTCGGTTCCCTCCTTTCTAAGGAGGGTTAGGGAGGATCAAGTCTTGAAGCCTGTTTCAGCCTCTTCAAATTCATTTGCAAACAGTTTCTAAAACTGCGTTTCATGCTGCATGTCAGTATCTTGAGTCTGTGCAGGAGATGATAGGGGGAAAATTGGAAGATTTGAGATTAGAAGAGGCTGAATTATCGGATGACCGAAACTTTTGGTTAATTACATTAGGTTTTGATGTGCCAATCAAGAGTCTAAACACGATTGGAGAACTGCTAACGGTTCCTAATGTTTATAAGAAGACCTATAGGCGAGAATATAAAACATTTAAGGTCAATGCCCAAACAGGTGAAGTTGAGGCAATGAAAATTAGACAACTATGAAAGAGCAGTTCCAATCTTTGTTCAATCATTATCAACAAAAGGGAATTTTAATTGATACCAATATTTTGCTTTTGTATTTTGTTGGAACTGTGAATCCGGCAAGGATTTCAAAATTTAATCGTACAGAGCAATTTACAATCGAAGACTATCAAACTTTGCTTGAACTGCTTAGCTATTTTCCCAAAAGAATCACTACGCCTAATATTTTGACCGAAGTAAATAGCCTTGCAGATAAATTAGGTGAACCAGAGCGATCTCAATGTTTTGCTTTGTTTTCTAACACGATTCCCCTTTTTAACGAATTTCATCTTGAAAGTCATACAGTTGCTAAAAGTCAAGGATTTGTCAAATTTGGACTAACCGATTGTAGTATTGTCGAGCTAGCTCGCAGTCAATATCTTGTTTTGACAGATGATTTAAAGCTCTTCGTTTATTTACAGAATCAAGGAGTCAATACAATTAATTTCAACCATCTCCGCATTTACGGATGGAGTTGAAACCTGCTAATGTCTTTCCCTTCCTTGCCCTCTCAAAACACTGATATCATCTACCCCACTGGCGACGGTAAACCTGTGGCAGAAACGTTTGACCATCTCTATGCTCTGCTGATCACCCTAGAAGTGTTGCGCCAATACCTGGCTGGACAACGCGCCACCGTCCTCGGCAACCAATATCTCTACTACGCTCAAGGCTTTCCCAAGCTCCGCACTGCCCCGGATGTGATGGTGATCTTCAATGTTGAACCCGGTGGACGTGACAACTACAAAATCTGGGAAGAAGGGCAAACCCCCAGCGTCATTTTTGAGATCACCTCTGCTAGCACTCGCAACAAAGACGAAAGCTTCAAGAAGACCCTATACGCTCAGTTGGGGGTGCAAGAATACTGGCAGTTTGACCCGAAAGGCGAATGGATTCCCGAAAAGCTGCGGGGCTACCGCTGGCAGGAGTTCATTAACTCAGAAGGCGAAGTGGAACCCGCCTACCTCGACATCACCGATGGGCAAAGTCAGGTGCTAAAACTCCGCCTTGTTGCTGAAGACCGACTGATTGGCTTCTACCGCCTCGACACGGGCGAAAAGCTGCTAATTCCCGACGAACTGCTCGTTGCCCGGCAACAAGAGGCAGAAGCCCGACAGCAAGCAGAATCGATTGCTGAAGCCGAGCGACAACGATCTGCTGCCCTCGAAGCCGAGCTTGCTCGTTATCGCGAGCGGTTTGGCGACCTGCCGCAAGACTAACTCACCTGCCAAAGCTGATCGCCAAGTTACGTCAAGATAGCTTCCAACCGCCCATCAAAGATTTTGTTGATGCGAGCAAAGCCACCCTTGTCTTTGAACTGCCCTTGATCAAACGCTTCTCGATCCACAATCGTTTCTTGCTTAAGCTGTTTGCCAATTCGCTCCAACCATTGCCGCTGTGGCGTTGTTCAATTACGGCTCTTCAGGATTTTCTCGATTGCTCGATCCACCCGATCACCATAAGGCACCAACGGATCGCCTAATGCTGCTCTACGAACAAAACCAATAATCGAAGCGGCAATATCTTCGTTGGTCATCTCTCGCCAGGCAACTTGCAGATTCGTTTCCGAGTAGCCCTGAGCATCCAACAACAGCTTTAACTCCTTAAGCTGCGCTCTGGTCAACTCACGTGGACGTTGTGTCACCACAATCAAGGCAGGAATACGATTCATGTTTTCTAGCAAAAAGCGCTGGAAACTGTCCAGGTAATCTTGGGGACGCTCAGCGTTACCATCGCCCCGCTCGACTCGTCGTATTTCATCAGCATGGTGAGAAATCAGAATCGGCTGAACGCCTCCATCTCGACGGTCGAGCAGTTCTGCGATTGCCCGCCGCTGCTGAAACCACTCCTTCAGATGGACAGGGCTGCTTTGCCGCAAGTGAGTTGCCATCGCCGCCACCTTCATGCCTGCCATCTGCTCAATTTGTTGTTGGTTACCTTCAGCTAAACTCTGACGTTTACGCTGAAGTTTGGCAACCAGCTGATCAACAATTGTCGCAAGTGCCTCGTTGCTCTGTACTGTTTCTAACTCTTTCACTAGCTGGGTAAACGAGATCTTAGGGGTTTGCGATTAAATAACACCCCGGTCATGGAGGAAGAATGGTGATATCCCACTTGGGTAACGTCTCAGAGCGTTGCCAAGAGGGAAGATAGGGTTCTCATTCTTCGGTCAGAAGCTTGATTCCCTTTTCATAAATGCCATCAACCAAGTAGACCACTGGAGCCATCGCTTTCCAACTCATATGAGTTGCCCATTGAACTGCGGTTTCTACCGAATCTAATATGGCTCCATTCCAGTAATGTTCCAGGGCTGCCCAACATCGTTCAATGGCATTGTATTTGCTGTGATACGGTGGGTAGTAAATGAGCCGGATGGTGAGACCAATGGTTTTGGACAATTCGACCATGCGTTTGATGAACTGAGTGCGGTCACTCCGGGTGGCAAGACCCCCATCTAAATTGATTACCCACTCCTCAACATCAGGATAAAGAGCCTGATTGTCTTGCCACCACCACTCTAAGCAATCGACGATGAAATCGCTGGTTTCCGCGGACTGCCCCAGGTAAATCGACAACTCGTCATTATCCAAATTGAGAATGCCGAATGGAACCAACACCGTTTGCCATTGGTTGTCGTGGTCATCTGCCTCCTTCCACCCGTCTGCCCTCTGCCTTTCTCCTCTCCCTTGCTTACAACTATGTCCTCTTCATTCCATCTCCCTGATGCCTGAACAGCCTGATACTCAAATCACTTCAGATTCTCTTACCGTTGAACAAGCAATTGCTAACCTGCAAGGTGAAGATTTGGGCTTGCGGGTGTATGCGGCCTGGTGGTTGGGGCGTTTTCGTGTTGATCGACCAGAAGCCATCGAGATATTGATCCAAGCTCTGGATGATGAAGCCGATCGCACCGAAGCGGGTGGCTATCCACTCCGACGCAATGCAGCGCGAGCACTGGGTAAACTGGGCGACCAGCGAGCGGTTCCAGCCTTAATTCAATCGTTGACCTGCGCCGATTTTTATGTGCGAGAAGCCGCCGCCCAATCATTGGAACTGTTAGAGAATGCGCAGGCTATCCCAGCCTTGATGGGGCTGTTGCAAAATCAGATTCCGGGGACGTTACCTGCTCCTGAACCCCCTAACTTGGAGCAGCCCTATGATGCGATTTTAGAAGCATTGGGCAGTTTAAACGCAGTTGAGGCGATCACCTTGATTCAGCCGTTTTTGCAGCATTCGATTCCTCGGATTCAGTTTGCCGCAGCTAGAGCGCTCTATCAACTTACTGCCGATCCGGTAGAAGCCAACCAGTATGGAGATCGGCTGGTTCAAGCCCTCTCTGGTGCAGATTTACAGCTACGACGGGCGGCATTAGCGGATTTGGGCGCGATTGGCTATCTGCCTGCGGCTTCTGCAATTGCGCAACCTTAGCTGAAAATAGCTTGAAATTAATTTCTCTCAGAGGCTTGCTGGAAAAGCAGATCAAACAAACCGAGCCGCCGAGCCTAACCAAAGGAGCCATGCAGGTGATGGCACTGATGGATCAGTTGCTTTAACTGGAGAGTCAAACGGCGTTGCTGATTGCTACTGTCACTTGGGAAGTTCAACGCATTCTCAGGCGATATTGTCCCTGCTGGCGCCCATCGGCTGAAGTCACAATCGCTTGATAGGTTCCGTCTGCGGGCAGCGTAACTTCAATTCGAGAGTTGTAGTTGCCCCCATTATCGTCATCTTCTGCAATCACGTTACCATTCGCCTCTATCAACCTCACCACCGGATCAAATTGATAGCTGATGGCGTGGATCTGGACAATTTGGTTTGCTTTCCCAGTTATCTCAACTGGCGGCTTAAATCCTGCATTCGCTAATTCGTGTATCTCATCGTAGGGAAATCTATGATTGTCTTGGTTCCAACCAATGCCATAGCGCCCATCTTCCCCTCGATTCGTAAACACCGCCACAACATATCGACCCGACTGAGGGAGTCGCAACGCGAGCTGATTATCAAGCGGCAGTAGAGGATCGGGCGTGGAGAGACGGTATGAGCCGGGGATCACTGTCGCTGCCATGACTTGCCCATTTGGATCAAACACCATCGCATAGGGCGTTAGACGCAGATTATTGGTCGGGCGAGCATCCTGGCTATTTCTCAACATCACAACAACTTGCTGATCTTGATCGCCCTCAAATTGATAAAAATCAACCCATCGCCCATCCATTTCATGATCAGTTTGTCCGACTACTCCTGGAAGCATTTTATTAAGGGGAAGTTCTGGCAGAGCAGCGAGTTCTGCTTCAGGGGGTAAAGCAATATTGACGGACTGGCGCACAGCTTTAAGGGAAAATAATTCGCGTAGCAGCGTGGGTGATTCATAGGGTGAAGGCTCAGGATCTCTAGCAATTCCATCACCTGGCTCTGTAACTGGCTCTGTAACTGACTTTGTCACTGGGGGTTCATATGGTTGATAAACTGATACGGGCATTGTTCCTGGAATGATCTCAATAATCGCGGCTGAACCAGTTTCAAGGATGGACGTAATTTCAGGGACAATCCCTGAAATGCCCTGAGCAATGAGATTGGTAGGGCTTTGAGGTGATTCTGATAATGGTGAACTGGGTGATAGTGATGTGCTGCTGGAAAAAGCATAACACACCGTACTATTTAACGTGAATATTAAGGTGCTTAAACTTAAATAGATCGAGGTATTCAAACGTGAAATAGGGTGATATTTTTGTCGTTTCTTCAACATCGTAGGTCTCCTGAAATTCTGATGAGAGAGTAAATATTGTTAAAGATAGGAATAGAATTTATTGAGTCGAAACTTGAATTTGCTCAATGAACTGTTGCTTGATACTTTCTTGTACAGTTGCAGATGAGGCTCGATTGTATTCTTTGAGATAGGCATCCCAGTTTTCCTTCGTCACAGTCGCCACAATTGATTTGCCTTTAGGGGAAACCGTCAGGCTAGAGAAATCTGCGTATTTTGTAGTAGGAAATTCCTTACTTTCTCCACTCAAAGCACTGATGAAGAAAGCTGCCAGACGTTGAAGCCCAGAATTTGTAACCAAGTAAGCATCAGATGCTCCGTCATAACTCACTGTAACCTGGCTGCCTTCTACCTGCACTGAAGGCTGAATCTTAGATATGATTTCGGCAGTAGCAGATTGATTACTTTCCCGTAGTAAATTAAGTACATCTATCCGTAGATACTTCTGCAACTCTGCTGATAGGCTACATTCATTTTCTAATGTTTCAGCTTTAGTCGTCGCATCATCATAAAGATTTGACTCAGACTGAGTTAAGCGTTGAGCTTCGGTGATGCAAGTTGTATGCTCACCTTTTGCTTTTGCTGCTTCAATATTCTTCACGATGGCATTCGCACACTCACTGCCCAACTGTTCAGCTTCAGTCGTTGGATTGAGATAAGTTAGGGTATGCGACTGAGTAAACTGTTTTGCTTCAATTACGCAAGCTTGATGCTCGCCCTGTTCTTTTAGCTCCTCAATTTTCTGCAAATCTGCTTGGGCTTTTTGATACTTTAGATCAGCTTGCGCTACTCGATAATTGGCATAGAAGTAGCCTGCCGCAACTGCCACTAGCAAACCTACAGCCGTGCTGAGCAAAGGGCGAAGGCTTGATTGTCCGGTTGAGGCGATTGGCGAAGGTAGTTCTACTAAATCTGGCTCAGTTCGAGTGATTTTGATCGTTGCAGGTGTGGCATCCGGTAAAGGAGGTAGGCTTTGCAGCGCTTCCAGCATTTCTTGAGCGTTACTGTATCGATCGCGTGAGTCTAGTTGAATTGCTTTGTCTAAAATAGCACTAAACCCTTCACTGAGATGTGATGAAATATATTGCCAATTAGATTTTCCAGTATGATTCCAGCGGTAAATCTGTCTCGACAACGCATAAATTGCGGTAATGCCCAAACTGTATAAATCTGTGCTGGGGCTGACAGGTTCACAGGTTTCCTGTTCAGGAGCCATGAACCCAGGCGTGCCAATCATCGTAGAGGGTTTGCTCAAACTGTTTGAGCCAATTTGGGCTGAGCCAATTTGAGCAGAAGTTGGATGGCAATGAGTCTCAGGATTGGCGGCAATTTCAGCCAGTTCTTTGACAGCTCCAAAGTCAATTAGAACAGGTTTTCCATCAGGTTCACGAATGATTAAGTTTGCAGGCTTAATGTCACGGTGAATGATGCCACGATTGTGGATTAGCTGCAAAACAGGCAGAATATCGATCAGAAATTCTCTGATCTGCTTTTCGTTCAGTAATGCGACTTTTGCTTGCTCTTCCAGCGTTGCACCCGGTATCCATTGCTGCACCAGATAGAACAAATTGGCTTCTGTGAAATAGGCATACAATTTGGGGATTTGGCTCCGCAATGCCGGAATGTGATCGATGGCTTCTCCCAAGTCATCTAATACTTTAGCTTCCTGCCGAAACTTGTCCTGGATGTAGGCAAAATCGGCGTGATCTTCAGCAGCGGTGAGTTGTTTAATGACGCATAACCGATCGCGCCAATCAAGGTCTTTTGCCAAGAATGTTTTGCCGAAACCACCTTTACCTAAACCTCGAATGATTTCATACCGATTCTTGATTAGCATTGGACTTGGAAAGCTACGACACTCTGATCGTTAATATAAATAAGCTGCTGCTGATATACATTAGTCATAAGTCGAATATTCTGATTATGTGTACAGTTCTATACTAGAAATCTGAGCAATAGCGCTCTTTGTCTCTTATACTGAAGCCAAAAGTTGAAGCCCAAAATCTGATAACAGCAGGTGATTTGATAGCGATGAGACAGTTTGTAACTCAGCAACAGCAACCGTTCCGGCTACCTATATCTTCCGAAAATCAGGACTTAATACGCTCATCGCAGGAAGGCACAGCACCGGAATTGGAATCACCAGAATCGAGTGTTGTCCCTCAGATGGATGCCTCTCAAACTGTCGTTCCCAAAACTGCTGCCCATGATTTAGCCAAGTCCCGGTTCAAATGCCTGATCAATTGGGTGTGCCGCTAGAGCTAGCGAATTCAGTTGGCAAACAGGGCAAAAACGCGCCAGAGGATGTGGCTCAAGTGCAATCACGGCTAAACCTGCTTGGCTTTGAGGCAGGCGACGTGGATGGGCAGTGTGGCGACCAGCTTGTGGCGGCAATTCAGAGCTTTCAAGAGTTCTTTCTAAAGGAACCAGATGGCTTAATTGAACCAGACCGCAGCAGTCACCGACGGCTCAACCAACTGCCTAGCGCTACGGCAGCCAAAACGCCTAAATCTAAAAACGATGAAACGCAACCGGACGAAACCGATGAAGCGTCGTCTGCCCTAACCCAGTTCAAAGTGAAACGACATCGAGAGTTTGTTCAGAGCATGGATGGCAAAATGATCGACTCTAAACTGATGCAGACGCTAGAAGCCTTTTTCAAATTTCTGATCACGCGCAACCACGTTAAAGAAGACATTGTGCTGTTGGAAGGAATGCGCGACGCTCGAAAAGCTCACCGTTGGAGTACTTCCTACGCAATTCGCAACGACCAGATTCCGCTAGAAACCCTGAAAAAGCTGCCTGCTGGACGCGATGCTGACGGCAACCGCTGGTATGTAGAGGGCGAAACGCCTGCCCAAATTCGCCGCCGAGCCGCCGATCTAGGCTTGAATAGCCCCAGTATGCCTGCCTCAGAAGGCTATCTACGCGGCGATGCTAAGCAGTTGCCTAATCACTGGGATGACGGCATCAGCAATCATTTAATTGGCAAAGCGGTCAAAGTGTTGATTCCCTGGACAACCGAAAAGGAAGGGCAGTTGATTGATCCAGTTGCGAACGAAATGATTAAAAAATTTGGACTCAGCCGCCCCGTGCCGAAGGATGAAACGCATTTTGAATTGCAAATCGGTACTCCAAAGGGAGAGGAGGAACACGGACACAAGGACTCAGAAACCTAACATTACCTGGTGTATATCCTCATTCCTTCCTTTCCCTTTACCAATTTATTTCTATCCAATCATAACTCTTAATCTCACTAATCCATCCTGTCCTAACTGCAATAATGCACCCGATTTCAGACGGTAGGGAGTATCTGGCTGTAGTAGTGTGCCATCTAAATAGGTTCCATTACGGCTAGAGTTGTCTACGATAATGTAGCATTTTTGATTACCATCCCAATAGAGCCGAGCATGAGCGCCCCGTGAAATCACACCATCATTAGGAATGCCCTTTAGGTCGATTTCTGGCATGATTACGCTAGTAGGACTGCTGCGTCCGATGTAGCCCATTTCGCTCTTCAAATAGAACTCCTGACCGTCTGGGTGAACCAATTTGAGTGTGGGGTGTGAATTGGACTGAATTAGAAGAGGAGATATAGGATCAAGACTTTTGTGAACTCGATAAGCATCAGGAATAGCAATATCAACGGCATTTCCTAGCGGTTGACCACAGCCCGGACAATGCCTCGCGTTGATCGGCAACGTGCGATTAAAGTATTCACATTTGGGGTTGCGACAGGGGTTGATCGGCATAATGTTACTTGGAAATTACAGGGGTATTTTGAGAAAAACGATCGGAACAATCATCTGGAACAGGTTGCAGCGGCACTAAACCCACTTGGCTTAAGAGGCACTGCCCTTCCTGAGACTGAAGAGTTTCGGCAAATTTGCGCCCTGCCGATTGGCGGTTGTCTTTGGGATACACCACATACAGCGGATAACCTAACGGATACTGATTCGATTGAAATAGAGAAACATTTAAGTGATTTGCCTTATCACAAAGATTGACATCTGGCGTAACGGGTTTACCGTTGGCTCGCTGCAACGCCTGTACAGGATGACCGTTGGTTTTGAGCGCTAACGGATAGCCGCTGCACTGATTCCAAGTTTTGCTAAAAATTCCGAAACTAATGATGCCGCTGCGCTTTGCCGTAAACTCACTCCGAGCTTGTTCTTGCGTTAGGCGAGTTGGTTGGGGAGAGGGCACAACTTGCTGAAATTGGGCGATTGCAGAGCCGTCTTGAAGCACCAAATTCTGAAAAAGCTGCACGGCTTCTGGTTCAGTTGGCATTTGCGGCACAATTTTTAAGTCGGGGCCGCCGAACTCCTGCCAATTGGTGATCTCTCCAGTGTAGATCTGGCGTAAAGCTTCTAGGCTAATTTGACCGTTTAGCGCTTTAGATAAAGTGGCTCCCTTATTGAAGGGAACATACACAAACAGCCCATCATAAGCAATCTGAACTTTTTCGAGATCGTTAGGCAATTCGTCAATCAAACTCGTGATCGCAAAGTCAGCTTTGCCTTGCTGCACCTGCGATACTAAAACGCTTGGATTAGGCATCTGATGCGGATTATCAGTTGATTGTAATCCTTTTAGTCTAAAATATGCTTCAATATCTAGCTTTGGTCGATACAAAATATGCTCTAACGTTCCATTTCGGATCGGCTGCTTCAGTACAAAACTCCAAGTCCCGTCCTGTTCACTCACGTAATTAAATTCTCCGGGTTCGATGCCACTCACATCACTGATTTTTTTGAAGGAAAGCTGCTGATAATCACCAAGGCTAGTTTGAGGGGCAAATCGGGAACGCAGGAGAAACCAGAGTCCTGCACTGGTCAGAAACGCCAACAGTCCGAAGAGCAACCAGCGTTTGAAGGTTGGTTTGTCGGAGGTGGCAGTCGGGATAGAACGATGTTGATGCAACGGTTCTGGTGCGAAATGCCCTAAAGCGAGCCGAGCCGCCTCTGCGCTCTCAAACGGCTGTTCGATGCCCATAAGTTGCAAAATAAACTGTTTCAGATCCGGTTCTTCTGAAGGCCAATCCGCCACACGCGGATCAAGCGGTTGTTCAGATGGGTCGGGCGTGCTGCCGTTCCAGAGATAAAACGCCACGTAGCCTAGCGCTACTAAGTCTTCCGAGGGTTGAAGTTTAGCCGATTGAGTCACTGCTGCTCGAAACAACAACTCCCAGTCTGCCAAATCGCAAAGGTAAATCTGAAACTTCGCGTTGCTACCTGCTAGCAGCAAGCTTTCCAGGGTGAGATTGCCGTGAACGATGCTTTTCTCAATTTGCCCTGACGGACGACGCAGCTTTTGACTGTGCAGAAATTGCAGCGTTTGCAATACTTGATGCAAGACGACCCTCACTTGAGTTGCACTCATTGCACCCTGTTCACTGAGATACTGCTTCAACGTTACCGACGGGATATCCTCCGTGATCAGATAGCATCTTGCATCGCGTACATCAGCAATTGCTTCAACGACAGGAACGAGCCGAAAATCCTGAACGCGACCATCAGCAGGAGTCAGCCCAGCGACTTGAGTAAAGATTGTTTTGCGCTGTTGAGCTTCTTCATCATTGAAACAGTTCTCCGGCAGCAGATATTCTTTAATCACAACAGATCGGTTCTGCCCTAACTGAATGCCTGCGTAAAGCCGACCACAGCCGCGTGCGCCCAAATATTTCTTGAGTTGATAGCTGCCGCGCCGTCCTTCTATTTTTTGTCCGGGGGCAAGCGTTACCGGAAACCCACAATCCATGCAGAACTTAGCCCCTTTATAGTCCTGAAGGGTTTGCTGCAAGCGATCACAGTTGAGCGGCGAGTTGCGAGAACAGCAGTATTCCTGATAGAGAATGTGAGGAATAACATTAGAAGACATGATTTTTTTTGAGAAAAACAACGGAAAACAGTGATCTCAGCATCACAAAATTTAGAATGGTTAGACAGAGATTGAAGATTCCCCTACTTTCCTGTAAAACTACCGTGTATATACGAGTTGGAGATCTCCCCCTAACCTCCCTTTTTGTAAGACTACCGTGCACACACCCGTTGAGATTCGCTTCGTTGCAGATTTCGCCCCTAAATCCCCCATTCTGGAGAACTTCTCCGAGCCGATTGTGTCTTCAAAGTCCCCTACTAGTGGGGGATTTAAGGGGCTAAGAGGAGTTGTGTGTACACTGTAGTTTTTCGTAAGAGGGGAACCAAGCCAAAACTGAATTGAAGCCCTCCTTTTTAAGGGAGATGTAGGGGGATCAAACAAGGTTTTGATCAATACAGGATGGGTGTACACAGTAGCTTTTCAAGCAGAGAATTAAACTTGAAGCCCCTCGTCGTAGAGATATAGAAGACGCTTGAATCGTTTGCTACCAATAGCTGCTGCTGTAGTTCTGGACAAGTCCTAGTTTGAAAGCGGCAACAATCGCTTGAGTGCGGCTAGTGACTTCGAGCTTTTCAAAAATATTGGTGAGATGGGCTTTCACCGTGGCAACCGTGACATAAAGATGCCTAGAGATTTCTTCATTGGAGGCTCCTTGGGCTAACCAGTTCAGCACGTCTTTTTCCCGCTCCGTGAGGTGGTACTGCTGCCGGAGTCGCCATCGAGATTGCTCGTAAGACTGGAAGCGGCGGAAGAAGCCATGGGTGGCAGCGGGCGGCAGGTACATTTCTGATCGAGTGATAGCTCTGATCGCTTCTGGAAGCTGCGTTAGAAGCTGATGTTTGAAAACATAACCTGTGGCTCCGGCTTGAATGGCTTGAAAAATCCAATCATCTTCTTGATGCCCAGACAGCACCAGCACTTTGCCTTTGAAAGAATGCTCTTGTAGATGCTGAAGCACCTGAATGCCGCTGCTTTCGGCTAATTCGAGATCGAGCAGGATTAGGGCAGGTTGTTGCTCGGCAAGTTGAATGGCTTGATCGGCAGAATCTGCTTCTCCAATAATTTCGAGTAGATGACTCTCCTGATTGCCAAAAAAGCTGAGAAAAGTGCGCAGTCCTTGGCGGAAATGCGTTTCGTCTTCCACGATCAGGACACGAAGTGGTTGTAGTTCTTTCATGGGGGGCTCCTGTAGAACTAGAAAATTAACAAAATAATCTATTGACGCAGTAACGTAAACGAGAATTGAGCCCCACCTTCTGGTGAATTTTGGGCCCATAGGCTGCCGTGATGATCGAGAATAATCTTTTGGGCGATGGTCAACCCTAATCCTGTGCCGCCGGGACGCTGTGAGTAGAAGGGCACAAACAGCTTTTTGAGGTCATTGTCAGATAATCCACGTCCCTGATCGGTAATTTGAATCAGCACTTCTCGTTGAAACACCTGCCAGTTAACGTGAATTGTACCTGATTTTGGGCTGAAGTGAATGGCATTGTTGAGGAGATTGATAAAAACCTGTTTAATCTGAACGTGATCAACTATCAACGTGACCGGAACAGAAGAGTATAAAATATTAAGCTGCTTTTCTTCAATCCAAGGCTTGAGTTCGTGAATTGCTTCAGTGATGAGAGCCTGAATGTCATGTAGCGCTATGCGGAGTTGACTGCTTTTGCCGCAGTAAATCAGATCATTCAAGTTTGCTAATAAGTTTTGAACAGTATCGCGAATGACAACTGCTTGAGCCTGAGATGGGTGATTGGATAGCTCTCGGCGCAAATTTTCAGCATATAGGGAAATGAGGCTGAGCGGATTGCGTAACTGATGCCCAACTCGGTGAAAAATTTGCTCTAGAAGCTGATTCTCACTGCTTTGGTGATACAGATGTGAATATAGCTCGCAATGCTGAGAAACCAAATTCGCGCAGCTTATTAGATAATCCTGAAACCCTGGAGAAGGTGATGAATTTGCAATCACTAGCAGATATTCCGGCTGATAGTTTCTGTATCCAATTGGGCAAAAATAGCCTTTCCAAAGAGAAAACGTTAGCGGCAGTTCTGTTAATGTGAAAACAGGCGGAAAGTCTGTTGAATCAACCTTTTTCCTTAAAGCATCTCTTGTTTTGAAATCCAACTCCTCCGCTTTGCTAGCAACCTCCTGATGAGATTGCAAAAACGGATCATAGTAAACAATTTGCGCCCAGACAATAGATGTTTGAGACGCAATCTGCTCAACTTGCAACTGACAGAAGCGAGACAAAAGATCAGAATCACGAGAGCCGTTTCCTATCCCACTGGTGATGGTGGAAGAGGCTACTCTGAGTGGAGTTCTTTCTGCGACATTCTGCATAAATCTAACCCTGGCTGATGGTTGAACTGTCCATGCTTGATCGATGCTACTGAGTTCTATCTCCAGATCGGAAATGTCTATGCAGATGCGCTGTTTAAAAGAACTAAAAGCCACAGAAACCCTTATTAGCGACCCTTAAGCAGATCTCGACAAAGGTCTAATGAATATCCCTCTGGGTTTGCTTTATGTTAGGAAGCATCGAACTTTCCAGAAAGCACTATGTTGGTTTCCGTGCTTCAATCCTTAGCCGAAATTCTAGCCGGGGGAACTTCCCTAATCAGCACCGAACAAATCGATTTCAGTCGTCCGGGTAGTCGGCGCGATGAAGGCGCAGGGCCACTGCTTAACCTCTATTTCTACGACATTCGAGAAAGCAAGCATGTACAGCATTCAGGTCGTCAGGTTGAACGCCATGCCCCAGAAGGCAAACCCTATACGGCAAAGGTAAACTGGTCGCCCAACTGGTTTGATGTCTCGCTGCTAATCACAGCTTGGGATCGAACTGCTCTCAGTGAACATCATCTGTTAACTGAAGCTATGTCGGTCTTGTTACGCCATCGTTCTTTACAGGAAAACTTTCTCGCCAACGATTTACGAGGCTATGGCAACCTCCCCTTATCTGTGGCAATTGCGCCGCCCATTGAAATCGGAGCCCTGTGGGGGGCGCTGGGTTTACCCTTACGTCCCGCCCTGTATTTGACTATTACTGTGCCCTTCGCCGCCTCTAGTTCGGTTGCCCCCAGAGTTTGGGAGCGAATTATTCAACTTCAACCTCACTGGACAGATGCTCAGCCGACTCAAGTGCTGACCCGGCGCGTGGTGATTGCAGGCATGGTTAAAAGCGCCACCACTGCCCAACCTTTGACCGAAACCACGGTTTTGATCCCAGATACCGACAAACGCACGGTCAGTAATCAAGAAGGGCTGTTCTTTTTTGAAGATCTGCACAACGGTAACTACACGCTGAATGTACAGCATCCTGGCTATTTGTCTCGAAGTTGCAACGTGTTAGTGGACGACAGTAATACCACGTTTAAAGAAATCTTACTCTTTCCCGTTTCCTAAACCATTCAAACTCGGAGTCTTTCATCATGCCTAGACTTGACTACGCTGCCCCCGGCGTTTATGTCGAAGAAGTGGATCGCGGCAGTCGCCCCATTGAAGGAGTTAGCACCGCTGTTGCTGGATTTGTTGGCTTCACAGAAGACATTCGCGGCGGAGCAGAACCCTTTAAGCCGATGCTCGTCACCAACTGGACACAGTATCTCAAATACTTTGCCCGCCCTAGTTCTGACGGTTTTACTGACTTCAACGCTTACTTGCCATTCGCAGTTTACGGCTTTTTTATGAACGGTGGCGGACGCTGCTGGATTACGAGCATTGGCACACAGCTACCGTCAGCGTCTCCAAGTCGAACTCAGACTGCTGCACTTCAGATTCAAGGTCGGGGTCGGCGTCCGGCGCTTAACCTGTCGATGAAAGCAGAACAAGCTGCGGGCGGCGCGTTGCAAGTTGTGATTGACAGCAGCACACCGAGAACCGCTTCTGAAACCAGTAGTACAACAGAGACGACACTCGATCCAGCAGAATTTTTTACATTGCAAATCCGTCGCGGCGATCAGGTTCTAGAACAATATGAGAACCTGACAATGGATGCTGAATCCCCATTAACAGGAACTTATGTGGTAACGGCATTGCGTAGCTCGATGTATGTAGTGGTGGAAGACGCAGCGCAACCGGGTCGCCCAATCACTCGTCGTCCAGTAAATGGCACTTATGATTTGTCACCTCCAATTGTGCCGTCTCGTCTCGATCAGTTTTCGCGCGATTTAGAAGGTGTGCGGGATGACCGAACGGGGGTGAAAGGACTGCTCGAAATTGATGAAATCACCATGCTCGCTTGTCCTGATTTAATGCGAGCCTACGAAGCACAGTTGCTTGATTTGGAACAGGTGCATGGAATTATGATGCTGATGATCAACACCTGCGAAGGAGCAGCCGACGGCGATATTCCTAATCCTCCCAACCGGATGGTGGTGCTTGATTCGCCTCCCGATCGAGCCAAACCGCAAGAGGTGGTGGAGTGGCTGACACAGTTCAACCAACGCTCTATGTTTGCCGCCCTCTACTATCCCTGGATTAAAGTACCTAACCCGCGCAACAACGGTAGACCGATTGCAGTGCCGCCCTGTGGTCATATGATGGGCGTTTGGGGACGCACGGACGAAACTCGCGGTGTCTACAAAGCGCCTGCCAACGAAGTTCCCAGAGGCGTGATTGGTTTAACCTATGACACCAACTTCCGCGAACAAGAACTGCTTAACCCGCTTGGAATTAACTGCATCCGCAACTTTCCGAATCGTGGTATCCGCATTTGGGGCGCACGTACTCTCGTTGAACCTGACCGCACCGAATGGCGGTATATCAGCGTCCGGCGGTTGGTTAGCTACATTGCCAAATCGATTGAGCTTGGCACGCAATGGGCCGTATTCGAGCCAAACGATGAAGACTTGTGGGCGAGAGTTCGCCGCACGGTCAGCAACTTTCTAGAGCGGATTTGGCGTGAAGGAGCGCTGTTTGGTGACTCACCCGAAAAAGCCTTCTATGTCAAGTGCGATGCTGAACTTAATCCGCCTGAAACTATGATTCTAGGTTGTCTCTACATTGAAGTTGGCATTTGTCCAGTTCGTCCGGCTGAATTTGTGATCTTCCGCATCAGTCAATGGAACGGTGCAGAGGAAGAAGAATAGTTTTGTGATTGTGTTGATGTGCCTAATCTTACTATTTATCTCATACGGAGGTCACTATGTCGGGTGAATATTTAACCGCATGTAAATTCTACTTTGAAGCGGACGGTATCACAGATAAGTTCATCAAAGAGATCAGCGGTCTCGGTGCTGAAAATACTCCTGCTCAGGAAGTTCATGGTTCCTCTAAATCGGGCCGCCTGACTCGTCAAGCAACCCCTACCGTGGTCAAATTTACGAACGTTACGATTAAACTGATCGCAACTGATGACGTTGATCTCTACGATTGGTATCAGAGATGCAACGAGGACATGGGCGATCCGCGTCAGTGGTCACAAAATCGCAAATCTGCATCCGTTGTAGCATACGATCAGCAGGGCACAGAAAGAGCACGCTGGAATATTTTAAACTGCTATCCCTGTAAATATACCGGTCCTACATTAACGGCATCCGGTGGAGATATGGCTAATGAGACGATTGAACTCGTCCACGAAGGCATCAAACGAGTCCGCTAGCTTGCTATTCTATTCACTTTCTACGCTCTTTTCTTATGCCCACAAACACACCTGAAATCCTCGCTGCTCACCGCTTTTATCTGGGACTCGAACTAGACGGCTCTTATGATGCAGTTGACGGCATTTTTTTAGAATGTCGCGGCTTTCAAAGAACGCAGGAGGTGATCGAAGTTTGCGAAGTGACGGCACAACACTGGGGAAGTCAGGGACAGTCGAAGGGTCGGGTTGTGCGGACGAAACTACCGGGCAACGTTAAAAGTAGCAACCTGACCTTGCGACGCGGCATGACCTTTTCCACAACTTTTTGGAAATGGTTTCAGCAGATTCAGGACGGTAACTGGGGCAAACAGCGCAAGGATGCCTCATTGGTTATCTACGACCAATCTTCAACTGAAATGGCTCGCTTTAACTTATTGAGAGCCTGGCCAACCAGCTACAAAATTACAGATGTGAGCGCCCGCAGCAGTGAGATTGAGGTAGAAGAGCTAGAAATTGCCTACGAAGAGTTTGCGCGTATTAAGTAAGGAATGGGAATTGAATCAGTTCAATCGTGGGTAGGGGCGGGTTTTGCGGTCAAATCGATTGCAGGATGCCCATTGATCTGCAAAACCTGCCCGTACAGGAGTCAGTGGTTTCCCAGAAATCAAGTATTAAGTAATTAACCAACGAGATCAGCCATGTTTCAAACTGAATTTGAGTTTACACTGCCCAAAGGCTATCTAGATGGCGAGGGCAACCTGCACCGAAAAGGCACAATGCGCTTGGCAACAGCAATGGACGAAATTGCGCCAATGCGTGATCCGCGAGTCAAAAGTAATCCAGCCTATGCCACCGTCATTATCCTAGGGCGTGTGATTACTCGTCTCGGTGCGTTAGCTGAAGTATCACCCACAACAATCGAAATGCTGTTCGCTCAGGATTTGAATTATCTGCAAACGCTTTACCGTCAAATCAACGAACTTGAAGAACTACCCATTAGTGAACCTGATGCAAGTTTTGAAGCCGTAACTGTATAGCCTCATCATCTCAACCTTCTACAGCCTCCAGGATTGATTATGCCGCGTTCCAAACCGCTTTCCACAGAATTTTCATTCACACTACCCAGAGGACTCATTGACGATCAGGAGCGGCTGCATCGCAAGGGCATGATGCGGTTAGCAACTGCGAAGGACGAACTCTTGGTACAAAGCGCTCCTAGCGTTGAAAGTAATTCTGCTTACGGTTGTCTGGTGATGCTGTCACAGGTGATCTCACGGTTGGGAAATCTCAGTTCAGTGAGTCCCGCCTTATTAGAACAGCTAACAATTCGAGATATTGCCTACTTGCGCGAATTTTATAACCGCGTGAATCAAACAGGAAACGCCCATCTCTCAACAAAATGTCCGCATTGCCAAGCTCAGTTTGCAGTGGAGCTAAATTTATCGGGGGAGTTGTAAGCTACCCCCTTGATCTCCTCTACGAGGAGGTAGCCTTCATCGCTTTTCATTTTCACTGGTCGCAAGAGGAAATTTTGAATTTAGACCACCGGAGACGGCAACGCTGGGTGAGTGAGATTAGTAAGATTAACCAGCAGTGGAATCAAACAGATAACGGAATTGTTCAACTGGTGAATGCATATAATCGTTAAAGCGAGCTAGAACTATGAAAATTAAAGTTCTCAACACAGAAACTCAAGTAGAAGTTCGAGAAATGAATTTGGATGATTGGATCGATCAAACAGGTGAATGCTCTTTAGGACGTTCCCCCTATTCCGGCTTGGTGCTAGACAGCCCAGATGTAAGCCGTTTGCACGCTAAGCTGGCTTTTGAGTCAGGACATTATTACTTCTATGACTTGGGTAGTTCCAATGGTTCGATGATTAACGGCAGGGTCGTTGATCCGCAGCAAAAGCAACTGCTGAAACCGGGAGACATTATTCGCGTGGGTGAGTTTATGCTAACCCTGCATTCGCTGAACGACCAAGCTGAGAGCCTACCTGCAACGGTGATTGGCGGTTCTGAAATGACGGTATGCGGGCAATTCTCTCCATCTGAGCCGCTTAGCATTCACTCCGTTCCGGTGGCAGAGGTCTCCATCAGCCAACTTGAACAGCAGCTTGAACTGTCAGCGCTAGAAGCAGCGTCTCAAGAAGAGTCGTCAGTGCTGGAGAAACCGCCGGAAGCAGCTACTCTGACCGATATTCTAGCCGATCATAAGTTATCTGATGATGAAATTGAGAATCAGACTGACGGCGAGTCTGAGAATACTACTGATAACTTCTCATCTGATGAGCAAGCAACCGAATTGAGTACGGATGCTGTAACAGAAGCTGAGTCTATCGAACTACCAGAATCTAATTTTACCGTCATTCAACTTGAACCATCTGTTGATTTATCCGAGGCATCTATAGTTGATACTACTGGTGAAGCCGTTGAGCCGTTGAGCCGTGAACCTTTTGAGGAAAGGGATGATGCTCTTGGTTCTAATGTCACTACTGACAAACTCTCGACTGACAGCCTCTCAACTGAAGAACCGACTTTTATTCAATCTGGGGAACCCTCTGAACCGGAAGCAGTTACTTCTGAGCCGATGCACCAGTTGAATGCTGATTTAGAGCAAACCTCAGATGACACCAGCAAATCGCAGCAATTCTCTAATCTGGTTGAGGCTACTCTTGAACCTCTGGAAGCAGATGAACACCTCGTATCACCGCTTCAACTTCCTGGCGATCTAGATCAGCCCGATGAAAGTGATATAACAGAAGGCGATGCACCAGATCTGGAAATAGAGCCTAGATTGGAAGTTGATAGGATTCAGAATTCGGATAGCACTCTGCCAACCGAGACAATGGATGCTGAGATCTGTGATAAGGAAGAAATAGTTAATCCTGATCTCTGGAACGAACCTAGTAATATTGAAGAACTCAAATTAGAAACCCTTGATGAAGGTGATTCAACCAGTTCAAATTATGCAAATGAGCAAGTCGATGAAAGTGACCTAATCACGCCTGATACGCGCATTCCTGCTCCAGCAGAACATCCGCCAGTTTTAAGCGAGAAGTATGTTGCCTTGCTAGCCCACGACAATCAAGCAACCGCTTTAGCTGAATTAGTTGAGACCCATAAGGCATTTCTGGCGCATTGCTCAACGATTGCCACACCCAGCATCAGTGAGGTTCTCAAACAGCACACAGGATTTGAAGTGACGCAACAAACACCGTCCATTCCCGTAGGTGGCTATCAAACGATCAACGGCCTGATTACGGCAGATAAAATTGCAGCGGTCATTTTTTTGAGAGACTTTTTGAATGCTCAAGTTAATTCAGTTAATGATGAAGCATTTTCCCGCTCTTGCAACATTCACCAAGTTCTATTTGCGAGTAACTTTTCAACAGCAGATGCATTGTTAGATCATTTGCAAGTTGCGAGTCAGCAGGCAGGCGCGAGTCAGTAAGGTTTTGAATTCTTCAGGCAATGAATTACCCAACCGCAGCAAGCTGCGGGGTATCTAGGTGAGAGAAAACAGCTTTAACTGCTTAGCTCTAGCCTTCTCTTGTTCACTCCCCTGCTCTTGGATATATCGCTTGACAATCTCACTG
>JAAUQT010000316.1 GCA_012033495.1 Cyanobacteria bacterium RM1_2_2 | reverse complement strand
GGCAAAGATAGCCCAGCAATACCGCAAAACTGAGGGGGAGGGGTTTCATCTGGCTGCTTTCGCTTACAGACCTCCATCCTCTCCTCACTTGCTCCTGCTGTCAAAATTTGAATTTAGAATTGCTGCTATTTGTGACAGGGGATTGACAATCAGGCTAGAATTCGACATACTAGGAAAAGTCTGAAATACGCGGGTGTAGCTCAGTGGTAGAGCGCAACCTTGCCAAGGTTGATGTCGTGGGTTCGAATCCCATCACCCGCTTTAAGCTAGCGGAATTTTTAGGAAAAAGTGGGTCAGTGTGTGATTTCTGACGGCGTTCAGTTCTCGACTGGTAGGTGGCAAGCCAATCTCTTCTAACCTATCAGCCTTTCCCGGCTGATGCTGATTCCTAAACTAAATTGGTGAACTTAATTAAACTTGACTGAGAACTTGGGGTTCGGCTGCGCTCACCCCACTTTGGCTGGCAGGTTGAGCGTTGAGCGGAGCCGAAACGCATCTATCGACTTGCGGGATGTTGAGCGGAGCCGAAAGGTAAGTCCGATTAGTTTTTCTCGACCATCTGTTGATTCAGTTCTAAAAGTTTGGCTTCTGCGGCTTTGTAGGCTTCTAAATATTCTTTGCCGCCGAGCATCACGTCGCCGTAATACTCATAGGGAGAACTGCCATAAATGGGTAATGGATCATCTTCTGGGTAGTCTTCTTTCGCTTCTTCAATGGCTGCTTTTAATTTTTTCACTGTTATCCGCTGGGCGGAAAAATAGCTAAGCTCTTCTGCCTTTTTGTTTAGATGAGGTAGATTTGGGTCAACAATGCGGTTGCCCACTTCGAGCCACCCATGTTCGACTAATCGGTATGGCTTACTGGCGTAGATCAAAAAACCTTGCACATATAGCGCCCCTTCTGTCACCAAAGCGGCTTTGTAGGCGTTCTCAAACGGCTGCCGTGCTTTGCTTTTGACTTGTTCTGCTACCTGCCGCGATAGCGCTTCATCCAAAGATAGGCTCATTGCTTAGCACACTCCTGCCTTTACGCATATGCCGAGTATAGCGAGATTAGAGCCTATTTTGCCTACTCTAAAAATCCTGCCGCAACTTGCCTCTACGTCTCTCTAAGGAGAGGCAAAAAGCTAGACAAGTCTCATTCCTAGAGGAGACGTTGTCCGTCCATCCCAACGTTATAGTGAAGAACTTAGGAATGGGAATCAAATCAGTTCGATCGTGGGTAGAGGCGGGTTTTGTGGTCAAATCCATTGTCGGATGCCCATTGATCTGCTCAACCCGCCCGTACAGTTGACGGATTAATTCAATCCACGATTCTTAGCGTTCGTCTGATAGGAGAAAAACGAAGAATGCCGAAGAAGAAAAATCATAAAACCAAGAGCAGCCAAGATGATCAAGCCGTTTCGCAGCGACCTCGGAGAAAGATTCTTGGCATGGATGTTAGAGATCTCGGTGCTGCCATTGCTGCTGCGGTGGTTAGTGAAATCGCCCAGGTTGCAATTCAAAAAGCAAACCAAAATTCAGATTCAGATCAAGCTAATCCGGTAGAGACAGCCCAAAACTCGGTGCAAGGCGCGGTTGAATCGGTCAAGGAAGCTTTCGCTAACCAGCCCTTACAGCATGGAGCTTCTGTATTGGCAGGAGCAATCAATCAGGTCAATCCATCGCTCGGTAAATTGGCGAATGCTGTAAAAGATACAACGAAAGCAACTGGACAATCCATTGGGAATACAGCCAGTGAGGCTAATCATACGGTTTCTAATACAGTTAGTGCAACAAAACAAGCAGCAGAAAACACAACAGAAGATGTAACTCAATCAGTTGGAGATACAGTTGATGTGATGAATGACAGCGTGAAAGATGCAATTCAAGAAGCTACTGACAAGATTGTGACTTTGTTTGAGAAACAGACTGACAAGAAAGGTAAGAAAGATAAAAAGAAAAAGAAGAAGAACAAAAAGTAACTCTCCGCTAAACTGATGGCGCCAATTGAGTTGAGCAAAACTGACCGATGCGATTAGTTGGATACGATCAAAAAGACCTCCCTTAAAGGCAATCATGGAACTGAAAACTCGGTCAAATTCCGCTTCCCTGCAAGCGTGGCTTACCCTACTAGCGATTTTGGGCACGTTTACGGTCAACGTTTGGTCAAATCTGTCGCCAATTAACGGTGAAACCATCGGAGAGATTTCCAACACCCAGTTTGCGGGCGTGCAAATTGTGCCTGCCAATTACGCTTTTGCGATCTGGGGTGTAATTTATCTTGGGCTGATTGCATTTGGCATTTATCAACTCCTGCCTGCTCAGCAAAATCATGTTGGCATCCGGCAGGCGCGACCGCTGCTCATTGTGGCGTGCGTGGCTCAGGCAGTGTGGGTAATTTTGTTTTTGTATCGCCAGTTTTGGCTATCCGTGCTAGCAATGCTGGCAATTTTGCTGCCGCTGATTTTGCTCTACTTGCGGCTACAAATCGCCTCACCTGTCAACAGAGCCGAAAAATGGTTGGTGCAACTACCGTTCAGCATTTATCTAGGCTGGATTAGCGTCGCTACAATTGTAAATGTGGCATTGGCGCTCTATAGCCAAAACTGGAACGGTGGCGGCCTTTCTGCCGAAATTTGGACGGTGATCCTGATGCTGACTGCTGCAACTGTAGGTGGACTAATCAACATCCGCCGTCAGGATGCGGCATACCCGTTGGTGATTGTCTGGGCATTGCTTGCCATTGCAGTTAAGCAGGCAGGCATTCCGTTAGTTGCCACCACCGCTGCTGTTTTGGCGATCGGCTTAGGGCTGCTGGTCTTGCTGCGAAGCACCATCTGGCGAACCCAAAACCGCTGATTGGCGTTGATTGACCGCTCATTTTTCCAACTTAAATCTTTTCTAACTCACTGTACAATCACAGGCAGACCTTGAATTTGTGGTTGCGACAAACGCAAAAAATTCTAGCTGCACGCTGTTGATATGAGTGACACCCATTTCCCTGAGAAAATCAGAAGCTTAGAGCGATTTTCTGAGCGGTTTGATGCCTATCGGCTGGCGGCTGCGGGCGGTGATGTGCTATTCGCCACTTACCCTGCCGGAACCGACATTGAACCCCATACTCACGAAACTGACAACTGGGGCGTAATTGTGCGGGGTGAGATGCACATTACGATGGATGGTCAGATCCACCATTTCAAAACAGGCGATTGGTATCATGTGCCAGCGGGTAGAGTTCATGCTGCCCACTGTGATGTGATCACTGAAGAAATTGAGTTTTGGTTCACTTCGGAGGTCGCCGCGAGTTCATGATTGATCCGGCTTCAACCCCTCATTCAGTCTCATCGCAAGCCGCTTCATCGCAAGCCGCCAAAGCGTTCGCCGGAATAGCCTGGCTAGTTTATGTGGGTTACTTGCTGCTCAGCGACTTACCGCCCGGAAACTCGCTGCTTCACACTCAGCCCGAAACTCTACAAACCGCTATTGATCTGAGCCTCAATTTCTGGTTCGTGCTGCCAACCGTTTTTCCTGACGCTGCCCCTGTGCTGAATCCGACCCTTGAAGGACTGTTTAACATTGTCGTAGCCTGGGGGCTGCTGTTCTGGGGCTTTTTGATCTAAAAAATGGCTGCGCATACCCCGCAGCTTGCTGCGATTGGGATAAGCAGCCCGCCGACCGTCAGGTCGGCAACAGAGACTTATACTTGGGAGCATGAAAGTTCAAAAGGCAAGTCATTG
>JAAUQT010000093.1 GCA_012033495.1 Cyanobacteria bacterium RM1_2_2 | reverse complement strand
CCGGCACAGTGGCAACCTGGGTTTTGATCCAATCGTCAATTTGCCCCAACTGTTGCGACAGAGCCGCTGCATTTTGCTGATAAAGGCTCGCCTGATCGGGCGCTAGTTTCGCCAAATTTTCGCTCAACACCGTCACAATCTCAGCGCCATTTTGGGCATTGTGCCAAACATGGGGATCAGGGACTTGTCCTTCGGTTGCCGCTGCGGTTTCTACCTCGTGATCATGGTCATGATCATCTGCTTCTGCGCCTGCCTCCGCTTCATGGTCATGATCATCTGCTTCTACGCCTGCCTCTGCTTCATGATCGTGATCGTGTGCTTCGCCCATTAAAGGATTGCGGACGGCTGCCTCATAGACTGCAACTTTTGGGGCAGGGGTTTGAGTTGCAGAAATAATTTTGATCAACCCTGGCTCATAGTTGTAGCCGCCATAAAGCACTAGATCAGCATCTTCAATTGCTTTTCGATCCGAAGGAGTCGGTGTATAAACATGCGGGTCTTGATTCGACTGCATCAAGCAAGTCACTGCTACAGTCTCTTGGGCAATTTGCTTAGTGAGGTCACACAGGACGGTAGAAGTTGCCACAACTTGAGGGCGATCAGTATTTACACTGGTTGTAGAGTCAGGGGTTGTAGAGTCACTGGTTGCATCAGCAGCGTCACGATTCGTGGATTGAGCCGTTTGAGAAGTTTGAGTACAGCCAATCACACTAATTGCTAGCATTAGCGTTGTGGCGTAGCCAAATCGAACTTTAGAAAACTTCATCGCTTAACACCTCCGAAGGAGTTGAACCAATGGAACGAACCTGTTTTGATAATCGAGGTCTGGGTAGAATATGATAACGATTATCATTTACATATAACTGAGATTGCCAAATCGCACAATGCTAGAAGTTGAGCAGTTGTCTGTGAACTATCGGGGAATTTTGGCGCTAGACGAGATTTCTTTCACGCTCTCGCCTGGCGAATTAGTAGGGTTGATTGGCCCAAACGGAGCCGGTAAAAGCACCCTCATCAAGGCTTTACTGGGTTTATTGCCGATGCGAGGTCGGGCTCTCATGGACGATCGGCCGCTCCAACAACAGCGCCATCGCATCGCCTATATCCCGCAGCGATCGCAAATTGACTGGGATTATCCCATCACCGCTTGGAATGTAGTGATGATGGCGAGTACAGCGACGACTGGATGGTTTAAAAACCCAGGACAACAGGCAAAATGGCGGGCTGAAGCAGCTTTGGCACAAGTGCAAATGACCGATTTACGCCGCCGCCAAATTGGGCAACTTTCCGGCGGGCAGCAGCAGCGCGTGTTTTTGGCGCGAGCACTGGCGCAACAAGCCGATTTGTTTTTTTTCGATGAGCCGTTTACAGGTATCGATAAAAAAACAGAAGACATCATGCTCAGCATCTTTGCCGAACTGCGGGCCCAAGGTAAAACGCTGCTAATCTGTAGCCATGAGTGGGGCGATTCCCTCAATCGCTATGATCGACTGCTGTTGCTCAATCGCACTTTACTTGCCAATGATTTACCCAAAGCAGTGATGACCTTAGAAAATATTCGACGCGCCTATGGCGAAAATTTGCAGCCCGTTGCTCACAGCCACCCAGAAATGCCCTTTTTTTGCTAATTCTTGCCAACCAATTTTCTATGCTCAACTGGCTGCTTGAACCGTTAACTTACGAATTTATGCGCAATGCGCTCGCAGCAGGAATTTTGGTCGGCATCCTTTGCCCCATTGTTGGAACTTACCTCGTCGTGCAGCGGATGGCTCTTTTGGGAGACGTGATCGCTCATGCCGTTTTACCAGGGTTGGCCATCGCCAATTTTTGGGGCATTGAGATGCTGTTTGGCGCGTTTACCTTTGGGATGCTCAGCACCTTTGTGATTACCTGGATTCGCACCCAGTCGCGGGTTAAAGTCGATGCGGCAATGGCGCTGACCTTCGCTAGTTTTTTTGCCTTAGGAGTGACGCTGCTCACGGTACTCAAAAGCCGACTGGATCTAGAAGAACTGCTGTTTGGCGACATTTTGAGCGTCTCCTCAGCCGATGTGTGGCGAGCCGTCTGGGTTGCTTTTGTGGTGCTGATGCTGATCAAGCTGTTTTACAAAGAGCTATTGTTTTACACGTTTGACCGGATGGGCGCAGAAGCAATGGGTCTGCCTGTCCACCTGATCAACCTAGGCTTAATGGCCGGCATTACCCTGACGCTGATCGTTGGCATGAAGGTGGTCGGCGTCATTCTAGTGGTTTCGCTGATGGTTGGCCCAGCCATTACCGCTTTTCTGCTGGTCAAAGAGCTACATCAAATGATGGCAGTCGGGGCCGGATTAGGCATGTTTGCCAGCATCACAGGCATGTATCTCAGCTACTATCTTGATCTGCCCTCCGGCCCCACCATTGCCCTGACTGTGTTTGGCTTGTTCTTATTCGCGCTTTTATTTAGCCCTACCCAAGGCGTATTAACCCGACCTCGCAATCAGTTACTCACCCGCCCCCCAAGACACTCCTCCAAAAAATAACCCCATCTCTCCTCGGAACGTTTCCCAAACTGGGGGGTTTAGGTTGGTAAACCTAAAGCGGTTTGAAGTCTCCCTTTTGTCAGGAAAATTGAGGAAGATCAACTCCGAGATGAGGGTACAGAGTAGCCCAAATATCAGGAAAACCTCACTTCTATCTGGAAGCTACTCCGAGATAGCCCCTCAAGTTGGGTAAAATGTTCTGGGTTAACAATTTTCTGGGTTAATATTTTTCTCAAAGTGTTCTGGGTTGACATTTTTATTTTTTGCCGTCTGCTGGCAGCGCTACAGGCAGTCAGCCAAACGTTGCACCTCAGAACGTTCACCTTCCAAATTGCCCTGCTTATTTCTTAGACACCATGCACAAAACTTCTGATTTGCACGTCGTTGAAACCCGTCCTTTGCTCAGCCCGGCAACGATCCACCGTGAGCTTCCCATCACTGACACTGCTGCTGCGCTAGTCACCGACACTCGAAACCGCATCCGCAATATTTTGCAACACGAAGATCGGCGCCTACTGGTGATTGTGGGCCCCTGCTCGATCCACGACATTCAGGCAGCCTACGAATATGGTGAAAAGCTGTCAGGATTGCGCAAATCGCTGGAAGACGAACTAGAAATTGTGATGCGGGTGTATTTCGAGAAACCTCGTACCACCATCGGTTGGAAAGGTTTGATTAATGATCCTCACCTTAACAACAGCTATGACATCAACACCGGGCTAAGGCTGGCTCGCAAAATTTTGCTGGATTTGGCTCAGCTTGGGCTACCTGCCGCCACCGAACTGCTCGATCCGATTATTCCCCAATACATTGCAGACGTGATTTCTTGGACAGCAATTGGCGCACGCACCACCGAAAGCCAAACCCACCGCGAAATGGCCTCTGGTTTGTCGATGCCGATTGGGTTCAAAAACAACACCGACGGCAGCCTCTTAGCCGCCGCGAACGCCATGCTTGCCGCCAGTCAACCGCACCGCTTTTTGGGCATTAACCTGGAAGGCTTGGCCAGTATTGTTACGACAACTGGCAATCCGGATGGTCATCTAGTTTTGCGCGGTGGTAAGCAAGGCCCCAACTATGACAGCAGCCATGTTTTGCACGCCGCCGGGCAACTCGCCAGCCTTAACCTCAACCCGCGTTTGATGGTGGATTGCAGCCACGATAACTCCAACAAAGACTACACCCAACAGCCGCTGGTGCTGGAAAATGTCGCTGAGCAACTGACCGCAGGCTCTAAACACATCATGGGCGTTATGGTCGAAAGCCACTTGGTGGCAGGCAAACAGCCGATCCCCAAAGACTTGACCCAACTCACCTACGGACAAAGCATCACTGACGGCTGCGTAGACTTCAACACGACTGCCGATATGCTGACCAGTTTGGCAAAATCTTTGAGAACAAACTGCCTGCAATTTCACTGATCTGATAAGAAAGCCTGTATCAATGCAAACTCAGTAAAATTGCGGTAACGGTAGGAGGAAGCTTCAAGCACTCTAAGCGTTACCGCTTTTTTAGTCGATGGAAATGCTGATTCCGGAAGAGTCGTTATTCATTACCAAAACTTATTAAACCGGAGAAAACTTGACGAACTTAGATCGGTGAGTGCTGAGATCAAACCAAAATTGGGAAAACTGGTACTTGGAAGCGCAAACAACACGGCCGCCATATACAGCACTGGCTCGCTTGAGCTTCTCACACCGTAAATATCCCAACCTATCTCGTTATGATTTTCAATCCTCTAAAATGTCGGTTTCCCCTCTGGAAATATTTAAACCAGCCTATTCTCGATCCTCAGACACCCTTGGTGCTCGACCCTCAACAATTTTGGCAACGACATCAAATCGAGTACCTAGAGCGCTGTTGGATTAGAGCTTATCTTCCCGAAGAGCGCTTCCGTAGCTGAAGCAAACAAAATTTTATGTGCTTTGTTAAAAATATCACATAACGGCGTAGAGATGAACAAACCTCTGCGCCGTTTTATTTTTGGTCGCAGGCAATCTGCCCTCTGACCTCTGCTACTTCCTCAAGACCAATACTTCTGTAAAAAAGGTAAAATTCCTGCTGCTAAAGGTTCGGCATATTCTTCGTGCAGCCCCAGCGATCCGGGCAGCCGCAAGATTTGTAGCCCAATCCCTGAAAAATGAGCCACGATTTCCATTTCCTCCAAGGATTTGATCGGCGTTTGTTCTCCAATCACTAGCATGACCGGGGCAGACAGCGGCGGTTGAAAATAGTCAAAAAACTGCCGGCGATCTTTGACCGGATCGAGAGCACCCGTAACAAAAGCGGCTGAAGCAAACCGCCCTCCCCGTCGCTGAGTGGTGCGCCATTTTTCGGTCAACAAGGCTGGCGTCATATGAGCCGGATCAGCGAACACATGCCGCCCATACATCCAGCGCAAGAAAGCAGGGGTGGTGTTGAGCAAATACAAAAATTGCCCGATTAGCGGCAGCCGAATCAAAAATCGCAGGAAGTTATAAAACCAGCGGTGTTCGCCCATCGCCGTCGGCAGTGGGCCGCGCCAAGTCGGAGCCACCAGCACAATCCAAGCCCAAGGCGAGTTAGATTTTTGGGCAAGCTGCATCACATAGCCTGCTGCATGACCTGCCGCAACCACCACTACCGGTTCGCCAAACACGCCCCGAACAAAATCTTTGAGAAACGCATGGTAGATTGCCGGAGTGTAGCGAAACGCCGGACGGGAAGATTGCCCAAAGCCAACCCAATCGACCGCAACCACTTGAAAACCTTCCGCAAGTTGCTCTGCTAAACGGCGCATTTCTCCACGAGTCGAGACGCTGCTGAAGGCCGGCAGTAATAAAATTGGTTTTCCTTCTCCCAAAATTTCATAGGAGACGGTGACGGGCTGTTTCTGCCAATGCCAGAGAAACTCCCGCACTATACCACCAATCATTGGACTCGCGTGGGCTTGCATGGGTGAGGCTACAAACTAAGGGTGTGCAAATGCAACTGTTATTATCACTCACCTTACGCCTTTGTTTAGCGATTCTAGAAGATTTCTGCCTAGCCGTTTGGATGGGATCACTGCTAGCCGTTTCTCTGATGCCGGAATCAGGACAAATTTTGCATCCTGAAGAGACAAGTAAATCGGAGCCATTCAACCATGACTGCATCAGAATCGGATAGCTTTACGAATCAGTCACTCGTCGCCCTTTCTAACCAATTTGCCGACGCAATCGAGCAAGTGGGTCAGGCAATTGTGGCAATCAACGCCAAGCAGCGCTGTGGAGCTAGCGGTGTTTATTGGCAAGACGGCATTGTGGTGACGGTTGATCAGGCAGTGCGTCGAGAAGAAGACATTCCGATCACGCTAGCAGAAGCGCAAACCGTCTCTGCTACGGTAGTTGGGCGCGATAGCAGCACAGGCTTAGCAGTGTTGCGAGTACCATCACTACCCGCTGCAACCCTAAGCCTCAGCAATTTGTCACTGCGGGTTGGGCATTTGGTGTTGGGAGCAGGGCGATCGAGTGACGGAAACTTGAGCGCTAGTATGGGAATGATTAGCCGTCTGGGAGAAAGCTGGCAGACGTGGCAGGGTGGGCAAATTGACCAATGGATTCGCCCTCACTTGTTGGCATCTCACGGCATTGCAGGAACGGCCCTACTCGATAGTCAGGGAGCCTTAATCGGCATCAACATCACGGCTCCGCGCCACCTAACCCTCACTGTCCCTCACACCACTGTTCAGCGTGTAGTGAATCAACTGCTGCAAACGGGACGGATCGCTCGCGGCTATTTGGGAATTGGAATGCAGCCCGTGGCGATTCCCGCTCGGCTCAGTGAAAGTTTGGGGTTGTCCCAGTCGGAAGGAGTGATGATTCTGAGCGTTGAGGCAAACAGTCCGGCGGATGAGGCTGGTTTGCTGATTGGCGATGTGGTTGTTGCCCTTGATACTCAACCCATTACTGATGTCAGCGATGTGCGCCTGATGCTGAACTCCGATCGGATTGGTCAGTCTCTCAGTGTTCGGGTGATTCGAGCCGGAGCAACGGTAGAACTGACTGTCACCGTCGGCGAGCGAGGGCAAAGCTGAACTCAAACCTAAATCTCTATGATTCAAGTGTTTGTGGTGGCAGAATCCGCAATTCTGCGATCGGGGCTAGAAGCAATTATCGGGTTGAGTCCTGAATTAGTGATTATCGGGCGGGCAGATTCCTTATCGGCTGGGTTGCCGCTGCCTGATCCTCGATCTTTGTCGGCAGATGTGCTGCTGCTGGCGATTGAATTAACCGAAACCAGCTTATCTGATGTCGAACTGCTGCTAGAAGAGAGTTTGCCGCCAATAGTGTGGCTGATCGATCCGCAAGAATGGACAATCGAAGCATGGCGGCTTGGCGTTCAAGGACTTCTTCCCACCGACGCCACAGCAGCAGAAATTGTGGCTGCAATTGAGGCAGTAGCAGCAGGGCTGCTGGTCTTACATCCCGATATTGCCGCTATCACCCGCTCAGCCTCCCCGCGTTCGCTTCTAGCGCCCATCAGCCAACTAACAGAACGCGAAATTGAGGTGCTACGAATGCTAGCAGAAGGGATGGCGAACAAAACCATTGCCCGCCAACTTCACATCTCGGAACACACCGTCAAATTTCATATCAGTTCCATCTTTACCAAACTTCAGGTTTCTAGCCGCACCGAGGCAGTTACAATCGGCATTCGGCAAGGGTTGATTTTGCTGTAGGGTAAGGAAGGCGAGTGATTTGTCAAACAAATGAGATGGGTGGATGGATATACCTGCTTACTTCTCTAGTACTCATCTAAAATTCGACAGATCACTAGCAAATTCAGTTTCTATTTCTCACCCTCATGCCGCTTGCTCCTTGGCGATCTCCTCTAGCGCGGGCTTTGCACCGCAATCGCTCTTTGGTCTATGCCCGCTATGCTCAATTGGCAACGGTGCGAACTGACGGGCGACCTGCCAATCGAACAGTGGTGTTTCGCGGATTCTTAGAACCAACTCAGCAGCTTAAATTCATTACCGATCGCCGCAGTGAGAAGATTGGGCAAATTCTGGCTCAGCCTTGGGGTGAATTGTGCTGGTACTTTCCCAACACCCGCGAGCAGTTTCGCCTATCGGGAGCACTGACTTTGGTACAGGCAGATTGCGCCAATCCAGACTTCGCGAAAGCTCGCCAAATCCAGTGGCAGGATCTTTCAGGTGCGGCTCGCGCACAATTTGCCTGGCCCGATCCTGGTCAACCTAGAGCCGAAGCAAAGCTTTTCGAGCTTCCTCCACTCGATCCGCTGCAACCGTCACCCAACTTTTGTTTACTGCTGCTCGATCCTCATCAGGTCGATCATTTGGAACTGCGCGGCGAACCGCAAAACCGCTGCCGCTATCAGTACCAGCCCGCAACAGCAGAATGGGCAACGGAATCCGTGAATCCCTAGCCCAGTCGAGGCAGGGTTCGCCAAAGTTCTCGATGATATTCACCAGATCGATGCTGAAATCTGCGCCAACATCAGTGCCGACAAAATTAATGCCGAAATTCATCCCGTCTCAAACCCTGCCCCCACCTAGAATCTAAATCCCTGAGCCATCTAGAAATTGCTCGATCACCTTATCATCAAGACGGCAACTCACATGAGCCAGCACCTTCTCAGGTTGAGAGGGTTTCTGTGAAGCCTCGTGCAAGCTTTGAACCTGCTGTTCTAGGGCTTCAATGCGGTCGAGCAGTGCCCGAATCACCTGCGCTTCTGAGTCGGGAAGTTGTCCATGATCGAGCGGATCAACCCGTTCACCTGCCCGATACACAATCCGACCGGGAATGCCGACTACCGTACAGTCTGCCGGCACATCGCGCAGCACCACCGATCCGGCTCCGATCCGCACGTTGTCGCCAATTGAAAGATTGCCTAAAACCTTTGCACCCGCCCCAACTACCACATTTTCGCCGAGCGTCGGGTGACGTTTGCCGCTTTCTTTGCCTGTTCCGCCCAGGGTGACACCTTGATAAATCAGCGCATAGTTGCCCACAATTGCCGTTTCGCCAATTACCACGCCCATGCCATGATCAATAAACACGCCGCTGCCAATGGTTGCGCCAGGGTGAATTTCAATTCCGGTCAGGAAGCGGGCAATATGCGAAATCAAGCGCGGAATAAAAGGTAGATGTAGCTGATACAGGTGATGCGCCAACCGATACAGCAAAAGCGCCTGCAAGCCAGGGTAACAAATCAGCACCTCCAGCCAGTTTCGTGCCGCCGGATCGCGCTCAAAGATAATGCGAAAATCTTCGTTTAGCGCCTTTAGCCCAGCTTTTAGCAGCCCTACTCCTAGCAGCCCAGTTTTTAGCAGCCCAGTCTTCAGCACAACTGTCACCCCATTTAGGACAAAGTACCACTTTTAAGGCTAATACATTTCTTGGGGGTTTGCTTGAGAAGACGCTGAGAGATTCAATCAAAGCAATTTAACCAGGCTATTTCTGCTGTTTGAGCAGTTGATGGATGCTTTGCAGTTCCGACAGGATTGCTTTCAGCAACTCATGGGTGACGGTTTCGGCAGGCTGCTGAACTTCGATCGTCACTTGTTTGATGCCTAAAACATCTTGAGCAAAGCGAGCTACCTCATTTGGGTGAAACAGCAGCACGTCTTCTTTGTTGACTCGCAGTTCTGGGTTGAGCCGCTGCGGATCATAGGGCGGGTTTAGCACTTCTGGGTCAGTGTTGGCATAGCGATACACGGAAGCACGAGAGCGGTTGAGCGCTTTTTCCACTGCTTCGACCGTCATTAGCCCCTGAAAGCTGCTCGACTCCATCATCCTGAAAACTCCATCTAAGATTCACGACCTACCCCCAACCTCATTGCTAAGGGCTGTTCCAACGTTTGCTCGGTATCTGCCAGCAAGGTTTCCAAATACTGTTGCAGATAATCTCGCTGAGGCTGGTTGGGCTGGTAAGTTCGGTCGGCTTGCTTGGCAAACACAGGCGCAAACTGGATTGCCTGATAGTCTGGATTAATCGCTGAGTCGAGCGTCAACAAAGCCAGATCGGAGTCAGCGGGAACCAGTCCGGGCGGTAATTGTCCGTCTAGCAGTGCCAGAATCCGAAAGCGACAAGTTTGGGTATCAATGCCGCGCTGTTCGAGAAGCTGCATGATAGTCTCAATCGGCACAGGCTGGGCTGGCAGAGTTCGCAGCAATTCTAAGAGTAAAAAGTAGTCGCTGTATTGATGCCGTGAACGATCGATCACCTGCGGGTGGAGCGGCGCAACGGCTAAACCATAGGCAACCCGACTACAGCTTGGAATGCGGTTTGTTTGCGCTCCAGAATCGTGCTGTGAATCAGGTTGCGGATAGGTGTCTTGAATAATCGTGGCGTTGGGCAGTTTTTGCTGTAACCAACGGGCAATTGCGCCTAAAGAAGCCGTGCCTCCGGTGCAAATCACCTGACTGACTGCGGCAGCGGTGGTGTTGGTTTGCGCCAGCAGGGTGTTGAGTTCTCGATTTAATCGCTGCAAATAGGGCAATATAACCCGACTGGTTAGATCTTGTCGCTCGATGGTGAACTGCTGCGAGCCAAACTGCACCGTAAAACGCGGCTGATATTGCAGCATCACTTTGAGCGATCGAGCCGCTGTTAAAAGCTGTTGTCCGGTGCTGGAACTGAAGAGCACCTGTTGGAAACAATAGCGTTTGCTGAAATCGAGTTCTGCCGCAGCAGGCAAACTTAAATTTGCTAAGCCCAATTCGGTGAGGTCAAAAGGCTCAATCTCGAAGTCGCTGTCAAGCCGAGTTGCGGCTGGAGGGGCAGTTGGGTCAAGGTTCAGCAGCACTGGATAAAGAAGCTGACTCAGCACGTCTTGATCGAGGCTCTGTCCGGCATAGGGCAAACTGCGCACATAAAAATCAGTCGGATTCAATTGCGCCAATGACTGCGGCAAATTGACCAATACCAGTTCAGTGAGGCTCGCTCCTGCGGACAGAATCAGGGTAATGCCTCGCCAGTCGGCATTGTGTAAATGCCCGTGCACTTGCTGATGAGACAAACTCACTGAGCGCCCGTCAGTCGCAGGCAATGCCGACAGCAGTGCCGCAATGGATTCTTCGAGGAAGACAATTTGGTCAGGACGGGCAATCAGTTCTGCTTGCAGGATGGCTTCACGCACGTTGAAGCTGTAAGTATCCGACCAGTTGCTCGGATAGCCCACCACAATGCCGGTGAGGTTGCGCAAAACTGCTTGCAGGTCGGCTTCTAGTCCCAGAGCCGCACAAGTAAGGGCAGGCATAAACGAGAGCCGATTGGGGTGCAGGGTTGCCAATAGCTGTTGAAGGGCTTCCTGAAGGGTTCGCAACGGCACAGACTGCGCATCAGACCACTGAAACACTGGTTCCCATTGGGAAGTTTGCGGTGAGTAGTGGGGCACTGCTAGCTTTAAGTAAGGCTTCCAGTTGCTCAGATGCAGACGCACCGCATCGGCAGGGGCTGGCTCTAGTCGAATCGTTGGCAACGCAGAGGCAGTCGGGTTAGCCGCCGCTAGGGTAACGGTGGTGGAGAGGCGAAACTGTTTTTGGGTGGAGGCAGAGGTTTCCGCATGATTTTCGGCAGTAGCGGTATCAGCAGCCTGCCAGTAAAGCGGGTAAAGCTGGCACTGGGACTGGTTTAACAGCACGGCAGAAATTCCGGTGGTGCCAATGTCGATGCCTAGAAACCAGGAAGCCGGTTGGGTTTCGGTTGGGACGGTATCCGCAGGAGGGAGTGCTGCAAGGGGTAGGACTGATTCCGTGAGTTCTGCTGGTTCGGCAAGTAACTGATCCAACTGATCAAGCATGTCTGGATCGAGTCCGGGTGCTGTCAGCGTTTCGGTTGCAGCATCGACGGTTGCTGTGACCGATGTAATGGTTGCGAGAGGCTCATCTGGTTCGGTTTGCTCTGGCAGGTTTAGCTCTGGCTCTGGCTGCTCCGAAAAATCTGGCTCTGAGAGATCTGGTTCTGCAAGATTTAACTCTGCAAAATCTGACCCTACAAAATCTAACTCTGCAAGATCTGACTGTGATTTATCGGTTAGGTCGCTTGTAAATTTGGCAGCAGGTGCTTCTAAGTCTTCTGGCTCTAGCTTAATCACTAGCTCTTTGGCTTCCGGCTCACGGTCTAGCTCACTATCTGAGGCAATGGCAGGATCAGCTTCAAACAGATTTGCTAGCGTCAGATTTAGACTGGCGGCACTATCTGAATCGATTTGCTGAATTTCGATTTGCTGAATCGGCGGAATTTTTGATTCCAGATCAAGGACTTTGGGAAGATCAAGAAAATTAATGGCTAAATCGGGTTCAAGTCCAGGCGTTTCAGGCGTTTCAGCATCAGTGAAATCAACTTCAAACAAATTATCCAGCGTAATCTCTGGCTCAGCCGAGTTTATCTCAGCCGCATCAACATCAGCCGCATTCATCTCAGAGGCGATTTCCAGTTCGCGCAACGGTTCGCCTAGCCCTTGCGTTAAGTCCTGAATTAGCTCTGCCAGGGTATTTGAGACGGGAGGGGCAATCCAACTGTTATCGAGCACCCATTCGCTGCCAAAGTTGTCTTGATTAGCAAGTGGTATCACCTGCACTATTTTTTTTTTTCGGAATCAGAGGCGTCAGCAGAATCGGAGTCAATATATTTCAAGACGATGGGCTGCTCTATCTCAATCGGAGTTTCCAGATCTTGCGAGAAAGCCGCTTTTAACTGGGCAAACAGGTCGGGAGTTGCTTCAATTTGGGTTGGGTTCTCAGACGGCACATCTGCAAACAGGTCTTCGAGTCCTTCGATTGTCACAGCAGGCGGATTCGAGTTTGGTTCGCTTGCCGGATTAGGCGTCGATGAATCAGCGTTTGGCAAATCAGCAAACAAATCCCAGCCTGTTTCTTTGGGTTCGGGCGGGGCGGCAGATGCACCAAACTGGGCTAAATCTGCACCTAGCTGTGTCAAGACATCCGCATCGCTGCCCAAATCTACCTGGAAATTCTCCAGCGGAGCTTCTGCAATGGGCAATGGCTCTGACAGTTCTGGGTCGAACTTAGCCGTGTCAAGGTGAGCAGCCCGCTGACTCGAATTTAGATTGCTGGGGTCTAGATTGCGGGCATCTGGAGAAATCAACTCGCTGAGGCTGGCGATGGTTTCGCTCGATATTGCGAAACTCTCAGACTCGCTCAAGTCAGACTGCACCGCCTCAGGCGTGGGCTGGCTTGCAGGAAATTCATTAAACTCGGCAAACAAATCTGGATCAGCCGGAGCCGGATTCGGATTGCTGAGCAAGAAGGTTTCTAAAGACTGACTCACCGAACTGCTGGAAAAATCTGGCTGAGGCGTTGGTGTTGGCAGCACCTCGGCAGCCGGATCACCCAATCCATCAAACCACGCTTGCTCTAGCGTCATCGCGTCGATAGGCGTTGCGTCAGAAGGTGGCTCCTTACCCACTGGAGCAGCATCGGCCGTTGGGTCGCTATACAAATTGCTGTAAAAGGCATCGTCATAGAGCGAGTCTGGAATTGTGATGAACTCTGTTTCGCTCGATAGGGCGGTTGACGATTGGGTAGAAGCATCGGTAGAAGAAGCTTTCTCCTCTTCCATCGCCAGATTGGACTGCATTTCCGCACTCAACTGGTTCAGCAGATCTAGAGCAGAATCTAAATCGCTCATGGTTGGCGTAGAGGCAGTCCGAGTTGCTGTTTCAGGGTTGGGAATTTTAGAGTCGGGCAGCGGTTGGTTGCCCGTAAACAGGTCAAAGGGCGGCGTTTCTGGAGTAGGAGGAATTGCTGCGCCTAGCTCAAGCTGATTGATCTCCCTGTCTAAACCTGCTAGAGCGCTGTCTGGTGAGGGTTGCTCCAACGGTTGGTCTAGCGGCTGATCCAATAATTCCAGTTCAGAAATGTCCAGAACTTCTTCGGTGAGGTCAAACGGAACGGCAGGAACAAAAGTTAGCTGTGATGGATCAGGAATTTGGCTCAGAAAATCGGACACTTTAGCATCAGCAACTTCTGAGGCGGGAGATGCATTGCTAGGATTGGCTTGAGGTTCGGCAGGCAAACTAGACGACTGCTGCCAGTTACCCGTAGACGCTTGCAGAAAAGTAGACGCTTCCCGTCCAAGCTGTTGCGCCAAGCGGTTCACCAAAAACGCAAACATCGCCTCGCCTTGCTGCCCCAGACTGTGCATCCGGTTCAACCCTTGCTCTAGCGATTCTTCGTAGGTTTGAACATTGCGATTCAGCGATTCAAAAATGACCTGCAAGGTGGAATCTAACTTCAGCATCAGTTGATCAGACTGCGTTTGAGCGGTCTGCATCTGCGCCAATCGTTCTGCTGGAGTCAGCGCCGCACTTGCCGATAAAGCAGGCTGCCCGTCTAACTGCATTTGGCTGGCGATCATCTGGGTCACTTGTCCGGAGAGATTCGCCTGCATTTGCGCCATTGCCGACTGCAAAAATTCCATCAACAATTGCTGATTGGGCTGCGCTCCGAGTCCTTGTTGCTGGCGCTGAACCTCCATCTGCCGGATTTCCTGCGTCAACATTTCGCGCTGGCGTTGCAGAGAATCGATCTCACTGCGCAATGGCTGAAGCATGTTCACTCGCCAATAGTTCATTTCTTGCAGCACCGCTTGCAACACCTGCTGAGCAGACTCAGACGGTGATTCTGGTAACTGGGGAGGCGAATTGAGCGCAGCAGATAATTGGGGTACAGTTTCCCCGACTGACCGCGACAGCCGATCATCTCCGGTTTGCTGCTGAAGTGCAGTCAAATATTGACGAGTCTGCTCTAAAACCTGACGCTGTTGAGCGGCATCATTCGACATAACCCACGGTAAGCGAGGATTTGTTTTGTTCAAAGCCTCGTCGATGCCGTTAATAAGTGCTTGAATTTGCGCTTTATCAGAAGTCTCAGAAGTCACCGTTGAATCCCTGCCTAAAATGTTGCGGGTAAAAGTTAATTTGCCTGATCTTAATTCGCCTAATCAGCCAGATGCCTATCAGCTTTAGCTAGATACTAAGGTTAACTGCTTTGATCCGTGAAGGAACGCTATTTTAGTTAGTTTTAGCAAAGAAGTTGCTGCTTGCCATCCCTTAAACCAGTGCAAGAACCTCCTAGAATCAATAGTATTCCCGGATAGTATGCCGGAATTATTATGGTTGGCTTTCTCGATCAAGCACACACGATATAAAACTTGACGAATTTGCTCGTTCGAGCCTCCTGCTAAAATCAGCCCACACGCGCTTGGAAATCGATCATGAAATCTGCCATCACCGTTGAATTGCCGCAGCAATCCTATGAGATTTTGATTGCCCCCGGTGGGCTGGAGCATTTGGGGAACTGGATGCAGCCGCTCAAACTAGGGCAAAAAGCGCTGCTGGTTTCCAACCCAATGGTTTTCCGGCGTTATGGTGAGCAGGCAATGGCCTCGTTGACAGCGGCTGGCTTTCGAGTTGCGTCCTGTCTGCTGCCGCCCGGAGAACGTTACAAAACGCTATCTTCGGTGCAAAAAATCTATGACGCAGCCCTGACTGAACGGCTAGAGCGATCCTCTACAATTGTTGCGCTGGGGGGCGGTGTGGTTGGCGACATGGCGGGCTTTGCGGCGGCAACTTGGCTGCGGGGCATCGCGTTTGTGCAGGTTCCAACGTCGCTGCTGTCGATGGTGGATGCGTCAATTGGCGGCAAAACGGGCGTGAATCACCCGCAGGGCAAAAATTTGATTGGGGCGTTCCATCAGCCGCGCTGGGTTCTGATCGATCCGCAAGTGTTGAGTACCCTGCCTCCGCGCGAGTTTCGGGCTGGCATGGCAGAAGTGATCAAATATGGCGTGATTTGGGATGGGGAACTCTTTCAGCAGCTAGAAGCCGCCAAACGGCTCGACCAACAGCGCTACATTCCTGAAGCCTTGCTGCAAGAAATTTTGACTCGCTCTTGTGAAGCCAAAGCGCTTGTCGTGAGCCAAGACGAAAAAGAAGCCGGACTGCGGGCAATTCTCAACTACGGTCACACGATTGGTCATGCCGTAGAAAGCTTGACTGGGTATCGAGTGGTGAATCATGGGGAAGCCGTTGCCATCGGCATGGTTGCCGCCGGACAGATCGCAGTTGCGCTAGGCTTATGGGAGCAATCTGCCGCCGATCGCCAGCGAGTCTTGATCGAAAAAGCTGGACTGCCGACTCGCCTGCCCGTCAATCTCAACCAAGACGAAATTGTAGCGACGCTGCAAACCGACAAAAAAGTGCTCTCTGGTAAAGTGCGGTTTGTGCTGCCGACCGAAATCGGCAAAGTGGTTGTCACCGATCAGGCAGATGCTGCTGTGATACGCTCAGTGCTGCAATTGATGCAATAGAGCCGCAATCTGCTTCCCACTCTTTTTTCCCTGGTCTAATGCAGCTTTCAGAACTGATCCGACGCTACTTGCTCTATGGACTCAGCGGCCCAATCATTGTGCTGAACCTTTGGGTGCTCGGTCAGGTATTCAAATACTTTGAAGGGCTAATTTCCTTCACCATTTTGAGTGCGATTCTCGCCCTAATTTTGGACTACTTAGTGCGCCTGTTCGAGCGGTTTAAGCTAACACGCACTCAGTCGGTGATGCTGGTACTGGTAGTATTTTTGCTGCTGCTGATTGTGCTAGGGTTCACCCTGATTCCGATTGTGGTCAGCCAAGCGACGCAGCTACTCCAAGGCTTGCCGGGGCTATTAGAAGCAGGAAATCGCAATATTATCTGGCTGCAACGGTTAATTAATCAGCACAATTTGCCGTTTGACCTGAACCAAATTAGCAACCAAATTAACAGCCAAATTCAGGTGATTTTGTCTGATTTGCCGGAGTTGGCCATCAACACCGTTGGGCAGATTTTCGCCACCATTTTGCTGATCGTGCTGTCGTTTTACATGCTGCTGTATGGCGAACGCTGCTGGAAGGGCGTGATTAATCTGCTGCCATCCAAACTCGCCGAAGCACTGAGCACTTCTCTCAAGCAGCAGTTTCACCAGTTTTTTCTGAGCCAAGTGCTGCTGGCGCTGGTGATGGTGGTGTTTCTGATTCCGACTTTTTTAGTGCTGCGAATCAAATTTGCCCTGCTGCTGGTGCTGATGATTGGACTCTTTCAGGTCATTCCGCTATTTGGAGCCACAATTGGCATCGGTATGGTGACTTTTCTGGTGATGGGGCTACACGGCTTTCTGCCTGCGGTGCAGGTGGTTCTAGCTGGCGTGTTTTTTCAGCAAATTACCGATAACATTATTGCGCCTCGCCTGCGGGGAAACTTTACAGGCTTAAACCCAATCTGGATTATTATTGCCTTGCTGATTGGCGGACGAGTCGCTGGTTTTATTGGGGTTGTGTTGGCCATGCCAATTGCCGCCACGATTAAAAGCACGGTTGAAGCGATGCGCTTTTCAGATGAACTGCGGCTTAAAGCCGAACAGAATTAAGGCTGACAGCAGTTCTAGCAGGCTTGCTTAAAATCGACTGTCTTTAAAAGCAGATTTGGTTTACCCTTTCACAAAGAATTGCTAAGTTGTGACAGTGAATGATACAGTCCCTTAAAGCATTGAAAAACTAAGAATTTTTAATCGTGCTGTTTTGCTCTTGATTTTGCTTGAGTATGCAAATCCTCGCTCAGCCTTCTGATCCCCATCAAAACGCTCACACCACCGCTGCCCAGCCTGCCTCGCTGCGAATTGTGGCGGTGGGAGATAGTCTCATTTATGGGTTTGGCGATCCGGAAGGAGGGGGTTGGGTAGAGCGGTTGCGCCGCCGTTGGATGTCGCCTGAAAGCCCAAGCCACGCGCTTTACGGTTTGGGTGTACGAGGCGATCGAGTGCGGCAGGTGGCAAGACGGCTAGAAGGCGAGTTTCGCAATCGAGGTGAACTCCGGCATCGCGTCCCAGATATTGTCATTCTTTCCGTTGGCTTAAATGACTCAGCTCGCTTAGGGCGACGTACTGGCAAAAACTTTACCGATTTCGATGAATTTCGGGGAGATTTAGCAAATTTACTCGATCAGGCACAGCAGCTTTGCCCAGTGCTGTTTGTAGGCATGACGCCAGTAGACGAAGCAAAAATGCCCTTCTCAAATTGTCTTTACTACAACCACGCCGACCAGCATCGCTACAAAGAAGCCACGCGCCTCGCCTGTCAGGAGCGGCAAATCCCTTATCTCGACATTTTCGAGCGGTGGCTGCATCGAGGCGAATCCTGGTATCGCGCTTGCCTGACCCAAGACGGACTTCACCCTAACAGCGCAGGCTACGCGGCCATTTTGCAGGATGTTTTGCAGTGGGATGCCGTCCAACCGTGGATTGGAGAGTAGCAGGTTTAGTTGAGGGTCGATCCATAATTACGACTGGATTCGGTCACAAAACCTTCCCCCTCCCCCTGCCGTCAACGACAACCCAAACTGTCTCGCGTGTCTACGCCTGTGATGGGATTAGTGCCGTCAGCGCGTTCACACAGTTTAGCTAATTCGTAGCGATCCAAAATGGCATCGGTGAAGTCGGCTCCGGTAACTGTCACATCTTGAAAGCTAGTGCGAGAGAGGGTGGCTCCTTCCAAAATAGCGTCTGTCAAATCTGCGCCAACCAAGAAGACGCGATCGACCAGTGCGCCAGTCAAGTTGGCTCCTTTCAAATTGGCGTTGAGCATCACGCCTTTGGTGAGGATGGCATTCGACAAGTCCGATCCTTCTAGATTGATGTCACGCATTTCTGCCGCTACAAACGCCTTACCGTGCAAATCGGCATGAGAAAAATCCTGATTGCTTAAATTGGCGTTGTTGTAATTGACCGTATCGAGAGCTGCCACGGGTAAGGCGCTCAGCAGTACCCACAGCACTGCCAAAATTGTGATCAAGGCAATCTGCAAACATCGCCCCAGCAGTTTCTTGCCCAAACTGACTGACGTCAAATTACTGGTATCATAGAGCGCCTGATGTTGGCTCATCTTCCCACCTCCATTCTTTGCAACGCGCCGAAGCCAATCCTAAAGTCGCCAAACTTTCATTCCTGATCATTCCTTACTGAATCATCAGTTGCGCATCTCATCAATACGGCATCAATAGCTATTCTGAATTCGAGGCTGTTCGATCCAGTCGTTGCCCACGCGAATCGTCAAGTCCGAGCTTAGATCGCCCGTCGAGGCAGAAACGATTTCCCCCAGCCCCAGCGTAGCTTCCATCATTTCGGCACTTACGAGATCGCCTCGCTGCGCGATGATTTGGGTTTGGATCTGGGATTCGTTCCAGTCTTCGATGACGTAAACATTATCAAACCCTTGCCCTTGCAGAAATGCCGCAACTTGGCTGCCCAATTGCGGGTCACTCGAAGCATTTTGGACAGCGACTCGCAAATCTCGTGGGTCATTGCTTTGGCTAATTGAGGCGATCGAACTGACATCAAAATGCTCTTGCATCACCTGATCTTTCGCAGACGGATCAAGAATCCAATAGCTGGCTATCGCCTCAGAAGGTGTGCTAAACCGACCGGGAAGCAGCACCATCCGGAAGCTTTCTCGATCTAGCTCTCGGCCAAAATCAGCGAGGGCGACCATTTCCTCGACTGTCAGATTGGTATCGATGTATTTCTGAAATAGCTCAACCGCTTGAGGAATCCGGGTAATCAGCGCTGGACTGCTCAGCTTTTCCCGTAAAGCTCGGATCAACTGCTGTTGACGCTGCACTCGCCCAATGTCGCCGTTGGCATCATTGCGGAAGCGGGCAAACTGTTCTGCTTGTTCACCATTGAGGATTTGCCGCCCCGGTTGCAGGTCAATTTCGAGCTTCTGTGTATTATCGACGTACTCCATCCGTTCGGGAACATTCACCTCAATGCCGCCGATGAGATCAACCAGTTCCCGAAACGCCCTGTACTGACGCGCACATATCGATCAATCGTGACGCCGTTGAGCGTTCGACTCACCACCTGAGCCGCCAGCGTTGAGCCGCCTTCCACATTCGCATAGTTGATTTTTTCGACTCCCAGACCAGGAATTTCAACCTGAGTATCTCGCGGAATTGACACAACGCTTACCGACTGTGTATCTGGATTAACCCGCAACAACAGCATCGTGTCACTACGCCCTGCAAATATATCGTCTGGGGAAATGTCTTCGGGTAAGTCTAGCGGGAGGTCAATCCCCATCACTAAAACATTAACAGGGCGCGTGATTTGATAGCGAAAGCCCTGACGCCAAAGATCGCTCAACGAAAACGGCTGGCGACCGTCTTTGGGAGCAATTGCTGAAGGCAGGGGCGTAATCAACACCAGCACCGCTCCAATCGTGGCAGAAGTCAGCGTCGTTAAACCCAACGCAAAGCCGCGAAACAGCCATTTGCGTAAATTAAAGGAAGGTTGAGAAGCGCCTGACAAGTTGCTTGAAACAGCGCTCGACTCTGAGGCAGCCGGGGTAGAAATCATCGCCGCTATGGGCTGTGGCGGTTTTTGATTTGCTTGATTTCCAATTGCTTCAGGGTCATGTCCTTGCTTCACGCTTTTCCTTCCTTACACTTCAAACAACCACACCCGCAGATTTTGCTGATCTTAACGGAACAAATCTAAATTGTTTAGTTTTGTTTAAATCTTTCCAGCGATTATATTTCTTATTCTGACCATCGTCTAGCGATCTTAGGACAGATCAAGGCTAACGAGAGCGCCGCTCATAGCTCGTATTTTTTTGCAGATAGGCTTCCACATCGCTAAGGATCGACGCTATCTCTTTCTGTTGAGTGGTGAGTCTCAAGCTAATATGCTCGATTCTCTCTTTAAGACCATTGAAGAGTAACTCTGTACGGTCATCTTGATGCTCCATCTTGATGATCATCTGCTGCATCTGCTCTTGCAGCTTGAGGTCACGAGTCTCAAGTCTCGATAGAACACTTTGCAGTTTTGAGTACGTTGTGAAGATGCTCACAACAGCAGTCGTTACGCCTAACGCGGCGCAGCAATTTCAATCATGATAGA
>JAAUQT010000092.1 GCA_012033495.1 Cyanobacteria bacterium RM1_2_2 | reverse complement strand
GCCATTGCCTCCAAGCGACAACAGGAGGATTCTTGTAGGCGCGAATTCACCGTCCTCAGACGCATTCCAGCTTTCTAGTTTTGTCAGTCAAGCAGGGTGGCTAGTAGTTTGACCAGAACACTTGCGGATGCCGAGCTACCGATACCGCGCCTGAGAGACGGCTCGCTGCCAGCCCTGCCGCAAGAACTGCCGCTGATCGTCGCTAATCGTTGGCTCAAAGCGTTTGTCCATTTGCCAGAGTTGGACGATTTCCTGTTCGTCCTGCCAGTAGCCGACCGCTAAGCCTGCCAAGTAAGCGGCTCCGAGGGCTGTGGTTTCCGTAATTTTAGGGCGCACGACGGGCACACCCAACACATCGGCTTGAAACTGCATCAGCAAGTCGTTCCGCGCCGCGCCACCATCAACCCGCAGTTCGGGCAGCGCGAGTTTGGCATCCTGACGCATGGCATCGAGCACATCAGCGCTTTGGTAGGCAATGCTTTCGAGGGCAGCGCGAGCAATGTGGGCGGCGGTAGTTCCCCGCGAAAGACCAACCATCGTGCCGCGAGCCTCACTGTCCCAGTAGGGCGCACCCAACCCGACAAAGGCAGGCACAAAGTAGACGCCACCGTGATCAGACACGCTGCTCGCCAACGCTTCTATGTCTTCACTGCGTCTGATGATCCCCAACCCATCCCGCAGCCATTGCACCACGGCTCCCGCCACAAATACGCTGCCCTCTAAGGCATAGCTGGTGCGACCTTTGATTTTCCAGGCAATCGTTGTCAACAAGTTGTGATGAGAGGTCATCGGCTGGTCGCCTGTGTTGAGCAGCATAAAGCAGCCTGTACCGTAGGTATTTTTTGCCATGCCTGTTTGCAGGGATGCTTGCCCAAAGGTGGCAGCCTGTTGATCTCCCGCGATGCCTGCGATGGCAACCTGAGCGCCTAACACCCCTTCGGCAGTGTGTCCATACTGTTCAGAGGAACTACAAACTGTGGGCAGAAGATGACGGGGAATCTCTAAAAGCGCCAGTAATTCATCATCCCAATCATTGGTGTGAATGTTGTAGAGCATGGTGCGGCAAGCGTTGGTGACATCAGTGATGTGTAATGCACCGTGGGTTAGTTTCCAGACTAGCCAGCTATCGACCGTCCCGAATGCGAGTTCACCGCGATCGGCTTTTTGGCGCGCTTCAGGAACGTTGTCTAGCAGCCACTTAAGTTTCGTGGCGCTAAAGTAGGCATCGATGACCAATCCGGTTTTTTGCTGAAACAGGGCTGCGTGTCCGGCGGCTTTGAGTTCGTTGGCAAACTCCGCAGTACGGCGATCTTGCCAAACAATGGCATGGTGAATGGGGCGACCTGTTTTTCTGTCCCAAACGATTGTGGTTTCTCGCTGATTCGTGATGCCGATTGCAGCAATGTCGCTGGCCGCAATGCCGATGCGAGCCAGAGCTTCGTTAGCAACTCCAATTTGCGATGACCAAATCTCGTCGGCATCGTGCTCCACCCAACCCGACTGAGGAAAAATCTGCTGAAATTCCTTCTGGGCAAGAGAAAGCACATTGCCCTGTCGGTCGAAGACAATCGCCCGCGAGCTAGTTGTTCCTTGGTCAAACGCGAGTATGTATTGAGTCATGGCATTAAGTCATCAGGGAATTCAAGAGCAACCTAAACCCAGACTAAAACAAAACCGTTATTCTGAGCGCCTCACTTGCGTCATCTGGGCTGTTGGGACTTCGATTCGGAGCCGTTAGCCAAATCATGGGGTGTTATGTTCCAACCAGTTCTCTTTTTGCCTCAAGTAAGGACATAAAGCTTCGCCAGGGATAGCAGCCACATCCCACAAATTGCGCTATAAGAACACTACCTGTTCTGAGGCGGCGCTGTTTTCCTATGGCTGAAACCACCGAAATGCAAGCAATGCAAGCAATGCAAGCAAAGACACCTCAATGCCTAGATCAGCAGTTGCTCGGTCAAAGTGTTTTGAAATGGCATCCGTCTAGGTTGCTCAGCGGTTGGAGCGAAATGAGCCAAGCCTTGCCGTCTAGCGAATACCTGAGCGCGATGCACGGACTGATTAAACGCATTGCCCAACTGCAATCGACCCACGAGCAACCCCACGGCCCAATTGACGATCCAGAAATTCTGCTGCCGCTAGTCTTGCCGGAAGCACAGGCAGTTTTGCAGCAGTCGCCCCATCTATTTGAACCAGGTAAGACTGAACCAGATAAGACTGAACCAGATAAAGCTGAACCAGGTAAGACTGAACCAGATAAAGCTGAACCAGATAAAGCTGAACCAGATAAGACTGAACCAGATAAGACTGAACCAGGTAAAGCTGACCTCAACGGCAGTTTTCCCCCGCAAGCCGCCTGCTGGAAGCATCCGGTGCAGCCGATCCGAAATTTGGCTGCTTGGCTGTTGTGGCGTCTTGCCCAAGACAGTCATGAAACAATGCAGTTACTAGAAGGCATTGCGGCTCAAATCAGCACAGATCGTCAGATCTGGCATTCTGGCATCGTGCGGTTGGTCGCCTGCTTGGAGGTGCAAACCGCCCAAACTCCATTTTCTCTTGATCTGGTGACGCTTCAAGCCAACTCTCCAGGCTTGCCGAGCGACTGTTTTGTGCAAATTCAAGCCAGCTTGCTAGGGCAACAAACGCTGACGGTCAAGGCGCTGCTGCAACGCTTGGCTTCACAGTTGATCACCACAGCGCCGCTGCAACCTTTTCTGGCGGGGTTTCCCGTTGATTTGCTAGTCCCCCAGCACGCTTGGCAGTCTGGACACCTCAGGGTGCGGCTGGAGCTAGCGTTTATCCCAACTCCATCGCTGAACCTTGACTTGACTGCCTACGAACCCACTGACTCCTTGCCAACCGTTAAATTTACTGATCCGATGTGGCTAGAGCGCCACATCACCACGGTTGTCGAAGATCAACTCACTCAGGTCTTGCTTCAGCAGAAGAAAGAGGCGGTAGACCCCACCAGAGATCAGACAACCGAGCAAGCATTGGGAACAGCATCGAGAGAAGACGCTTTAATGACGATTGTTCGCCAAAGTTGTGCCGCCATTGACGAGTTGCAGCGCTCTCTGACGTTGGCGAGCCGCACCTTTGCCCAGCAGGTTCTGCCATTGGATGCGTTGGCGTTGCGGGTGCTGTGGGGTATTAATCGGACGGCTTATCAGGTGATGCAATGGCTTAGCGGGGTGCAGGTGCGCTTACTGCAACCACAGCAAGGCTGGACAACTGGAACATTACGGCTGGCAATTCATCTCGTCATCCGAACGCCAGAGCAAGCATGGCGCTTTGATGTGGTGCAGCGCTGTCTCACCTCAGCCCTACCTGCCGTGGCAGAAGATGCCATTGTTCAGTTGGGTAATGAGGGATTTCAGCTTCTCCCACTCAGCGATTTAGCCACCGAAATTTGGCAGCAAGTGAGCCAAACAACGCCCGAAATGTTGCTGCTCTGCTCAGAAACGGAAGTGAATGTCACCATTGCGGCTTCACCAGGGCAATTAGGCGTACTTCAACTCCAAACTGCATTTGAATTTACGGCTTCAGGAAATTTTAGCGAGGCTTAAATTCCTGACCTTCGCTTAACTTTACTCTCAATGTTAATTAAGCTAAATTGACTTCTTTCTTAAGGGGTAGAGTTGTGATAAAAGTAATTAGCCAAAAATGTTCAAATACAGATTTTAAGAAGGGTTTCGCACATGAAGGCTCCACTCAAACGATCGGTTCTGACGCTGAGTTTACTTTCACTCTGCGTCGGCTGTGCTGGCACAACGACAACCACAACCACGACAGAAAGCCCTGCTGCCAGCCCGGAGGCAACTACAGCGGCTAGCCCTGCCGATTCCACTGCGTCGGCTCCCACGATTTCCACCGATGGCGATGTGATTATTGCTTCCAGCCTGCCGATGACGGGAAGCTCGCTGGGACAAACCCAAACGATCGTCAACAGCATTCAGCTTGCGCTCGACGAGGTAAACTCTACCGTCTGTGACGGTCAAATGAAAGTCGGCTTCCGCACCTTTGATGACGCCACTGCTGCTGCTGGCAAATGGGACCCAGCCCAAGTCACATCTAACTCCAACACCATTGCCGCCGATTCAAAAATTGTCGCTGTGATTGGGACTTTTAACTCTGGAGCCGCCAAGCTCGCCGTGCCCATCTTTAACCCTAGCAATCTGCTGATGGTGAGTCCTGCTAATACCTATCCTGGTCTCACAAAACCGGGAACAGGTGAGAAGAATGAGCCAGATGTTTACTACCCAGACGGCAAGCGAAACTTTGCGCGGGTTGTGCCTGCGGATGACCTGCAAGGCGTGATTGCTGCCAACTGGTCTAAAAATTTGGGTGCTCAAAAGGTCTACATTCTGGATGACCAGGAACTCTATGGCAAAGGCATCGCGGATGTTTACGACAAAACGGCGAAAGAGATTGGTCTAGAAATTGTGGGTCGAGAAGGCATCAACGCCAAAGCAAGCGACTATCGCGCTTTGATGAACAAAATCAAAGATCTAGAACCCGATCTGATCTACTTTGGCGGCATTACGCAAAACAACGCTGGGCAGTTGATTAAAGATATGCGCAACGTGGGCATGACTGACGTGAAGTTCATGGGCCCGGATGGCATCTTCGAGCAAGCCCTAATCGACGCTGCCGGACAAGACGCAGAAGGCGTTTATGCAACTTTTGGCGGCATTCCTCCCAAAGAGCTAACGGGCAAAGGAAAAGAGTGGTACGACGCTTACAAAGCCAAGTTCAACTCGGAGCCAGAACCCTACGCTGCCTATGGCTATGAAGCAGCGCAAGTCGTGCTCGCAGGCATCAATGAAGTCTGTGAAGCCGACCGAGATGCCATCCGCCAAGCTGTGATGGAAACGAAAGATTTCCCTGGCTTGCTGGGCACTTGGAGCTTTGACGAAAACGGCGACACCACCAGCACCACCATGTCTGGCAACGTTGTGAAGGACGGCAAGTGGACGTTTGCTGAAACGCTCGATGTGAAGTAATTAAGCCGTGAGCGACGCTTTCGTTGACCTCAATGAAGCAAGAACGGGGGTGAAAATTAATGGTTTGCCCCCATTTTTTGTTGCAATCATCCTCCCTTTCCTCACACAGCCAGCCCTGCATGGAGACAGGTAAGATAGGTTCCAATTCAGGAATTTATCGATGGTTTTCAAGTATTTGTTTCGATAGTTGAACTTATTTTCATGAAACCCTGGCAGAAAATTGTTCTGTATTTTGTGATTGCGTATTTCGTGTTGCTGCTCGGCCCAATCGCCGGATTTGATCTGCCGCGCATCGTGCAGGACATCATTCGCAGTCCTTCGGTTTTAGTGACGCAACTTTTGGTGGGCTTAATCAACGGGGCGATCATTGCGATCATTGCGTTGGGCTACACGCTGGTTTACGGCATTATTGAGTTGATTAACTTTGCCCACGGCGACCTTTACATGCTGGGTGGTTTTGCTGCCCTGACGGTGATGGGAGCCTTCGGGATGCAGGATGGTGCGCCGTTTGTGACGGCCATTATTCCAATGCTGGTGGCGCTCCTGGTGTCGGCGGGGCTGTGCGCAGGGCTGAATGTGTTAACTGAACGCTATGCCTACCGTCCGCTGCGGAATGCGCCTCGGTTGGCTCCGTTGATTTCGGCGATCGGCGTTTCGTTTATCTTTCAGAACTTAGGCTTGTTTTGGGGCGGGCTAAAGTCATTTATTCCGATTATGGGCAACACGGCGGCGGCTCCCAAAAGCTTTCCCGATTTGCTGCCTCGCATTGACCTCTTGGAGGCGATGGGAATTCAAACCAAAGTGGATTTCACCCTCAAAGATTTGATTGTGCTGGTAGTGGCAGTGTCTCTGATGGTGGGCTTAAACCTATTTATTCAGCGCACTCCGGCTGGAAAAGCAATGCGAGCCGTTGCCCAAAACCGCGATGCTGCCAAAATTGTCGGCATTGATGTCGATCAGGTGATTGTAATGACGTTCCTGATTGGCGGCGCTTTGGCCGGATCAGCCGGGCTGTTGGTGGGGCTATACAACAACACGATTGTGTTTACGATGGGCTTCACGGCTGGGCTACGGGCGTTCACCGCAGCGGTGTTGGGCGGCATTGGTAACATTACGGGCGCAATGCTGGGCGGCGTCTTGATTGGCTTGCTGTCTGCCCTCAGCGATCAGTATTTGTCGAGCCGCTGGACGGATGCCTGGGTGTTTGGGGTGCTGGTGCTGATTTTGGTGTTTCGGCCGAGCGGGCTATTGGGCGAAAACCTCCAGGAAAAGGTGTAGAAAAGATGAACTTAGTCAAAACACTTCGATCAAGCAGCATTTTGGGCAGTATTGCCGCCCTGACGGTTTTGCTGTTTGGCGGCTGGAGTGGGGCGGTGATTGGCTGGCTGTTGGGAACGGCGGCCGGCTATCTGGCAACCCACGATCGATTCGTGCCGACTCCCAAAACTGGTGCCCAAACCGGGATTCAGGCGGGACTGGCGCTAGGAGTCTGGATTATGGCTGCCAGCCTCATTGAAGGATTGCTCCTCCGCCCGCTCTCCGGACGAGCCGCGATTCCGTTGGGGCAAACTTGGCTCTATGCGTTGGTTGGCTTCGGCTTAGCTGTCGCGTCGGCAACCCTGATGGCGGCAATTCAAGGGCTGGCTAATCCGCGCCAACGGCAGGCTACCCTCCTCACGCTGGCGTTTATTTTGATTATTTTTCCGTTTGCGGATCGGCTGGCTCAAACGGGCTGGATTGCGACGGTGATTCAAATTCAAATTTTTGCCATGCTGGCACTGGGGTTAAACATTCCGGTTGGCTATGCGGGCTTGCTCGATTTGGGCTATGCTGCCTTCTTCGCAATCGGCGCCTACACGACTGGAATGCTGTCGTCGCCGCATTTAGGCATTGAGTGGAACTTTTGGATCGTGATTTGGATTGCCGCTGGAGTTGCCGCAATTGCTGGGGTGATTTTGGGGACACCGACTTTACCGCTGCGGGGAGATTATTTGGCAATTGTCACCCTCGGCTTTGGCGAAATTATCCCGATTGTGTTCCGCAACCTCACTGATATTAGAATCATGGAGCCGATCTCCAGCCTGCTGGCGACGCTGTTCAACCGACCAGAGATGGCCATTTGTCTGCTCGGCTGTGAAGAAACCTTCAACCTCACCAACGGCGAGACGGGCATCAACCGATCGGGCGACCCTGGCTGCCGTTCATTGGCAGCTTCCGCTCTGATAATTACCTGCCGTGGTACTACCTGGTGCTGGTGCTGGTGGTGTTCTCGATGTTTATGATTGGTCGGCTGCGAGATTCGCGGTTGGGGCGGGCTTGGTCTGCCATTCGGGAAGATGAGCTAGCGGCCAGCGCCATGGGCGTGAATCGGGTGAATGTCAAACTGCTGGCGTTTGCAATGGGGGCGACTTTTTCGGGCTTTGCGGGCGCGTTCTATGGGTCTTACATCACGGCGATTTTTCCTAGCGTGTTCGATTTCTCTGTTTCGGTGATCATCCTGTGCATGGTGATTTTAGGTGGCTTGGGGAACATGACAGGCGTACTGTTGGGTTGCATCATTATCATGGCGGCGGATCGACTGTATTTGCCGCAGCTAGCCCAGGTGTTGAAAGGCTTTTTGAATACGTCGGTTTTACCGAACATTGGCAACCCGGCTCTGCGCGATTTTCTCGCCATTAGTTTTGACCCGATCCAAATGCGGCTGTTTCTCTTTGGGCTGGTGCTGGTGGTGATGATGATTGTTCGTCCAGAAGGGCTGGTGCCCAATTCGCGCCGCCGAGCAGAACTCCATTCCGAAGATCCGGCGGCAAATGAGTCAATTGCAGATGTGAGGAGTGCTTGATGCTGTTATTAGACGCGCAGCAGCTAACGATGCGGTTTGGCGGACTGGTTGCCGTGAATGCCGTTGACCTAACGCTAGAAACGGGGATGATCGCCAGCCTGATTGGCCCGAATGGCGCAGGTAAAACCACTTTCTTCAATATGCTGACTGGGCTGTATGTCCCTACTTCAGGCAGGCTGTTCTTTCAAAACCGAGACATTACTGGCACGCTGCCCCACCGCTTGACTCGCTATGGCATTGTCCGCACGTTCCAAAACATCCGCTTGTTCAACAACATGACGGTGCTGGAAAATGTGCTGGTCGGTCGCCACTGTCGGCTAGAAACCGGCTTAATCGGCACATTGCTGCGATCGAAAGCAGCCCGACGCGAAGAAGCCGAGGCGCAACGAAATGCTTTGAATCTGCTCGATTATGTGGGCTTAGGAACTGCCAAAGCCCACGATTTTGCCAAAAACCTGTCCTATGGCGATCAGCGACGGTTGGAAATTGCTCGCGCTTTGGCTTCCGAACCAAAACTGCTGCTGCTGGATGAACCCACCGCAGGCATGAACCCTAACGAAACCGCAGACCTGACTCGCTTCATCTACCGGATTCGAGACGAGTTGAACCTGACGATTCTGTTAATTGAACATGATGTCAAGCTGGTGATGGGCATTTCCGATCGGGTTAGCGTCATGGAATATGGAGCCAAAATCGCGGAGGGAACTCCGGCAGCAGTGCGCTCTGACCCGCGCGTAATTGAAGCCTATTTGGGCAAAGAAGACGCGCCTGAAGAAATCGAACATCACCGCGAAAAGTCGGCCGTGCCGATTGAAAGGGAGGAATAGGCGTCAATCGCGATCCGTTTCTTTTGCTTTGCTCTTACTTTTTTCTAGTTCAATTTCTAGTTCAATCTAGACTCAAACCATGCTCGAACTGATCGACGTTTACACCTACTACGGCAACATTCAAGCGCTGAAGGGCATTTCTATCCACGTTGAAACGGGCGAGGTGGTGACGCTGATCGGCAGTAATGGGGCTGGCAAAACCACCACCTTGCGCACCATCCAGGGACTACTTCGCCCGAAGCAAGGCAAAATTTTGTTTGAAGGGAAAGATTTAAGCACCACTTCTACCCAGGAAATCGTGCGGCTAGGGATCGCCCAAAGTCCCGAAGGACGAATGATCTTTCCGCGCATGACGGTTCTTGAAAACCTGGAAATGGGCGCTTTTCAGCGGCAGGATAAGCTTGGCATCAAATCAGACATGGAGCGCGTGTTTCTGCTGTTTCCGCGCCTCCAGGAACGCATGACCCAAAAAGGCGGCACGCTTAGCGGCGGCGAGCAACAAATGCTGGCGATTGCGCGGGCGCTGATGGCGCGTCCTCGACTACTGCTGCTCGACGAACCGAGTATGGGGTTGGCTCCGATGCTGGTGAGCCAAATTTTTTCGATCATTCAAGAAATTAGCGCCCAAGGAACCACGATTCTGTTGGTCGAGCAAAACGCCCGACTCGCCCTGACTGTGGCAAACCGGGGCTATGTTTTACAAACTGGAGAAATTGTGCTGACGGGCAACGCGAAAGAACTGCAAGCCGACCCCACCGTTCGCAAAGCTTATTTGGGCGATGAATAGTTTGGGCGATGAATAGCCGTAAGTTAAAAAAGTAGCCGGTGAGCCAATAGGTGAGCCAATATGAGACGAGCAGCCCAATCACCTACTCTGGCTGAGGTGCTTCCGGTGATTCTGCGGGTAAATCGAGCGGGGCGGCTTCAATAGGAGCTGTTTCTTCTAACTTTTCTTGTGACTTTGCCTCGGAGCCTGCCTCTGAATCTTGGTTCTCAGCCGTAGCGCTGGGAGAGGGCGAAGGAGAAGCGGTTCCGAGTTGGGTAATTTGGTCTTTGAATTGGGCAGGGGCAAGGGCAGCGGCAGAAGCGAATAGGGGTTGCGCCTGATCGAGATTGCCTTGGGCTTTCAGCACCAGCGCTTTGCCTAAAATCGGTCGAAAATCTTGCGCATTTGTCTGGCTCGCCTGATCGTAGATTGCCATCGCTTCCTCAAACCGATCCTGACGGGCGTAGGTTTCACCTAACAAAAGCTGGATCGACGCCACATCGATTGTGCCAGGCTGGGCTTTGTTGGCTTCATCTGCGGTTTTGATGGTGTCTTGCAGCAAACTAATGGCGGCTTCAGGGCGCTCTTGTTGCAGCAGCAAATCAGCTAACCCTTTGAGCGCGTTGATGCTACCCGGATGCTTTTCTAAGGTCGAGCGGTAGAGTTCGGCGGCGGCTTCTGGATCGCCCAACCGCTGTTTGGTTTGCGCCAACAGAACGGCATAATCGGGCTGTTCGGGGTTTAGCTCCGCCAGTTTTTGCAGCGGTTCTAGCAGTGCGTCTAATTTGCCTTGCTGAATCCGCGTCTCAACTAAGCCCTGTAGCGCCGTTTGGTTATCGGGTTCGCGCTGCAAAACCATCTCGTAGCCTTTGGCCTGCGCCTCCAGATCAGACGTTGGAGAAGCGCTCGCTTTGGGTGAAGGGCTGGCAGACCCCGAACGCTGGCTTTGCTGAAACGCACCGCTAAAGGGCAGGACGACCGAAAACCCAATAAAAGCGAGGGCCCCTACAGACATGACCAAAATAGTTAGCCAGCGATTACGCTTATTAGACACAAGTTGCTCCCAAACTCTACTTAAACCACCCAACTTTAAGAGATTTCTATAAAGACGCACTACCTGTAAGGTCAGGTTTAGTCACTATCCTGATCCCGTATGGCAAAGGCTTCAGCAAAATCAGCCCCAACCCTCAGCCCCAACCCAGAGAAAGACTTTTTCAGAAATCTTAAACCACAGATTCACCACATCTGTTTTACCTAAAATTTGGCATTTTATGATCGCTTAATTTAGTATTGATGGTTTGAGCACTAAAAGAATTCTTCACAGAAATCCCTGATTTGGACAACTGAGATTGTATAAACAGAATGGATGACCTGCTAGGGCAAGACTTATTCCTGACAATGGCTGATTGGCCGCAATGGTTAATCGACCGCAGAGTAGATTGAACCTGAATGCTAACCTAGTGTTAAATTCACACTAAACTGTAGTGTGTTTCGTTCATCTGCTCTGTAGTGCTTAACGGTAAGCTGACCGGCTACCGCTGTCAAGGAGGTTCTAATGAGTCCAACCCCTAATTCCCACCCTCAGTCGTCCAAATCGGTTTCGTCTGCTCAATCACAGGCGAAGAATCAGGCGAATTCAGCCCCCGAACCTTCCTCACCAGCGGAACCCATGACTGATCAACCCAATTCACTGCTTGCAACACCTCCCACTCGAAAGTTACCCAAGGATGCTGCTCCCTCAAATGCTGCATCTGATCCTGCTTCTACAGAGGGGGCTGCTCCTCAAGAGGCTCCCACAGACGAACAAAAGGATCAATCCGCTAAGCCAGTTGTTGAAGATCAGCCGGTAGAGCCGATAGAGACAACGGCTGAGACGGTAGAGGCGGTAGAGGCGGCAAAGGGTGCAGATACAGATCCGAGCGCAACCACAGGCGTCGATGCAGGCGCAGCCACAGGCGTCGATGCAGGCGCAGCCACAGGCGTCGATCCAGAAAATGCACCTGTCCCCTCTGAGTTACCTGCCGCTGCTTCAGCTTCAGCCCAACCCTCTGAGGAATCTGAACATCCTACCAACTTGGCTGCTGCGGCAGCGATGCCAGAGCCATCTGCACCTGTTACTGAATCGGTTGCAGTCGAATTACCTCCCAGTGCAGAACCGATTAGCCCACCTCCCCCTCCACGGCAGCAGCCGATCCCGCCTGCTAGTGAACCGATGCAGTATCGGGCGATTGGCTTGGTTCGCGGCAAGTACATGCCTTCAGAAGAGCAGTTTACTCGCGGCTTTATCTTGACTGAGGACGAAGTGCTAATTGACTCGGTGCTGTTGGGTCGGGTTATGAGCCTGGTGAAAAAGCACATCGATTTGGAGCAGTCCCATTTGTGGGTCGTTTATCCTCGCACTCGTGAGCGCGACCTAGAACTGCACATGCAGATTGTCGGCGTATGGGAGCCAGAAAAACTCAACCGCACCGCTAGCTTAGAGGAAGGCGATGAAACGGCTGAAACTATCGACGAAATCAGCGACGAAACCCTAACCGATGCTGATGAATCTGAATTTGTTACCGATGACACTGAAATAGAAGCAGAGGCAACATCTCCTGAAGCAGAGGATGCACTCTTCCCTTCTGATGCGGCTAGTGACTCCGCCTCCAATGAAGATCTTGATGATTGCTATTTCTCGGTTCGCGGCGAGGTTGTTTACCAGGCTGAAGAGGAAGAACGGCTGTTAGTCAAAATTCGTCGAGCGCCCAAACCCGGCGAAACAGAAGGGAAAGCTTTTAAAGTGGCTTTGAAAGGGAAGTTGGAAGGCAAAGCACTAGGCTATTTCTGGGATCTGCAAGTTCAGCGCCAGAACAACGAACTCGTCGTTACGGAAGCCACTCAAATCGGCATGGTTCCGCCACAGAAGCGCGGGGCTAGCGGTCGGGGCAGACCGCCTCGTCGGGGTGCTGGCGGCCCGCCTCGTCGGGGTGGGCCGGGTGCTGGCGGCCCGCCTCGGAAACGGTGGCAAGGAAACCGGGAAGAAAGCCGCCCTGTCAGAAATGGAGGCGATCGCCCAGAGCGCAGTGAGCGGACTTCAACCCCTTCAACTCCTCGTCAACCCATTTCCAAGCCTGTTAAACGCCGTCCGAAAGATGAAGACTCCTGATGCGCTGAGCAACTCTTAGGATCGTGGATTGAATCAATCCGTAATCTGGACGGGCGGGTTGAGCAGATCAATGGACATCCTGCCATCGATTTGACCGCAAAACCCGCCCGTACTCACGACCAAACTTGATTGAATTCCCATTCCTTGAGGCGGTTTCGTTGACTGGAAATCCCCTTAAGCGCAAGTTTTGTAGTTCCATCATTGGTGGAGTCACCATCTCTTGGCTTAACCCGCCCTAACGATAGCGGTGACTCCTTTCTCGGAACTTTCTTGAGGAGAAAAGCAATCTTTACTACAAATCCCCCTTCTGATTTGGAAGAGGGATTTTGGTAAGGGCAACCAGAGGCTATTGCACCGACTGTCCGGCTGGATCAGGTAAGCAAACTTTCGTGCCACCTAAGCCGCAATAGCCGCCCGGATTTTTCGCTAAATACTGTTGATGGTAGTCTTCAGCATAGTAAAACTCAGGCGCTTCGATGATTTCGGTTGTAATTGCTCCATAACCAGCGTTGCTCAATGCTTGCTGGTAAACATCACGGGAAGCTTCTGCTGTTTGGCGCTGTGCTTCTGAGTAAGCATAAATTCCTGACCGATACTGGGTGCCCGCATCGTTACCCTGCCGCATTCCTTGCGTTGGATCATGGCTTTCCCAAAACACTTTCAGCAACGCTTCGTAGCTGATCACCTGCGGATCGTAAACCACTAACACGACTTCGTTGTGCCCCGTCATGCCACTGCAAACTTCCCGATAGGTGGGGTTAGGCGTGCTCCCTGCCGCATAGCCAACTGCCGTCGAGTAAACGCCTTCTTGCTGCCAAAATTTGCGCTCTGCGCCCCAAAAGCAACCTAACCCAAACATTGCGGTTTCCATCCCTGCTGGGAAAGGCGGCTGTAACGGATGACCATTCACAAAATGACGTTCAGGAACAGGCATTTTGTCAGTTCTGCCGGGGAGCGCCTGCTCAGGAGTGGGAAGGCTCAACTTTTTGCCAAATCCAAATAACACCATAAGGTTTGCCTATCTCGCTTTGCTTTATGTTTCTTTACTGATCTTTACTAACATTGTAGATCTTGCCACCACTGAATGGATTTTGGCTGAGCAGAAACTGAAGACCGCATGAGAAACAGCGCAATATTCCAGCACTATTCCAACAGATCCTCCGCTTCTGTGATGAGAACTTGATGCTCACTGAGTGACACAAATTGAGAAGCTGAAAAGCTCAGGTCTATTTAGCGTGAGTTTAGGTTAAGCAGAGGGGAGCAAATTGCGATCTATTGCAAGGAAGGCTTACAGATGCTGTTGGCATCGCCCAAATCTATGAAGAACTAGATCTATGAAGAAATGGATATCTAGAGCTTTAATGTATTTCTTGCATGATCAATTGCAAAGACTGCATTAAATTACGTAAAGTGTATCTTAAGTACTAGACATCCATCCACCGAGTTGCGGCACACTAGATTGAGTAACTGGTTCTAATGCGTTGGACTCAAGATTATGGTGAGCAATCAAGGACAAAGCGAAGAAAAACAGCGACAGGTTACATTTGAGGGGTGGCTTCGTTCTGGAGAGCAGTCTTTCAATTTTGATATGTGGGCAGTAGAAGTGCGTCGGCAGATGATTGCTTCTCTTAAAAAGCGGGAAGGAAGCCGAGCAAATTGGGATTAAGCTGCTTGTCATACGCCTAATTTAGCCGTGACTAGCATCTGCAAATGCTGACGAGTCAGTTAGCTTCAAGTGACCAAGATTTGATCATATTTAAGAAAAGCCCTTTCTTTTTTATAAAACAGGACTTATCCCTCTTCTATCATTCAAGGAAAAATCAGATTAAAATTGCTAGAACGTTTTTCTAGCCTTTGCTTCAACGTTCACACTCTTTTCCACAATGGTGCTGCCAATGGTGAACAACCAGTTGTAAACAAGTTGTGAATATTAAACTTCTGACTGCATCTGGCTTTCAGCAATTTTGATCAGATTTTTTCTCTACTTAGATGACATGAGAGGGATATTATGCCAAATCAAGCATTACTCTTTCAGCAACGCCTCTCTGGTTCAACCTGCCCAACAAGCTGGGCAATTTTTTCTCAGAACTCCCCTTAGTTTGGTTTAGGCTGAACTACTGCGCTCGAATGAAACCTGCCACAAATCCCCGATTAGGGTTGCGCAGGTAGATGTCATCTGGAACTTCAAACGCACAAGGAATTTCAGCACTCCAACAAACTTCTGGTTTCTCAGGCGCAAAGTAAGTGACGTTATTCACTTGTTTTTGCGCAATTGAAGCAGTCTGCATGGGTGGCGGCAACACGACCCATGCACTCGCTACACTGACACTCACCACCGCAGCGATGCCTAACAGCCCTAGCAGCAGCGGATTTGGCTTGAACTGGTTTGGCGGCGTTACCGGAGTGGCAGGAACTTGGCTAAATTTTAAGTAGCAAAACGTTGCACCCAATAGAGCCGGAATCAGAATCAGGCAAGGCAACGCGAACCGTAGTAAAGGCGACGTTTTTAAGTAAAAAGCAATGCCAAGCACCTGAATGGCAATGATCCACAAATAGCCCCGCAGTGAAGTTTTACGCAACATCCGAAACAGTAACCCAAACGCTACCAGTGAGCCAATCGCAATCAGCGCCATGATTTGGTTGCCTCGGTTGTCGGTCAGCCACAGCCACAGCGCTACAGGTAGAGGAGTTGTTTCTTGAGGAGAAGAAGTATACCAGCTTGTCCAGTTGTGAGTTAGTCGCGTCACCCATTCTTTGGTTTCAACCGGGACAGACCAAGGAGTGCTGAAGCAGAGCGCTGAAGACGGAAACAGCGGACATCCAGACGTGAAAACTTGTACTAACAGAAATGGTGAGAATACGAGAATGACTGCCGCCAAGCCGTCAACCAGTCGCCTCAAACTCGTGCGATTGCGAACTAGATAGAAGCCACAGCTAATCGCTAACAGTGGCAGAGCAACTAGCTTGACAGTGACCGTTCCTGTAGCCAAAATCAGCGTTACTAGAGATGAATCAGGGACATTTCTCTCTACTCGCTCTACGGTGGCAGGCTGCTTCAGAGACGTATTGGTAATCACCAAAATTGTCCAGGCAATCACACCTGTAAGAACAGCAACAGGAATATCAGGGGAAGGTGAAATAGAAATTTCCCGTAGATGACCTGAGCCAATCAAGCAGAGCAGCAAAATTGCCGAGAAGAAGCCCAAAAACCAATCGCTGAACTGAGCTTGCTTTCTCAGAATATAGCCTGCTGCAATCCCAGTTTGAATCAGCGTAACGAACAGCGCAAATCCGCCGGTCGCAGCACTGGCACGGGCATTTAGCATCTCTGGATTAAGCGGAGCCGCAAAGGCAAACCAGGAAGAAGTAAACCCAAAATTGGCGAACAGCAAAGCAATTCCAGGGACAGTGCCAACTTGGTTGAGCCAATGAATCAGCGGATAATGATATAGCCCTGTATCGAGCCAAGTCACCGAGCGTGTTGACAATGCCGCAATCAGCATCGCTCCAATCAAATATAGCAACCCTATGTTCGGTGAAACCGCAGCTTTGAGGACTGCCAGTTCAGATCGCACTGAGCGGTTCAGCAACGCTAGTCCACAGCAGGCGATGGCAATGCTAAACCCAATTAAGCTTGACAGGGGCAAGACCAGCGACACCAGCAAATAGAGGACAGATAAGCAAACGACGCCCAACCAAACAGAAGTGACAAATTGATCGCCTGTCCGTTGAAAAGCACTGGCTCTCAGAAAGTGGAGTAGACCCGTACCAACGATGCAACAAAGGGTTAGGAGGATTGTCCAGACAAAAATAAAGTAAAGCATCTCTAAACTGTTAGAGGTTCCACATGCTATCCATCATGGCTCAATTCTGGTATCAATCCCATCTTCAACCTGCGAATAGGTCGTATCTTCATGATGATTTGACAAAGTTGGTAAGCCATGAGGTGGCGTCAGGGGCAGACAAACCGTGAAAGTGGTTTTACCTGGCTGAGAGAAACAAGTAATGCTGCCATGATGTCGATTTTCGATAATCCGTCGCGCCAAATCCAAGCCGAGTCCCGATCCCTGCCCCACAGGTTTGGTTGTAAAGAACGGTTCAAAGATGCGAGTCTGTAACTCAACGGGAATACCGTGGCCAGAGTCAGTGATATGAACTTGAATCGCCTCTTTATAACAGCCAGTGGTAATTTCTAGAATTCCAGTTTCACCCATTGCGTCAATGGCATTGTCGAGCAAACTCGTCCAGACTTGATTGAGTTCGCTGCCGTAAGCCAGCAGTCGAGGCAAATCTGGGCTGTAATGACGTTGAACTTGAATTCCTTTCAGCTTGGCGGCAAACAAAAGCAACGTGTTCTCGATGCCCGCGTGAATGTCAATCAATTGCTGAGCGCCTTGATCTAAGTAAGAGTAGGATTTCATCGCCTCCACAAGCTCTGAAATCCGTTCTGCACTGCGTGTACCGCTGGCAATCATTTCCATCACATCAAACGACAGCGCTAGCCAATGCAGCCCCATTTCCCGCAGTTCGGTCGGATCATCCCGCCAGCGTTCCATCAGTTGATTTAACGTCTCAACCTCAACGCCGCCCAGTGCCAGCGGTTCTGCCAGTTTCCAAGCTTGGTTCACTGAGTAATCTTCTAGCCATTCCAACAGGCGTTCCTCTCGATCGCGGTTTGCCAGCGGGTTAGGAGGGTGGTTTAAGAGCAAATCATAGCCCTGATCGCGTACCTGCAACCATTGCTGCGTATGAGCTTCATCTACTTGACGCTGACCGTAGACCAAATTCATTCGCTGAAGTTCGAGCAGGGCAGCAGGAACATTTCTAAGCGCTCTCACCAAAGCCGCCGCCGGATTGTTGAGTTCGTGTGCCAGTCCAGCAGCCAGCGTGCCAAGGGCTGCTAGCTTCTCCCGATTTTGGATAAAAGCCTCCAGCCCTCTGATGCGCTGATAAATTGCCCGAAACATTTGCCGTTCAAAATCTCGGCATTCGTGCAGAACTTCTCGAAAGTCTTCGCCTGAAAGCTGGTAGAGGCGGCAAGCTGTGATGGCCCGAATCGTGACTAGCGTTGGCTCATCTGTCAGAATCGGAATTTCACCCAAAAAACTGGGAGCCTCATGCTGCCCAATTGGCATCTCAACGCCGCCACTACGCCGAGTAATCGCTGTCCGTCCTGAGACCAGAACAAAGAACCCGCGCGCGGATCACCTTCCCGAATCAGCACCTCCCCAATGTTTAGCTCGCAAAGCTGCGCTCGCTCACAGATCCAATCGAGACGTGCTGGCGGCAGGAAGCGGAACAACTCCAAACTCAACAAATCTTCGACGCACAGCACGATCGAATTCCTCCTGAAGCTGGAGTGCAGTTAGTTTAGAGCCATTCTAGCGCGAGTTCGGCAACGCTATGCTTCACGACCGGGAATCCAAGTGTCCCGCCACTTCACGGTTCCTTCCGGCGCAATCACCCAACGGCGCGGCACAATATTTTCTCGCAGTGGGGATGATCCTTCTCGCAGCAGGGCATAGCGGTAAGTGATCAGTTTTCCAGCACTTTCATCAAACGGAATTTCAGCAAACCAAGTGTTTGAGTTGATGTATTCCATCGGATAGGCTTTGGCGAGATCCCAGTTGCCCAACTCTGGACAGTCACCCATCAAAACAATCGATTCACCAGGCTGGGTCTGCACACCGTTCAGTTGTGCCCGAACAATGGTTTGAGCTTTGACACGTTCACCAACATGGCTCAAAATCACCGTGCCACGGGCTTCAAGTTCCAAGTTGTAAATCTTACCGTCCTTCACCTCATACTTGTTGCGCGTCACCACACAAGTATGTTCACCGTCAGGCAACTCAGTTTCAACCTCTGACAACGTTGTTGCTTCGCCTCGATTCAGCGCCACAAAACAGCGAGAATCACGATAGCGACGAACATAGCAGAATACATCAGCAGTAATGTATTTTTGCCATTGACTACCCATTGAGATAGCTGGATTCAACCGACGTACACCTGTCAGCAACCGAATATATCGATAGGCTTCCGTCTCTTTATCCCACGACTCCATCATCGGACGATTATAAGGATCATCGCCACCGTTCGTATCGTTGTGCAAGTATTGTTCTGTACCGTAGTAGATGCAGGGAATCCCGCGTGTCGTCATAATCAACGAGAGCGCCACCCGCAGCATGTCTGGATCGGGGTTAAGCGACTGGAAGCGAGGCATATCGTGATTGTCAATAAAGGTGACAAGTTCGGTTGCCCCAAAGTAGTGATGATCTAAATCCAACACATCCTTGATCAGATGAAAACCACCCTCAGCCCCTTGAGCAAGAGCAGCCCGGATTGCTACACACAGTCCAAAATCTAACATGCTCATGCCAGAGTGGTTGGCAAACTCAACTGAGAGATCATCACTGGGATGGCTATAAATCCACTCCCCGAAGATGAAAACGTCTGGTCGATGCTTGTACATATCCCCGGTGAATTCCTGCCAAAACCAGATTGGCATGTGCTTCACGGTGTCTACTCGCAGCGCGTCTACACCGCGATCAAGCCATTGCTTAATTGCCGCTTTAATGTATTCTCGATATTCACTATTGTTTTCGTTGAACGTTGCCAACCCTGCCAACTCACAGTTCTGAATCTGCCATTCATCTTCCCAGTTGGTCACTTCGCCATAGTGATGATACCAGTTATGTTCATCATTATTAAAGTCAGCAATCTTCACGCCATCATCATAAAGTTCACCTTTGCGTCCACTGAAATCTGGATTGCTGTGATTACACACAATATCCAAAATCAACTTCATCTTGCGCTTGTGCAATTCTTCGACCAGTCGATCGAAGGTGGTGTTCCGCGTCTCTTGAGTTTGGTTGAGTGAAGGATTTTCGCCTGCCGCCAAAAAGCGGGGATTGATGCGCTTGAAGTCTTTTGTCCAATATCCGTGAATAGCCGCGTTGCCCACAAACAAATCTTCAACCTGCTCAAACAGCGGTGTGAGCCACAGTGCTGTTACACCCAAACCTTGCAAATAGTCGAGCTTATCGATGATGCCCTGCAAGTCACCACCCCAATATTTACCCCAATCTTGAGCCGTAGGATCATACAATTCGGGGTTGGGGCCTTCACTGTTATCGGGGTCGCCGTCTTGAAAGCGATCAACTACTATAAAGTAAAGTGTCTCCTGCCGAAATTCGATATCGCGCGTAAACAGAAACTCTAAATCAATTTCGACTTCAACGTTTTCGGCTACTGCCTCACCAAGCTGTTCGATCTCAAGATTGGCGTTATCAATTTTGCTTTGTTCGGGCGAAAATTGAGACGGAGGTGTAGAAACCATAGTTAACCCTTAGTCCTTCTTGAATCAAATTAAGTAGAAGTAAATTGTGCGATTGCCCTGTAGGCAAGTTGCTCCACTCGGCAATCTCCAATCGAAGCACAAACGAGATGCCAAGCAGCGTGTTGAGACGCTAAGCACTAAGAGTATTGCAGGTGTCAAATAGATGACATCTATCTTAAGGAAGCTTTCTTAGAAAAGTTTACTTTGCTACACTTCAAAGGATAAGTTCTCAGCATTCAGTCGGTATAGAATCTCAACGACCCAAATTACAACTACAAGCTTGAGCCGTTCAATCTCTTCCAGAATGGCAAAAACTCCCTCAAATCTGAATTTGAAGGAGTTTAAACATTGAGTTTCACTTCGAGTTTTACTTCTCAGTTTTGTCAATATTTGGTTGAGATAAATACAAGCAGCATCGTCTTAGTTCAGGTTATTTATACACTGCTACTGCGAGTCATCAAACCCCAGATGAAGATAGCAACCATCGCACCTAGCACTGCAACAATTAGACCAGGAATGCTCAAACCTGATGCCGCTAGTTGCAATGTGCCTGTTGTTAATAACGCATACAGACTACCACCCACAAAAGCACCAATCACACCAAGCACGATCGTAGCTAGAATTCCGCCACCCTGATGACCGGGATAGATTGCTTTAGCAATTGCACCAGCTAACAAACCTAACAGTAACCACGCGATGATATTCATAATTTCACTCCGTTTTTTGATAACCGTATCAGTGACACACCTATGGTATCAATCTCAATCTTGCTTCCCTTCTGCCTCAAGGAATAATTAGCAATCCGAAGCAATTAGAAGAGAGTAAGAGACTATTTGTAAATGAATTTGAAGAGGCTGAAACGGGCTTCAAGACTTGATCCTCCCTAACCCTCCTTAGAAAGGAGGGAAC
>JAAUQT010000091.1 GCA_012033495.1 Cyanobacteria bacterium RM1_2_2 | reverse complement strand
AAGATATTCTGGCGCTGACCCAATACCTCTGGTTTGAAAGTTGGCAGCACCTGCTGGATTTTATGCTCTGCGGCCCTCCACCTGCTCAAACGGCTAATTCCCCTTAGTTTTGAATTTAGAATTGCTGGAAACCCAAGTTTTGTGTAGAATGGTGCGTTCCACTCAATGTCACGGAAGGTCGATAACATGATTTTGTGATAGTTCTGGCGTTTTGCCCAAACACAAACGGTCTCAACAAGCTCGCGTCCAATGCCTCTACGTCCATAAGTTGGATGTACATCGATTTGCTGTAGATAAGCGTTGCCATCAATATCCTGCGCGATCGCATACCCCACAGGTTGATCATAATCGTTGACAGCAATCCACACCTGTCCTGCTCGAAACTGTTGGGTGACGAAATTCAACGAGAGAGGTTCAGCGTCAACTAGAAACGTGTAAGATGTCTTGCCAAACAAGGTGGCTGCGCCTCGTTCGATCTCAGCTAGTGTGACTAAATCCTCAATTTGAGCCGATCGAATCTTATAGCCTGGCAAAGGAGTGCTCCTATGAAATTTGTGGTGATAGCTTGTGGTATCAAATCAGTGAGCGCAACATGTGTATCAGCGGTGCAAGCCCAAGGTGCAAGCCCAATCAGATCTGAGTCCTTGCACCCTGTCTTCTCTATTGTTGTTTTGAGGTGATCATTGCGCCTGGTGCCATTCTTCAATGTAGCTTAGAACTGAGGCTGTCCTTGAATACTCAAGCAGAGATGGCAGCTTTTCTTCATACGCCTTTCGGTAGCTCTTGGCTTCCAACTGATTCTGGATGAACGCTTCCACTGATGGTTCACGCCATCATTCATATAGAGTAAATCGATTAGCATCTTGAACATCCTGATGCATATAGCATGTCACAAACGTATCTTCCTTTGACATGTGGTTAATCACATTCACCACTGCATTTTTCCACTCTTGAACGCATTCTGGTTTTACTTGAAACTGGACATAAAAAGCTAAGTCATCTCTATTCATTATTTCCCCCAAAATACTGATTTGAAGCTTTGCAGACTCATGAATTTTGTTCGAGAATCTGCTCTTGACGATACAAAAAGAACGGCAAAGCACAAGAAAGACCTACACCTAAGCCCAGTCCAATGTACAAGATTATCCACCAGCGAGAAACCTTCAGGCGTTTCAATCCCATCCAAACAAAGCAAAAGCAAACAGCTTCCGAGATTAACAGATCATTTGTCAACGCAGCAGCAACATTATTTTCAAAGGCTCGTTGCAGAAATAGAGTGGGAGAAACCAGAACCGTTGGCTCTTGCAGCAGCCAGAACCAGGGGACGATCGCCCCTATGATTGTTAGCAGCAAATACAGATATTTCATGGAACTCAGTGAACGTTTGACTGGAACAGTAGTTGACTTCAGCATCGTTTTCTACCTCAATGAATATGCTCTGATCGTGGCAGAGGGAGATAATGGTTGCAATTACCTGTCAGGTAATCAGATTTATTTCCCTTTGTTTTGCCATGCGACAACCCTCTATTGCGGCCAACCGTCAAGCTGATTCGTTCAGCACGCTTCTCAGGCAATGGCGCAACCAGCGTAGTTTCAGCCAGCTTGATTTAGCTGTAACCAGTCAAGTCTCCCAACGCCACATTAGTTTTCTCGAGTCGGGACGCGCCAAACCTAGTCGAGAAATGGTGCTGCACCTGGCGACCGTTTTGGAAATTCCACTCAGACAGCAAAACTTGATGCTGAGTGCGGCAGGATTTGCCCCAATTCATGCTGAAACTGACTTGTCGGCTCCTGAAATGACTTCAGTTCGCAAAGCGCTAGATTTTATGCTGCGGCAACAGGAACCCTACCCAGCGGTTGTGATCGATCGCTACTGGAATCTGCTGTTATCTAATAATGCTGCTACTCGACTCCTCACCACTTTCATTGATCCAACCGAACTTCAAAATCAGTTTTGTCAAGATGGCAAAATCAATTTAATGCGCGTCGTTTTTCATCCCCAAGGGCTGCGTCCGTTTATGGTCAACTGGGAAAAGATGGCAGTTTTTTTGCTGCAACGGGTACATCGGGAAGCAATGGCAGAAGGGGAGAATGAACAATCTAACCAGTTGCTCAATGAGTTAATTAACTATCCAGGTGTGGCTGAGCTTTGGCAGACCTCAGATCGATCGCCGCTAAATGCATTACTGCTGACGACCCATTTCAAGCGTGATCATTTGGAGTGGCGATTTTTCTCAACGATCGCCACTTTAGGCACCCCCTATGACATCACGCTTCAAGAATTGCGGATTGAATCGCTCTTTCCCGCAGATGAAACAACTGAGCAAACTTGGAAGCTAGTCAGCGGTGATGCGCACCCTTGAATTTAAGAATCAGCATCACTATCGCTAGATTTTGGGTTCGACAACCTAGGGCGCGTCATCCGTACATAAAGGTAAAGAGGCTAACGCCCTGCCCTTCCGCTTTTTGCGAATAGCTGGCGCTACACTGATTTGACAAGGCAGAGCCATCTTCCCAGAGCAGCTATTTGATAGCGGCTTAGTTCAGGCTCAAGGGCAAGGGGAAGAAATTTCTGCTGTCCTCTGCCCTATCTAAGCCTCAATTTCGCGGAAGCCAAGCTTTTCTCCAGCAAAAATTTGTTTGACTCGATCAAGCTCCAAATCCGATAAGTAATCAACTGCCCAATTTGACTGACGCTGCATCATATGAAATGGATAGGAGTTTGCTACGCCAACGACCTGCATTCCGGCGGCTTTGGCAGCTTGAATTCCGGCAGGTGTATCCTCAATGGCTAAACATTCTTCGGGTTTGAGGTGGAGATCCGGATAGTGTTGATTCAGCCGCTCTACGCCTGTTAGATAGCCTTCAGGATCGGGTTTGCTGTTGGTAATCTCGTTGCCAGCCACAATGACTGAGAAGTGGGGTGCTAATTCTAGGCGTTCCAGTACCAGTTCAATTTCGCCGCGAACAGCTCCACTGACAACCGCCATCGGCAACTGAGCCGCCCGAATTTGAAAAATTAGATCTGTTAAGCCTGGATAGGAGGGTAGTTTTTCGATCGCGGCTAACTGCTCAACATACGCCCGCGATTTTCGAGCAATCAACCCTTCCACGTAGTCAGCGGAAACGACTCGTCCCCGGCTAGCCAACAATTCCGTGATGCAAGCTCGATCGCTGCGTCCTAGACAAATGGCTCGAAACTCTTCTGGTTTGGGACGCAAATTTTCTTCAATCAAAAGTTGCTCGATCAGCTTTTGGTGCAGCGGCTCATCATTGATAATTACGCCGTTAAAGTCGAACAGAACCGCCCTTAAAGCCATGCGTTGTCAGCGTTGAATAAAGAATCTTAAAATGCTTGCTCTGCGAGGATTATATCGCGCAGAACAGGCTGATCGTATAATGAGCCTCCAAATGCTGGCAAGGAGGGCAATCTGATATGACCATTCAGGCGGCAGGCGTTACAAAAGCTGCGCTTACCATTGAAACCGTGATTGGCATTGATTTAGGCGGCAGTGCTATGAAGCTAGGGCTATTTGACGAGAAAGGAACTTGCCTCAGTGCCCTCACCGTTCCGACGCCTCAACCGGCCTACCCCGAAGCTGTGCTTGCGGCAATGGTGGCTGCCATCCAGCAACTTGATCCCAATCACCAAGCTGTTGCGATTGGCGTCGGCACACCTGGCCCCGCCGATGCGACCGGACGGATTGCTCGCGTGGCCATCAATCTATCAGGCTGGCACAATATCCCTTTAGCTGACTGGCTGGAAACCAAAACTGGTAAACCCACGATTTTGGCTAACGATGCCAACTGTGCCGGAATGGGTGAATATTGGCTAGGAGCCGGACGCTTGTTTCGTCACCTGATTTTACTAACGCTGGGTACGGGTGTGGGCGGCGCAATTATTCTAGATGGCAAGCTGTTTGTCGGGCATGAAGGTACTGCCGGAGAGTTAGGCTTAATCACCCTCAACCCCGATGGCCCCAAATGCAACAGCGGCAACAATGGCTCTCTCGAACAGTACGCTTCCGTGCAGGCAATTCGCCGTCGAACCGGACTCGAACCTGATGAGTTGGGCGCTCGCGCTCAAGCAGGCGATCCAGAAGCCCTGGCATTTTGGCAAGCCTATGGTCGGGATCTGGGAGCCGGAATTGCCAGCTTGGTTTACGTGCTTACTCCAGAAGCAATTGTGATGGGTGGCGGAGTGAGCGCCAGCAGCGAATTTTTCTTTCCAAGCCTGTGGGCAGAATTGGAACGGCGGGTTCTGCCTAGCTCTCGCACTGGGCTAAAAATCCTGAAAGCCGAGTTGGGGAATCAGGCAGGCATGGTCGGAGCGGCAAAACTGGCTTGGCAGAGGGTGGAAGGGTAGGCAGAGGGCAGAAGCAGGAGGCAGAAGGAGGCAGACTAAAGGAGGACAATGAGCGAGTCGCCGAGCCATCCCTGAAAGTTGCTTTGCTGGGTGTCAGAGGGCTGCTCTACTGAAACAATCGAAAATTGTTTGGGGCGCGGCGCGGCGAGGGTAACGAGACAGGTGCGGAGTTCGTCTTGGCGAAAGAGGGTCAGAGAAATTGTGTCGCCTGGGCGGTAGTGTTTGAGGCGATCGTTGAGTTGGCTGGCTTTGACGCGAAAGCCATCAATGGCGAGCAGTTCATCGTCTGGATCAATTCCGGCAATTTGAGCAGGCGAACCCGACTCGACAAACCGAATCACTTCTCGGCTGTTGTCGGCAGTGACTGTTAATCCCAGGAATGGCGGTAGTTCGGTGGTGTTCTCTGGCGCAATTTTGAGTCCGAAGGGTTCCAGAAATTCTTCTAGGGGTAGTTCTGCGGTGGTGTGGAGGCAGCGATGGAAGAAGTTGGAGAGATCTGCTTCTGCTACCGATTCAATCACCGCCTGCAATTGTTCGGGCGTAAAGCCAATTTCGGGTTGTCCAAATTCCTGCCACAGCTTGCGCAGCACATCATCCAGCGATCGTTGATTGCCAGATTTGGCTCGAATCAGCAAATCTAGCAGCAGCGCCACCATTTCGCCTTTGAGGTAATAGGAAATCTGGCTATTGTCGCTGTTCGCATCGCGGCGATAGAGCTTGATCCAGGCATCAAAACTGGATTCGGCAAGCGGCTGCACTCGCCGTCCGGGAGTGGTGAGGAATCGGGTGATTTCTTTGCTGAGCAGTTTGAGGCAAGTTTTGGCGTCGTAAATGCCGGCTCGCAATGGCAACATCACGTCATAGTAGCTGGTGGTTCCTTCGCTAAACCAGAGCGAGGGCGTGTAGTTTTCCCCCTCGTAGTCAAACACTTCTAGCGCTTTGGGGCGAATCCGCTTCACGTTCCAGAGGTGAAAGAATTCGTGCGCTACTAACTGCATAAAGCGATGATATTGCTCCTCACTCTGGAAGCCAAAGCGCGGATAAATCAGCGAGCAAGCATTTTTGTGTTCTAAGCCGCCAAAGCTTTGAGCCGTCAGATGCAGCAAAAACAGATAGCGATCGTAAGGGAGTCCACCAAATAACTTGGCTTCGGTTTGGATAATTTTTTGGGTGTCCGCAATAATCCGCTCTGGATCGGCGTTTCCCTGTCCCCAAATCGCCAATTGATGCGGCTTTCCCAGCACTTCAAAGTCATAGAGCCGATGTTGCCCAATCTCGAACGGCGAGTCTACCAGCGTATCGAAGTCGGCGGCAACAAAGGTGTTGGGCGAGTCGGCGGCAGGCAGCGGGGTGGCGATCTGCCAGTTTTGCGGCGGTTGAATGGTGACGCGGATCGGCTCTGCCTCAAAACCGGGAATGTAGAAAAATAGCGCTGCGCCGTTGAAAAAGCCGTGGCTGCTGTCTAGATGGTTGGTGCGTACTGTCAACTCGTTGGCAAAAACGCGATAGAAGATTGTAATTTCTGAGTAACTTTCTGTAGCAACCTGCCAGTGATTTTTGCTGATTTTCTGCGAATCGAGCGCAGACGACAGGTTAGGCGACACCACCTGAAAATCCTGCACATGCCGCGCATACTCGCGTACCAAATAGGAGCCGGGCGTCCAAACGGGCATTTTTAGGTCTAATGTTGTCGCGTTCCACCCTTTGATTTGCAGCGTCACTTCAAACAAATGTGAGGCTGGTTCAGGCATTGCTACCTGATAGTGAATTTGCAGCGTTTGGGCCGTTGTAACTGGGCGAATCTGAGTTACTTCTGTCATGGGTGAGCCTTCAGCGATCAAGGTGCAATGAGGGTGGAGCAAGCAAATCTAGTTTCTCAACCGTACCAGTTGCGCCCAAAACCGACAACTGACCTCAACATTCTGCCGCAAGCTGTTGCAAGCTGCCTCTAGCCGATGAGGGGTTCAATCTGGATTAGATCCCCACTTTCCGCCCTGCTCAGCCGCCCGTGGAACTTTTGCCACTTCATAGGGTCGTGTGGAGGCGAGTTCAAGCTGTTGAGTGGGTGAGGGTTTGGGAGTTTGCCGACGGCGACGCGAAACGCCTTCTTCGGTGGTTTCTTCGGCAACGACTTCGTAGAGCAGAGCATATTTTTCGCTGCTGCCTTTGCGTAGCACCCGCCCCAATCGCTGGATGTATTCGCGGGCGGAACCTGTCCCCGATAGCAAAATGGCGACGCTGGCTTCTGGCACATCCACGCCTTCATTTAGCACATGGGAGGCAACCAGCGCTTTGTAGTGTCCTTCCCGGAAGTTTTGCAAGATGGCGTGGCGTTCTTTGACGGGCGTTTGGTGGGTGATGGCCGGAATCAAAAAATCCTGCGAAATTCGGTAAACCGTGGCGTTGTCGTTGGTGAAAATCAGCGTTTGTTCGGGGTAATGTTGGGCGAGCAAATCGGCAAGAATCCGCAGTTTGCCTTCTGTGCCCAGGGCAATGGAACGGGCTTCCCGATGGGCGAGCATGGCTCTACGTCCGGCTTTTGACTGAGCGCTGGCCTGCACAAACCGCTGCCAGCCTTGCAGCGTGCCTAACCAAATGTTGGACTGTTTGAGGAAGCTATCCCGCGTTTCGATCAAGGCATCATAGCGTTCTCGTTCCTGTTGCGACAGCTTCACCCGAATCGGCACAATTTCGTGATGCGCCAACGCCTGACCGGCCAACTCTTCTGCCGTGCGGCGATACACCACTGCACCCAGCAAGGTATCCAAATCTATGTGTCTACCATCTGAGCGGTCGGGTGTGGCGGTGAGTCCGAGGCGATAGGGCGCAATCGTATACTCAGCAATGACTCGATTAAAATCGCTCGGCAAATGGTGGCACTCGTCGCAAATCAGCAGCGCGTAGCGATTGCCCAACGATTCGGCATGGATCGCCGCACTGTCGTAAGTGGCAACCAAAATCGGCGTTCGATCGCGGGAGCCGCCGCCCAACAGCCCCACTTCCGCATCCGGGAAAGCTGCCCGCAGATGGGCATACCACTGATGCATCAAATCCAGCGTCGGCACGGTGATCAACGTACTGCACGAAGCCACCTGCATCGCCATTTGGGCCAGGTAGGTTTTCCCGGCGGCCGTTGGCAGCACGACAACCCCGCGCCGTCCGCCAAACTGCCACGCTTGCAGGGCTTCTTGCTGATGCGGGTAGGGTACACGCTCTAGACGGGCATCTAGATCTACCGCCGCAAAATCGCTGGCTTCATCTTTGAGAAGGGTGCCTTCCTGCTGCAAGGTTTGGGTCAGAGCGCGATACTGGATCGCCGGAATCCGAAACCGCTCGACTCGATCATCCCACGTCGCAAAATCAACCCAGGCTTTACCTCTGGGCGGCGGATGCAAAATCAACGTGCCGCGATCAAACTTTAGGGTAGGGGTGCGACCCATGCTAGCAGGCGGAATAACTGTTTATCAGTCTACCGGAGTTTGAAAGCCGACAGAAGATTTCGCAGGCAAGCGGCTGGGTTGGGGCAGGTTTTGCCAAAGGCTCTGCGAAAGCTGATGATCTCTTGATTATCTCCTCGCTAAACCTGCCCTTACGAAAGTCTCTCCATATCAAGACACGCCTTTAGGACTGACGCCCTTGCAGCTTGAAATCTCAATCTTCCCTAACCCCTTTTCAAGGAGTGACCTTCTAAAGCTCCCTTTTTGTAACGCGAAGCTGCTTCCCGCAGGGTTGGGGGATCGCTTCTGCCTAAAGCCCCCTTTTTAAGGGGGTTGGGGGATCGCTTCTGCGTCAGTCCTAGCCTTAAAACACGCCGTATTCGGTAATGGCGGTTTTGAGCCGCTCGATCACTTCGCTGACGGCGATGCTGCCCAACTCGCCCGATGCCCGCGTCCGAATGCTGAGGGCGTTGGCTTCTAGCTCTTTTGCCCCCACAACTGCCATCACCGGAATTTTTTCCTTCTCGGCATTGCGGATCATTTTGCCCAAGCGTTCGCCGCTGGTGTCTAGCTCTGCCCGGATGCCTGCCGCCTGCATCTGAGCCACGGTTTGCCGCACAAAGGGTAGAGTTTCGTCGGTGACGGGCAGCAAGCGAATTTGGATCGGAGCCAGCCAGAGTGGGAAGTCGCCGGCATATTCTTCGATCAAGATTCCGATCAGGCGTTCCAGCGAGCCAAACGGGGCCCGATGGATCATCACCGGACGCTGACGGCTGCCGTCTTCTGCCACATATTCCAAATCGAACCGTTCTGGCAAGTTGTAATCTACCTGCACCGTACCCAACTGCCACTCCCGATCGAGCGCATCTTGGAAGATGAAGTCGAGTTTAGGGCCGTAGAAGGCTGCTTCGCCAATGCCCTCAAAGTGCTCCATCTCTAGAGTTTCCACGGCTCGACGGATTGCGCCTTCAGCCTTGTTCCAAACTTCATCGGAGCCAATGTATTTATCTAAGGCTGGATCGCGGAAGCTGAGGCGGGCCCGGAAGTTTTTAAGCTGCAAACTTTGGAAGACAAACCGAATTAAATCCACCACTTTCAGAAACTCATCATCCAACTGTTCGGGCGTTACAAACAAATGAGAGTCATCGACTGTAAAGCCGCGTACTCGCGTCAAGCCGCCTAGTTCGCCAGATTGCTCATAGCGATAGACCGTACCAAATTCAGCCAAGCGCATCGGCAACTGACGGTAAGAGCGCAATTCGCTTTTATAAATTTGGATATGAAACGGACAATTCATTGGCTTCAGCACAAAGCCTTGCTCTGCTGTCCGTTCTGCTTCGTCGTCTGCCATCATCGGAAACATGTCTTCTTTATATTTCTGCCAGTGACCCGATGTTTTGAACAAGTCAATCCGCCCGATGTGCGGTGTCACGACCTGCTGATAGCCGCGTCGCATTTGCTCTTGCTTCAGGAAATCTTCCAGCGTTGAGCGCAGTACCGTACCTTTAGGAGTCCACAGCGGCAAACCGGGCCCGACTGGATCGGTGAAAATAAACAGCCCTAACTCTTTGCCTAACTTACGGTGATCGCGGCGCAGCGCTTCTTCTTTGCGGCGTTTGTACTCAGCTAGCTGTTCAGGCGTTTCCCAGGCTGTACCGTAGATGCGCTGAAGTTGGGCTTTGGTTTCGTCACCGCGCCAGTAGGCTCCGGCTACGCTTTCTAGCTCAATCGCGTCAGGGTTCAAATCAATCGTGTTTTCGACGTGCGGGCCCGCGCACAGATCCCACCATTCTTCGCCGAGATGATAAATGGTGATTGGCTCTTCAATCTCTGCCAAAATTTCCAGCTTGTAATGCTCTTTGATCGCCTGGATACGTTTTTCTGCCTCGTCGCGGCTGACTTCTTCCCGGATCACAGGCAGCTTACGTTTGATGATTTTCACCATCTCTTTTGATGGCTTTGAGATCCTTCTCAGTGAACGGATCAGGGCTGTCAAAGTCATAGTAGAAGCCGTTTTCAATCCACGGGCCAATTGTCACCTGCGCTTTGGGAAACAGCTTCTGCACGGCCATTGCCATTACATGAGAGGTCGTGTGACGGATTTTTTTTAAGGTTTCCGATTCGCTGGTGCGCGGCAGATAAATTTTCGCAGGTTGCTCCACGTTGAACGGTGCGTCTGACTTGACCATGAGTTGATGGACTGATGAACGACAGTTAATGAACGGCTAGTAAACGGCAGATGAGCCAAAAATAGGTTCTAGCCTCTATCTTATCGAGATCTTAATCGAGATTTGATCAAGCCAAGACGCAGTGTGGCAGATTGATTCTTAACAGTAGCGCCATGCCTTCAAACCAGTTGCCGCTTGAGTTTCTGAAAATCTTGAAGGAATTGTTACAAAACGTAAAGTGCGTTAAGCTATTTGTAGCTAGACCTTTGAATCCTCGAATAAATTCAGTATTAAGATGTCGAATTCTCCCTATCTGCCCGATTCCAATTTTCTGAAAACGCTGTTGCAACCCTTGCTAGAGGATTTTCAGCACTGGTTTGGCCGTTCTCAAACGATGCTGGAAGACCATCGGATCAATTTTTTGAGTCAGGAGCAACAAGCCAAACTATTGGAGCGCGTGAAGCAGTCCCAACAAGAGGTGAACACGGCTCAACTGCTTTTTCAAGCCACTGACGGTCAGGTCGGGGTTGATACAGCAGTGTTGTTTACCTGGCATCAGTTAGTGACCGAATGCTGGCAAGTTGGGATGAGGTTTCGGATGGAAAATTCTCAAGCAGTAACAACCGAGAACCCTGAATCTTCTGAACCACTGCGGGACTAATTTTAAGAATTTGTTGCAAACCTGTCCAAAGTCGCTAGCCGATCTGAGAATGGTTAAATAAAGTTATTATTTCAGTACCTCTCTACTTTAAGTTCGGTCTCCATCGGTTTGATCGATTCGATCTACAGGCTATCGGTTTCCAGGAGCGCATATGTTGCACTTACTTTATATTCTCGTTTTCACAACGCTGGCTTTTGTAGCTGTTGGTAATCTCATTCGGAACCTGATGATGCTAGGGATGGAATCCCAACGCTCTTACGGGAATCGGGGGCAATTTTCCCCGGAGGCAAATTCTTCTCAGTTCACCTCCTCTAGGCGGAGACGGGTGCCTCACCCCGAATTGCTTGATGAGGATGGAAATGTGGTAGATGAACCTTTTTTAGTCATGCGCTCCATCACTGTCGAGGATGCTCGCGAACGGCTAGATGCCCTTTACAATTCATCTCCTAGCACCAGTGATGACAATACTTACGGCGACTCTCGGCAGTAGAGATCAGTCCCTGTAGGTAACAAGAACCCCATAGGTGGTTAAAAAACTAGAACCAGTTAAAGCGAATTTGCTTGTCCGAATTGGCAATGCGGTTTGCTGAATTGGTTGGCGACCTATAGCCAGTACGACAAAGGACGACGCTGCCGCAGGTCTAAGCTATCTGCCAAGCTGGGTTCATTCCAATCGAGCGGGTGGCTTTGGTTGGCAGGCAGCACCGTCACTTCGACCTGGATTGGCGGTGTATCTGTTGGCATAGCGGTTGAGAGGATCGCCTCTGGAGATATATCTTCAGCCGCTTGAGGACTGGATACACCCAGGTCAAAGCTGATGGAAGTTCCGTTGGGGGGATGGGGCTGCACAGAGTCAGAAGTGACGATTTCAGCGTATGGCGTTTCGGCTGAATTTGTCGCCTCAATTTGCTGATCCTGCTGAGGCGAGGGCTGAGTTTGCTTGAGTGCCGATCGACGAGTTTCGGATACAATACGCCGCTTGGCAGTGGGTTTTGACCTCAACCCTTGAGAGAGCAAGAAGCATCCAACCGTACAACTCAGGGCAATTGCCCCAACTGCTGATTGAGGAGAAGCAGAGGCTGCTGGTTGAGGAGAAGCAGAGGCTGCTGGTTGAGGCTGTTTTCGCCTGGAAAACTGAGGTGAGTGACCAGAACTGCCGGAAGAGCGTTCGGGTTTTTCAGTTGCCGCAGAGACACCTGGTAAAGGTGCTTCGGTTGATGGAGCGGGTGGAGAAACTGTAGAGATGCTGTGGGGAGATGCACCGTGAGATGGGAAATGGGAAATGGAAGCATCCGGATCTAGGATGGTCGTGATGGCAGCCGTCGCACTACCAATCAGAATGGATAGGGCAGCTAACCAAATGAAGCTTGTATAGCGTTGAAGCAGCCACAGGATTAGCCCAATTCGCTGCTTGGGTTCAACCTGCAAAGATGAACGCCGTTTCGAGCGAGAGCTTTTACGTCGTTGATCCAAATTTTGGCATGAGGCTTGCTTTAGCTGAGAACCATCATCATGCTGAGATCGACAACTCGCTTGGCGGACAGTAGGTTGCCTGCCCATAATTAGTTGAACCCTATGCGTAAATGGCAAGAGGCGATTCTAATTTTTAATTATGCTAGCACCATCTTCTCAGAACTGAAGAACGCTAGACGCCACTCACTCACACTCTTTGATCCATCACCTTCAATTTATTCTATGCTTTCAGCGAAAAAGTGACTAGCGATCCGCTTTAACTGGTGATTCGCGATGGGGCGCGTTCTTGTGCCAACTGCACCAACTGATCCACCAATTCAGCAAAGGAGACACCGCTGGCTTCCCAGAGTACAGGATACATGCTAGTGGCTGTGAAACCAGGCAGCGTGTTGATTTCATTAATCAGAATCTCGTCGGTTGCTTCGACATAAAAGAAATCAACGCGAGAGATGCCAGCCGCATCAATGGCTAGGAAAGCCTCCACTGCCATCGTTTGAATGCGCTGAACCACATTAGCCGGAAGGGAAGCCGGAATCAATAGATCTGCTTGACCCGCCGTGTATTTTGTCTCATAGTCATAAAAATCGCTGGTAAAGGTGATTTCTCCCACCACCGAAGCTTTGGGCTGATCGTTTCCCAACACGGCACATTCCACTTCACGCGCCGTCACACCTGCTTCGACGATTAACCGTCGGTCATAGCTAGCGGCAGTATCTAGGGCAGCTTCTAGCTCAGAACGAGTCCGGGCTTTGGCAATGCCCACGGAAGAGCCGAGATTGGCTGGCTTCACGAAACAGGGATAGCCTAATTCAGCTTCAATGTGGTTACATAGTTTCGGAAAAACGCAGGGATTCGACCACACCTCGCTGCGTGTCACTGCCAAATACTTGACTTGAGGCAGCCCTGCCTGTGCAAATGCCGTTTTCATCGCCAGCTTATCCATACCCAGCGCCGAAGCCAATACCCCACAGCCCACAAACGGCTTTTGCATTAACGTCAGCAAGCCTTGAATTGTGCCATCTTCTCCATTGGGGCCGTGCAGCATCGGGAACCACACATCAACGTCCGACACTTCTGGCGGAAACGTCCACAAAGAAGACTGCGGGGCATCGTTTGTCAGGGGAAGCCCCGAATTCAAAACGGATTGAGCTAGTTCGCCTGTTTGCCACTGCCCAGTTTTGTGGATGTAAAACGGAATCACCTCATACTTATCAGCATTGGCATCTGTTGAGAGGGCATGGGTGATGGCTTGAGCCGAACGAATCGAAACTTCATGCTCGCCTGAACAACCGCCAAATAGTGCCCCAACTCGCAGTTTTGCCATGATTGCTTACCTTGACCCTTGCCCAAGTTTTGATCGCAGATAGCCTATCACATTGGGATCGGGACTACAAACCTAAGCTCAATAGGTGAAGCGGATCATGAATGTTTATCTCAGACCCCATACCGATGCGAAGCGGTTTCCGGCGAGGTAAGGGAATTAAGGGAGATCAAGGAGGGTTTAAGTTTCAAAGCAAAATTATGTGTACATGGTCGTCCTTCCTTGAGGAGTCCTCTCTGGCGAAAGGGTGATCTACCATAGACATGAGTTTCTGCTGTGCACTGTGGCAATGTTCTGTAAGGGTTGACTCGATGAATATCCTGATTGTGGAAGATGAAGCTGAAATTGCTCAACTGATTCAGCTTTACTTGGAGAAAGAGGGGTTTACTTGCCGTGTGTGTCGAGATGGCTTGACGGCACTGCAAATTTTTCAGGAACAACAGCCAGATCTGATTGTTTTGGATCTAATGATTCCTGGCTTGGATGGGCTGGAGGTCTGTGCGCGGATTCGCCAAAAACCGGGTAGCAAAGATCCTTATATTTTGATGCTGACTGCCAAAGGAGAGGAGTTAGATCGGATTATTGGGCTGTCTACTGGTGCGGATGATTACATGGTGAAGCCGTTCAGCCCGCGAGAACTGGTGGCACGGGTGCGGGCGCTGTTGCGGCGGACTCTGCGGCAAGGCGGAGAAACGCGGACTTACCAAACGCCGCATTTTGTGGTGGATGTGGATCAGCGGGTGGCGCATCGCAAGGAGGCAGGGAATATGGAGACGCTGGATCTGACGACGCTGGAGTTTGATTTGCTGACGACGTTTATGAGTTATCCAGGACGGGTTTGGAATCGGGCGCAGCTCATTGAGCGGCTGTGGGGCAGCGATTTTTTTGGCGACGAGCGGGTTGTGGATACGCATGTGGCTCGATTGCGTAAGAAAATTGAACTTGATCCGGCGAATCCTACTTTTGTCAAAACCGTGATTGGGGTGGGATATAAATTTGAAGATGTTGCTTAAGGTGTTTGTCCTGAATTTGTTGAACGCATGGATGTTTTGAATCGGGCATATGAGTATGCCGTCAGTAACCTGGATGAGCTACAAGGTGCGCTGCAAGAACATTGCCTGTTGGTGTTAGTGCCGCTGAGTGTGGGGCTGTTGATTGGTTTACCGTTGGGGTTGTGGAGTGCTCGCTCTCGGTTGGCTTCTACAGCGTTCATTAATTTGTTTAATACGCTGCGGGTGATTCCAAGTTTGGCAATTTTGTTTCTGGCGATTCCTTACTTTGGGTTGAGCTTTCAGTCTGCGGCAATTGCGCTGTCGCTGCTGGTGATACCGCCCATTTTGATTAACACTGAGGTGGCGTTTCGCAGCATTGACCCCATGGTGCAGGAAGCGGCTCGTGGCATGGGAATGAGCGTCGGGCAAACGTTGCGGTCGGTGGAAATTCCGTTGGCGCTACCAGTGGTGATTTCTGGCATCAAGACGGCACTGGTTGAGGTGATTGCAAGTGCAACATTGGCGGCTTTTATTGGTGCAGGTGGGCTGGGCACTTTTATTGTGCGGGGGTTTGCGTTATATGATACGGCGATTTTGCTGGTGGGTGCGGTGCCAGTGGCGCTGTTGGCACTGTTGGCGGAGGTGGGGCTGAGCACGGTGCAACGAGTAGTTCAACCGCCTCGCTCGCGTTCCTGATTGCCTATAGCTCTGAGTTAAGCCACTTAATGTGTTCTGGTAGTAGCTGGTTTAGATCGTAGCGTTCTAAGATGGTTTGTCTAGCTTGCGTCCGTAGGTTGGTCATTTGTGGCAGGTGATCAAGGGCTTCAATGATGCGCTCGGCAATGCTTTGAGGTGAGAAGAAGTCTACGAATAGTCCGTTGACTCCGTCTTCAAGCACTTCTCGAACGGGAGGGGTGTCGGAAGCGACGATGAGGCAGCCCGTTGATAATGCTTCCATGAATGACCAAGATAATACAAAGGGATAGGTGAGGTAGACATGCACGGAGGAAGCTTGCAGCACCTGTAGGTGTTCGCTATAGGGAATGTTGCCGGTGAAGTGAACGCGAGTCAGGTCGAGGGGGACGGTTTCTAGCATGTGCTGTTTGTAAGTTTTACCGTCTGGACGGGGGGAGCCGTAAGCAACGCGATCTTCGCCAACAATAACAACATGACAGTGGGGATGCTGCTGCTGTACGAGGGCAATGGCTTCGATAAATTGTGGAAAGCCGCGATAGGGTTCCATGCCGCGTGCAACGTAGGTGATTAGCGCTTCGACATGGCTGAGATCGAGGTCGATGCGGGGTAACACGAGTTTTGCACCAGGATTAGGACGGAAGAAGTTTGTGTCAACGCCGTCGTGTCTGACTTGCAGCTTGGGATGAAACTCGGCCGGGAACTGTTGCCGCTGCCAGGCGGTTGGGGATAGCCCCTGATCGCAGGCGTAGAGATCGAGCAAAATTGCGGCGTTTCTGATCCGAATGCGGGCTTCGTCATCGGCATTGAGCGGATCGTTTGGATCAAAATCGCAGTTTGAGCCGTGGGCCTGATAAAACCACTCGAAGTAACAGAACAGCTTTGCCTGTGGGAACAGGTCTTTCATAAATAGGGTTGGCCCCCAGCCCGAATGACCGTAAATCACATCGGGAATGAAGCCTTCTGCTTGCAGGGTGTGGGCGATACGGTAGGCGGCTTGTCCTTCGAGTACGGCTTGCTCTAAGGGTTTGACGTAGGGATGAATATCCAGGCTGACTTCACGCGCAGGTTTATAAATAGCTTTGTGGATGCCGGGAATTTCACCTTCTTCGCAAGCAGTGCCGAACACAACTTGATAATTGGGTCGTTCAGCGAGGGCTTTGGCAAGATGGCGAAACTGAGCCGGAAAGTTGGGATGCAGCAGTAAAATGCGTCTGGGTGGCTTTTGAATCGATGGATTCAGCGTTTTTTTTTAGATTTGGGCTGGAAGCCTTTCTGCTGTGGGAATTTGGGTTGAAAGCCGACGGCAGCCTTGGGGGAGGGCTGATCAGACTGGTTTGCGCTAGAAGCTGCTGATTTGCTTGCGGCTGAGCCAGGCTGCTCTGGGGCTGTTGGCTGTTGGGCTGTGGCTGGCTGGGCTGTTGGCTGGACTACTAAATACTTGCGGTTTTGGTCGCGTAATTTGGCGTCTTCGTCGCTGTAGAAGAACGATAGGAGAGCAAATCGGCGTCCGGCGGTGACGGGGGTGGCTTCGTGGAGAAGGGAGCAGGAGAAAATGACGGCTTCTCCGATGTCGGGACGGAAAAGCTGCCTGCCATATTCGGGAAACCAAAGACAGCCGCCTTCGTAGTCTCCGGTGTTGAGGTTGATGGTCATAGCAAACCGCCGATGGGCTGTGCCTCTGGTGGTGTTGTCACGGTGACGGTTAAAGAAGCCTCCAGTTTTGCTGTCGTAGCAGGCGACGATGTGGCGCTCGAAGCGGGTCATGCTAAATTGGAAGACTTTCTCAATTTCTGGCTTAACGCGCTGAATCAGGTAATCGTTGATGGTTGGCAGCAGTTCGGGATGTTTGTCTGCCAAATTAAAATCTCGCCGTTTTTTAAAGCTGTAGTCGGTGACACCAATTGTTTTACCGTCTTGTTCTCGCATGAATCCGGAATCTTCGCCGCCGTCTGCCTCAAATTGCTGGATGAGATGGTGGCAAAAATCTGGCTCAAACACTCTGGGAATCAGCAATACGGGAGCCTGTCGGTCTGCCATGCGGTGTGGCTCTGGGGCGGGCAGAGTTTCGAGAAACGCCATCACCTGATTAACGTGCTCTGAGGGGTTGGTGATCGAAAAAATTTGAAAGACGCGCAGGGTGGGATCTAAAACCAATGTGATGGGCTGATAGCTGACGGTTTCGCCCTTGATCTGACAAACGCCATACCGGGTGCTGGCTTCGGCTTCAAAGTCCCATATAAACTTATAGTAGGTGGGCTGTTTGACTAAATCTGCGAGTGCGGTATCGTCTGAGTCGATGCTGACGCCAAAGAAGGGAATTTTGAGGGCGGAAAACCGCTGCTGTTGCTCACAAAAGTCTTTCAACGGTACGGCTGCTTTGTAGTATTTGGAGCTACCAAAAAAGAACAGCACGACATAATGCCCGCCGACTGTATCAAAGTGATAGGCTGAGTTGGAGGTCGAGGGAAGTATGAACCAGGGAACGGGATCGCCAATACTGAGAGATGTCATTTCAGGGTTGGAGGTCGAGGGCAGAGGCAGGCAGAAAGCTGAGGGATGGTTGGAGTCTTGCTTATGGTGATTTTTAGGCTGATTTCCCTAATCTCTTAGGCGAAAGCTGGAGGGGAAAGGAGTTAGATTTAGTGACTGCACTGAAGCATTTCATGCCATTCCCACACCCAGCAGAGCTTTTGGGTTATTCAGCAATTGCTTAATCTTGTTTGGCGTTTTTCACCGTTGATTGCGTCTGCCGCCTGCCCAAGGGGGTGGGCCCGACCCGTCTCGAATGGTGATGACTTCACCGTTGGCACGAGTAATTTGGTAGGCGTCAAAATCGTAGTCGTCATATTCACCCACGACTGTTATTTGCTCTCCTTCGGATAGCTCGATTGAACGATACCAACGCGGCCCGGCATCTACGATCAGTTGTCCGGTTCCGTCGTCGAGAATAAATTCGTTGCCGACCACGCTGCGGACTGTACCGTTAACTGTGATTCCGGGGGCGGTTCGCTGTAGATCTCGAATGGCAGTTTGAGCTTGAACGACGGTTGTACTTAACGCTCCAGCTAGAGCGAAGCCAAGCAGGAAATTTGTTCTGACGGTTGCTTTCATTAATGACTCCTGGCTTAAAAGCAGTTTAAGCGTTAAAGCGATTAGGTCGCTAATCAGATAGATGGAATCAAACTAAGTAAATTAGCAGAATTAAAGTGGGCAAAAAGACCGGGCTTCGACTCTGCTCAACCCTCCTGCCCACAGGCATTCAAGCATTGAGCGGAGTCGAAATGCATCCTACAAATCATTTCGCCCATCTACTGATCTGATTAGCGTGGGTAGTGCACCTTTTCAAATCCAAACTAGCAAGAGATTATGACTAGAAAATGACAACTGGAGTACTGCCTGTAACCTGTAGAGAAGGGAAGTGGCTCTCTCAAATAGGCTGCTATGACCTTAGCTCCGGGATCGGTTTTTGGAAAATGGCAACTGATTAAACGCTGCTCATCAACACTATGGCTAAACTCTGTAATGTTGAGTCGAAAATCAAAAATTGAGAAGTAAGATTATAACGATTCAGAAGATGGAATATGCAACAGAAGAGGTAACGCGATCTGAAATGTTGACCCTTGTCCGAAACTGCTGTTGACAGACAATCTGCCTTGATGCGCTTGGACGATGTGTTGAGTAATCGCTAATCCTAACCCAAATCTTCCTTTGGCAGGGCTGCGGTTTTGGTCTACTCGGTAAAACTGCTCAAAAATGTAGGGCAAATCTGATTCAGGAATGCCCTACTTCAACAATGCTTGGGGAGGGTGGTTTAATTTCAGTTGGCTTAGTCGCAGTTGAATTTTGCCAATCTGAGGGAATGGATAGATGGTAAGTTTTTTAGAAATTACGTGATTTTCAGCAAAAATGCTTCAGGACGGCTTTGCCAATCCTGAAGATAGACCGAATTTCGTCAAGGTTGAGAGAATTGCCATGTCGTACAAATTTACTGCTTCTGCAATCGAATCTTAGAAAAACCACAGCCTGGATTATCTGACTTCCAGGGCCCACGCAGGAGAATTTTACCTTTGGAAACCGTAATCTTTAAGCGCCCCTCTCTGAGACAAGGAGCAGTTCCGGGCGGTAAGTTGCCATTGATCACTTCAGTTTGCGTCAAAAGAAGCGAACCATCAACGACTCTACCGCTGAGAGATGTGTTGATGAACAGATTTGGATCAGAAGAGTTTCTGACTTTTGCCTTGCCTGTAAATCTTGATCCTCCTGCGTAGCTCAGCCTAATCTCGAAGTTATCCGGTACTCCAACACCAAAAGCAATCCCTGTATACTTCCCCTGAATCCGAGATGGATTAGGCGCAGCTTTTTGATGAGCGGGGTTCTGTTCAAAAGAACTTCGCCTCTGATTTGTGGAATTTTTCAGTGCAATTTCTATGCCGAAAAGAGCATCTGAAGCATTTCGTACATTTGAATTCCATGAGTGCAGCGTAGCTTTACCTTCAAATTTAGACTGAGTGATGAACATCAATGGTTGAGCCTTTGTCTACATCTAAGCCACATAACAAGGAAATCTTAGCGGTTTTGTGGTTTGACTTATGCCTATTGCGAGGCGCAAACTTTTATAGTACAAATATACCAACAGGCTTTACCTCCTACTTTTTATTGCTGGTGGTCTCACCATGAGACCTTCTCTATTTAATTGAGTCTCGTAGTGAGATTTATACCTGCAAAAATAGACTAATTACTAGGCTTTGATTCTCAAATTGAGACATCTGACTCAGTGAGTTGGCTGGCTAAGAGTCTAGCCTGAGACTAAAAGTCTTAATATAAGACTCAATTTAAGGTAGATAAATCTCATTGTGAGACAAACTTTCAAGACGGATTCTCTTAAAATGAGACATACTTGCTTATAGCAGGACTTGATTTAAGATGATTGAGTCTCAGCTTGAGATGGCTAAACTCTTAGCTGTGTGGCAAGGGAAAAGAAGATTTGTTTCTGGAAGGTTGAGGTGTAGCTGGCTGTAGCTGACGTAATTTCTAAGGGGAAAAAGTACGGATTTTAGGTTCAATGCGTTTGGGTGGAGGTGCGTTAAGGTAGGGAAAAGCTAGCAGAATTGAGCGTTGCTTCCGCCTTGACTCGCTCTCAAATTGCTAAAAATACCCCTCAAGATTTAGTCCAATTTTAGTCCATGATTTTTTAGTGATAGTCAAAAGCCCTGAATTGATTGGGTTTCAATGGATTGATATGCTGCGGTTTACGCAGGCGGTCAAGAGCTAGAGATCTGAGCTATCTGAGCAAAAATGAGGCAGTTTAACCAAGATGCAAACCCAGCTAATAGGGAACAGCGGGTTCAGTTTGTGTTTGGCAAGACCTCTAAAATAGAGAAGGATAAATTTGGGGTGATTCGTTCAAGCCATTAATTTCCTCAGTTAACAGCGAAATTCACTTTTCGCATGGCGCATTTACCGATTCATGCAATTCATTTTCAGTGACAAGCACAAATCACCTTCTCTGATCAACCCTTGATCCGATAGCCCACAGAACGAAGAGCTTGATAATCTAGAGTTACTCTTCTAAACAATCTCTCTCCCCCATAGCAAACCAGTTCATATGACTAGCTCTTTTCTGACTCGGCTGCATCATCCTGATCGTCCCGTAATTGTCTTTGACGGCGCAATGGGAACCAGCCTGCAAGTGCAAAACCTCACCGCCGCAGATTTTGGCGGAGCCGAGTATGAAGGATGCA
>JAAUQT010000090.1 GCA_012033495.1 Cyanobacteria bacterium RM1_2_2 | reverse complement strand
TTTTGCAAGTTTGGCGCTACCTTCTGGCAATTCTACACCCTCTTCGAGACTTTGAAATCCTTGCCACTCCTGCTTTGAGGTGGTTTTCAGGGACGACTACCTAAGTTTTATGCGATCGCCCTTGCCAGTTCAGCGATCGCCCAACCCTTACAAAACTCGATCGATCACCAATGCCCGCAGCCCTACACGATCGCCCTCCCAGCACTTCACCGATTTGATCGATCGCCCCTCTCAAAACAAATTCGATCGGGCACTGCTGCCCGCAGCCCTGCGGATTGAGCTACCAAATCCGGGTAAGGTTCAAGGTAAAGCCAGGAAGCACGTTTTCTCCTGAAAGGGCTTCGGGTGCTTGTAAAACTTCGGTTGCCTGACCTGGACAATAAACCTCGACTTGCTTTGCTTTCCGGTTTAAAAGCCATCCTAAACGAGCACCATTGTCAATGTACTCCCGCATCTTGGCTTGGGCTGTTGCAAGGGAGTCACTGGGCGACAATAACTCTGCGACAAAATCAGGACAAAGCGGAATAAACCGCTCCTGCTGTTCAGGCGTGAGGGTGTTCCAGCGTTCTAGCGTTAGCCAGGCTGCATCGGGAGAGCGATCTGCACCGTTAGGTAGCTTAAAGCCAGTTGAAGAGTCAAAAGCAATGCCAGTAGCATCCCTATCAGTCCAATTAAATAACTGTTGAGTGAGTCGCCCGTTACGATTTCCAGTTTCGCCTCCAGCAGGTGACATGATGATCAGTTCTCCCTGAGCCGTGCGCTCAAACCGTAGCTCTCGATTGCGCTGACAGAGCTGATAAAACTGCTCGTCGGTTAAGTCAATGACAGATTTGAGGTCAATGGTGAGAGCGTTCATAGAATCCCGGTTAGCCCCGCCTTCAACTACCTGCATTTTAATCGAAATACGGAAGACTGCGAGCGCCCCTCCCCTACAAAACTTGATCGATCACCAATGCCCGCAGCCCCACACGATCGCCTCTTATTTCTGATTAAGTCTATTGTTTCTCCATAACGAGAGAGCACTATTGCAGAGAACATGATGTTTTCTGTCTTTAAGAATATGAATTAATCCCTCTACAGCCTGCTTAGTGCCGATATTTTCCAATGCTTGAGTAGCTCTGTTACTAACAAAAAAGGCATCATCCCTAGAAGCGCGAATTAATCCCTTTACAGCTTGCTCAGTGCCAATCTGCCCTAATGCCTCAGCAGCACGCCATCGAACATCGAAGTTTTCATGGTTGAGTGCCTGAGCAAGGCTACTCACTGCAACCTCAGATCGCGTTCTCCCCAGCAATTCCAGCCTCAGCCATTCAGGAACATTCAACTCAATCACCCATCCAACGGTTTGTTTCTGAAACTGCGGCTTCACTTCCCCTGCCAGCCTCGCCCCCAGTTTCAAATCTACCTCTAGCGCCAGCCGCACCACACGCAAAGCCTGCTGTTCGTTGTCTAAATATCCCCAACATCAGCGCCAGCGATTCTGTCCAGTCGAGCGGGTTGAGGTAAAGCTTTTTCAGCGCCAGATCATCCAATTTGTTTAGCTGGTGCAGCAGGTATTCAGCGGCGAAATACTCTTGAATGAATTGATGGTGAAATTCAATCTGCTCTGGGTTTGCGGCTTGTTGCAGCAGATGGTATTTGATTAGGTCGGCTAACCATCGCTTGGCCTTAGAGGCAGGATCAGTTTCCCCTCGCTGGTTGAGAAATGCTTCTAACAGGTTTTCAGCTTGCTGCTTTTCGATTTGCAAGCGTATTCCAGTTGACGAGCCATCCGCCTGCATCATCACAAAAGCTAAGTGCTGCAATAGCTCATCCCGAAAGTTGAGGAAACCCGGAGAAGGCAGGAAACTGGCTGGATGCTTGAGCCGATCGTACTCTTTGGCAAACGTCTGGAATAACTGACCTCGATTTTGCGGAATCTGCTGCTCTAGACTAAACACATCACACAGCATCTTCAGCAGCAACGGCGTTTCACAAAGTTCTCGCAACTTATCCTGCAACTGCCGCAACAAATCCGCCCCTTGCTCAGGTAAATACCTACAGACAAACTCCTGCATCTGCGAATCAGTTAGCGGCTGCATTTCCAGCTTTTTAGCAATGCCCAAATCGCCCCTGACTCCCAGATCTCGCGTTGTGAAAATCATTGGAGTGGAAGAATTACTTTCTCGGAAATTATGTAATTCTCGCAGCAGTTGATCAGATGGAGTTTCGTTCACCCCATCCAGCAGCAACAGTAGCTTTGAATCAAGCAACAAATCATCAATCTGATCCTCGTTAAGTCTTAGTCGAGCAGACCGAAACTGATCTTGAATTAACTTAATAATCGGCTTATTTTCCCGCAGTTCCACCAAAACCGGAATAGTGTCAGTCTCTCCGCGCAGTGTTCGTTCTGCTTGGCTCAGTAGCAGTTGCTTTAATGCCGTTGATTTGCCTGATCCGGGCTTTTCCACTCAGCAACACGTGCTCGGCAGCATCTTTACGAATACCTTCCAAAACTGGCAAGCGCTCAATTTTCTTAGATTTCTCTGGCTCAGCTTTTTCTGGCTCCGAGTCCTGCGTCGGACTATCTTTCCGCACCGTCTGGACGTTCAAATTCAGATCAAAAGCTGCAAACTCCGCAAAAAAATCTGGCTGCTCAATTAGACTGTGCTTCTGCCGCTGTCGATCCAGCAAATCAGTCGGCATATAGCTTTGGCGACGCGATTGAAACGACTGATCGCCACAAATTGCTGCCAGGTATGCTTCAAACTTCACGCAGTCGCTCATCAGCGGCAGGAAAGACAACACACCCATCATAGCCGCAGTAAAACGCAACTCATCTAAATTACGGTTGGGTTAAAGTGATAGGGTATCCGGTTCCTAGAGGTGTGTATGCCAGAATCTAAACCGCCGATTGTTAAAGTTGACGCGGCAACGTTGATTCTAGTGATCTCTGCCGTCATTCTGCTACCGCTGCTGATTACTGGATTTTTGTCGCAATAAATTTATTTCGTCGAGTACAGTGGTTCAAACTGCAAAAATTGCCTCGTCCTGTTGAAAGGCTTTGAACTCTAGCGCATTTCCGCTGGGGTCGAGCAGAAACATCGTGGCTTGTTCGCCGACTTCGCCTTTGAAGCGAATGTAGGGTTCAATCACAAATTCAACGCCTTGCGCTTTCAAAGCATCCGCGAGTTCTTCCCATTCTGGCATCGTTAAAATCACACCCCAATGCTGCACCGGAACCCGCTTGCCGTCTACCGGATTGGTGGGCAAATGGTCGAGCGGTTGCTGACAGAGGTGCGCTGTAATTTGGTGTCCAAACAGGTTGAAGTCAATCCAGCGATCGGAACTGCGTCCAACCGTACAACCGAGAATCGATTCGTAGAAGCGGCGCGTTTCGGCAAGATCTTGAACGGGAAAGGCAACGTGAAAAGGTCTGATTGTCATAATGGGTTAGTGTCATACTTGGAACAGTAATGGAAATCAATGAACAAATCGAAGGAAACACCCGCGATGTTACGTTGATCGATCAAGTTGAGATGCGTTGTCACTGATCAGCGTCTTTCTATTTTAAGTAAATGCAAGTAAATCATGGACAAAATGAACTGTAAGATGCGTTTCGGCTCCGCTCAACGCGCAAACTGTCAGCCTTCGGTAGGTTGAGTGTAGTCGAACGGCAGGTTGAGTGTAGTCGAAACCCGAATTTCACCTCCGTTTAATTGGGTTCTTCTCCTTACTGATTCAGTTTCTAATAACAGCAATTTCGTCGGCAATCGAGCCTGCATCGACTAGATTGGGAAAACCTAAAGATGTCCTCATTCGTTTACAGCCCATGATTCTAAAATTTCTAATGACGCTGCTGTTTGGCGTTTTGGCAACGGTTTGGGGAATGCGATGGGGGCGCGCTTTAGTCCGTCAGGGGGCAACGGCCAATAATCTGTTTACCGGAAAAGATTGGAAATCGGTGGCGTTTTTGGGGCTATATCTGGCGCTTTTGGTGTTGGCGCTGCATCTACCCCAGCTTCAAATTCTGCCGCTGGAATGGCGAATCTATGGAATGCAGATTACCTGGGCCATCATGCGGGTGCTGCTGCTCGGCTTTTGTGGCGTCGCTTTTGTCGTGAGTTGGAAAACCGCTCGGCTGCAAATCATCGCAGTGGTGTTGTTGGGACTGATCGGGTTAGGCAGTTTCACCGCCGCAGAATCCTACTTCCTTGCGCCGATTCATGCCTCTCTCAATGACAATTTGTTGCCTAACGGCATCTTTCGCCAGACCTCGAACAGTAGCTGTGCGCCTGCTGCGTTGGCCAATGTGCTGCGTCGCTGGGGGATCAACGCCACCGAATCGAGCGTGGCGAAACTGGCTGGTACGAGTCGGTTGGGAACTTCCATGCCGCAACTGATCGTGGCCGCGCAAGGATTTGGCATGAATGGCATCGAGCTTTCTCCAACCTGGGAGCAAATGCGTCGAATCAACCGCCCCGGCGTGCTGGCAACTTGGCTTTATTCTGAAACCGGAAAAGCGCCCCATGCGGTGAGTCTGCTGGCGATGACCGAAAACACTATCACCATTGCCGATCCTGCGTTTGGCAAGCTGTATGACCTGAATCAAACCCAGTTCGAGCGGGTTTGGCGCAACCAGTATGTGCCGATTTTTCGCCCCAGTGAAGTCAGCGCTGCCCCTGACCGAGCGATTGATGATTTGCATCAGTTGGGCTATCTCCAGCAAACGGCGGGCGTCTCTGAATCTGCCCTCACTGCCGCGATTGCCCGCTTTCAAACCGCTGTCGGCATCCAATCTACAGGCAAACTCGATCCTGAAACCGTGCTTTTGCTGAGCGGCTCGTTTCTCGAAGAGGGTCCAACGCTCGATCAGCAAGACAATGTTCTAGACTAAGCTTTAGACTAAAATATCCAACTTTAGTTAAGCAACCTCAGTCAAGAAAGGGAACCCAACCATGCGCCTGTCTCAAATGCTGTTTGTCACACTGCGGGAAGATCCAGCAGAGGCAGAAATTCCGAGTCACAAGCTGCTCGTGCGGGCAGGCTATATGCGGCGAATTGGCAGCGGCGTCTATGCCTATTTGCCTTTCTTGTGGCGAGTGTTGCAAAAAATTTCGCAAATTGTCCGGGAAGAAATGAACGCAGCCGGAGCGCAGGAGTGCTTGCTGACTCAGTTGCAGCCTTCTGAACTATGGAAAGAATCGGGACGCTGGGAAACCTACACCAAAGCGGAAGGCATCATGTTTGCCCTCACCGATCGGCAGGGGCGCGAACTCGGCTTGGGCCCGACCCACGAAGAGGTGATTACCACGATTGCGCGGGATATGATTCGGTCGTATCGTCAACTGCCGCTGAATTTGTATCAGATTCAAACCAAGTTTCGGGATGAGATTCGCCCTCGGTTTGGCTTGATGCGCGGACGCGAATTCATCATGAAAGATGCCTACTCCTTCGATGCAGACGAGGCAGGCATGAAAGAGTCCTACCGCAAAATGCACGATGCCTATCACAACATTCTGCGGCGCTGCGGGCTGGCGTTTCGGGCAGTCGATGCGGACTCTGGCGCAATTGGTGGCTCTGGCTCTCAGGAATTTATGGTGCTGGCGGACGCAGGCGAAGATGAAGTGCTCTACACCGAAGATGGCAAATATGCCGCCAACGTCGAAAAAGCGATTTCACTGCCGCCCGATCTGGAAAAGTCGTCGTTCAAAAAGTACGAAAAGCTCGACACCCCCAACACGCCCACGATTGCTAGCCTCTGTGAGTTTCTCAAATGTTCGGCAACCCAAATCCTCAAAAACGTGCTGTATCAGGTGACTTACGACAACGGCATGAGTGTGCTGGTGCTGGTCAGCATTCGCGGCGATCAGGATGTGAATGAGGTAAAACTGCAAAATGAGTTGGTGAAACTGGCGGGTAACTATGGCGGCAGTGCCGTGATTGGGCTAACGGTTCCCAGTGCCGAAGCTCAGCAGGAATGGGCAGCCAAACCATTGCCATTGGGCTACATTGCTCCCGACCTCAGCGATGATCACATCAAGCCATCCAAAACTCTTGCGCCCAAATTTCTCCGGCTGGTAGACAAAACGGCGGTTGAGCTAGAAAACTTCGTTACCGGATCGAACGAATCGGGGCATCACGTTGTCGGGGCTAACTGGGGCAAAGAGTTTGAGTTGCCGAGTTTGATTATTGATGTCCGCAAAGCCACCGCCGGCGATCGGGCAGTTCATGACCCTAGCCAAACCTTACAAAGCGCTCGCGGCATCGAAATTGGGCATATTTTCCAACTCGGAACCAGATATTCCGTTGCGCTGGGAGCCACCTACACCAACGAACAAGGCGAAGAAGTGCCATTGCTGATGGGCTGCTACGGGATTGGCGTCTCGCGGTTGGCGCAGGCGGCGGTGGAGCAATCCTACGACAAAGACGGCATCATCTGGCCGGTTGCCATCGCACCCTATCAAGCCATCGTCGTGATTCCCAACGTTAACGACACCGATCAAGTTTCGGCAGCCGAAGTGATTTACTCCGAGCTAAACCGAGTTGGCATTGAAACGCTGTTAGACGATCGGGATGAGCGAGCAGGCGTTAAATTCAAAGACTCTGAGCTAGTCGGGATTCCTTACCGAATCGTCACGGGACGCTCGATTCAGCAGGGCAAAGTCGAAGTCGTGAAACGGGCAACGAAAGAAACCGAGGAAATCTCAATTCACGAAGTTGTACCTATTTTTAAACGTTGGATTGACGAAGCAATGAACGCTAATAACGTGAATCCCTAAATACTAGAGTGATGCTAACGGACCATAGGAATGAATTGATCAGCGACCTGTCTGCGTCAGTCGAAACTCTACAAACCCACAGCATCACTGCCGTTTTGCTGTAATTTGAGCATCCAACTATCACTCATATGTCCCAATAACGTTACCTTTGCACCCGTCAGCCAACACAACTGCTGCGCGAAGTTTTTGTCCTGCTCGCCCAATGCAGTGCAGCCGTATAGCGTCATATTGGCATTGGGTGCAAACGCTTCTCCCCAAGCCTGAAGCTGCCAACCATAGCGTTCCAAATTAAATCGCGTCAGATAACCAGATCCAAGCTGAAAACTGTTGGCGCTGCCCTGAGACACGATGTACAGGTTTTGGATTCCCTGCCGTCCAGCCAGCACTTCGGTAATCTGTTCCAGCCCGTCTCGATCGGCATCTAGCAGAATCACCTCAGCTTCAGGCAGAGGAATCGTGCTTAAAATCTGCGCGTCGTTGATCGCAGAATCGATGAAAACTAAGGAAAGCGAGACGCAGGACATAAGCAAGACACCCAGTAGAAACCAGAATCGGATTAAGTAGAGAATCGCCTAGGAAAAACCTTGTGCAATCCTGCTGTCCTCAGATTTCCCAGGAGTTATGTCTGCGAAAGCACGACCGTGAGCGCATCGCTGAACCTTTAAGGGATCGCTAGCAGATACGGTGAATTTACAGAGAGAAATATGGTGATTTGTCTCTTCTATCAACCGTTCTAGCAAAACTGTTACAGCGCTATTGCTGCTTTCACCCGTAGGTTTCCTGAACTTGAGCAGCTTTTTTATGAACTACAGCCTTGCATAAAATCGATCACCTGATGCAGCGCTCCCGGTTTAGTCACGAGCAGCACGGTGGAACCTGCTTCCAGTACAGTGTTTCCATTTGGAATCATCAGATCTTCATGCGGATGGGCTTGATACCCGATGATTAGAGAACCTTTGGGAAAGCAAGGATCTTGGGCAATTTGGGCTAACTTGCGTCCGGCAATGTTAGAAACGGCGGAAATCGGCAGCTTCAGCACTTCAATTTGGTCTTGCTCAAAATGCATCATCGATTCTACCTGCGGATATTCAATCGCGTTCACCATAGTGGAAACCGCCAGATCGATGGTGCTAATCACCGACGTTGCGCCTGCAATCCGGTAGGGTTCGGCAAAGTCTCGATGCCGCATTCTGACTAAAATCCGCGAGACACCATAATGCTTTGACAGCGCCACCATCGCCAGATTCAGCGCATCATTTCGCAGCACCGCCGCCACCGCATCCGCCTTACGAATTCCGGCTTCTAGCAACGTATCAGTACTGACTGCGCTGCCCTGAAACGCCATCACGCCCATCTGGTCACGGGCGTAGCGGCAAGCCGTCGCATCGACATCAATTAATGCCACCGTGTGCCCCAAATCAATCAACTTCTGCGCCAGATTCAGCCCAATCAGTCCTGCTCCCCCAATCAAGACGTACATTTTCAGCATCCTCCAGCGACTTCTTCTGGTTTTACTGTATCGCTGATGCAAATGGGAAGAGGTTATGCCATTTTGGATTTTAGATTGGGGATTTTGGATTCTGTGATGCTGACTACGATCCGTTTTCAGCCGTTGATCTGCTCTATTTGCAATTTCCTCTATTTGCAATTGCAGGGGTGTTGTAGCAGGGAAATAATAAACCACCCCAGCTAACCTGATAGAGTTGACGCAGGAAGCCCAAAGCCCAAATCAGAGAGCAGAGAACCAGAAGCGTCATGAAAGCACAAGTTTTTCGCGGAGTAAAGCAGCTTAGCTACGAAGAAATCCCGGTTCCCGAAATCGCCGCCGATGAAGTGCTGGTGCAAGTGCAGGTGGTGGGGCTGTGTCAGTCCGATATCAAAAAAATCTTGTATCCGCTCTATGAGCCACCCCGGATTTTTGGGCACGAAACCGCTGGAACGATTGCTGCCGTTGGCGCTGAGGTGAAAAACTGGCAGGTCGGGCAGCGGGTGGTTGTGCTGCATCACATTCCCTGTATGCACTGCGACTACTGCCTCAACGAAAACTATTCCATGTGCGAGGTTTACAAAACCATCACCACCACAGCCGGATTCACGCCCAGCGGCGGCGGATTTGCCGAATATGTGAAAGTGCCCGGACATATTGTGCAGCATGGCGGTTTGATTGCGATTCCGGATCGCATTACCTTCGAGCAAGCCAGCTTTGTTGAACCGACCAACTGCTGCCTCAAAGCCGTCAAAAAAGCCCAGATCGCGCCCGGACAAACGGTTTTGATTACTGGAGCCGGACCGATTGGGTTGATGTTTATTATGTTAGTGAAATATTTTGGCGCACGAGCCATCGCTACAGACTTGATCCCCAGCCGGATCGAAAAAGCCCTCAGTGTTGGAGCCGAAGCCGCCTTCGATGCCCGCGATCCCGATTTACCGTCCAAAATCCAGCAGCTAACCAACAGCATGGGGGTGGATGTGAGTTTGCTGGCAGTCCCCAGCCCGAAGGCTTTCTTCCAAGCGTTGGACTGCACCCGCAAAGGTGGGAAAATCCTCTTCTTCGCTGAGTTTCCTGACGAGATCGAAATCCCGATCAACCCTAATATTCTCTACCGTCGTGAAATCGACCTGATTGGCAGCTACAGTTCCTCCTATCGTTTGCAAGCCCTCTCTGCCGATATCGTATTCAATCGGCGGATTGACGTTGATGCTTTGGTCAGCGACAAGTATCTGCTGAAAGACCTCGCCGCCGCCGTCGAAAAAGCCGTAAGTCCGACACCAGAGACGTTTAAGATTCTGATTTATCCGTAGTAGCCGCTTGCTTCACCCATCCCTTCACCCATCTTCAGCAATACTTCGAGACATCTTCTTTGCACTCGTCTGCTAAATAGGAGAGCGCTCGGAACCGTAGCCCCACAAGCTGGTCGTAAAGCGGATTCAGTTTGCACATTGGGGGAATGTGAACCACCTTGTTGCCAAACAGCTTCACGTCTCGCTCAAATGGGCACTGGGGCGGGATCATTTTGCAGAGAAATCTCGCCAATCGCGGATCTTGAACATCGAGATGATCCAGCCACTCTTGCAAGGGTTGCAGGGGAGCAAGATGGGTTTCTTCCGTTTGGGCGACTCCGGCAATCGTCGAATCAGGACGATAGTTCAACGTCAAGCGCAGCGATTCCAGGATTTTGGGTTGTAGCCCTAGCGCGACGCAAAACTGATGCAGCACATCGTCTTCTGGATTGGAGTAAGTCCCGTCGGCAATGGCTACCATCACAGCGGTGCGCATAAAATTTTCGGCAATTTGCAGGTCTTCCCCCAGTCCGGCAGCGAGGTCTTCCGGAGAGATGGGCTTCATCGAGCCGATTTCAGACGTGGGTGCTAGCTCAGTTGCCGTTAGTTCCGCAATCAGTTCTTGCTCTTGAGGATCAAAATGCCCATCCGCCCAAGCAATGGTTAACAAGCCTTTGAGCCAAACTGAAATTTGTTCATCACTATAGGGAGATTGAACCATATTTTCCATCGTTTGCTATCCCAAAATCAATTTCTGTCCCTCCTACACCAATTTAATCCAACTGGGCGCTGGATTTCTGCCTCAAACCAGTAAACTGTAGCGTTTAATGCCTATTGTGAGCTTGTATGATCCTGCTGTTCGTTTAAGCTTCAGGAAAGAACGCTATACACTAAGAAAACTGTCAGATCAAACTTGTCAGAAAATTGAAGCAAAGAGGAACAATAGTTGTGACGCTGCAAGAATTCGGGCTGCTGTTGATTTCGATTCTAGCGAGTGTGGTTGGGCAATTTCTCTTAAAAGCAGGCGCACTAAAGTTAGGCAAAGTCAGTGCAGAGAATGCCTTGAGCCACATTTTGGCAATTGTCACCGTGCCCGAATTAATCAGCGGCTTAATTGCCTATGCGATAGGGGCAATTGCCTATATTCTGTTGCTGACGCGAGTTAGCCTCAGCATCGCTGGCCCAGCAATCGCCCTCAGCTATGTTTTTTCGGTGCTAATCGGCTATTTCATCTTCCGAGAAGCCGTTCCGTTTCAGCGCGTGATTGGCGTAGGTTTGATCATCTGCGGCGTGGTTCTCGTCGTCGGGCAGATCAACCTAAAAGGAACGAGCTAGGGGTTGTCACCAATTCTCACTAGAACCCTGACAATAGCAAGGCGACAGCCCCTCGCCTGTTTTTGAAGGCGAGCGCGATCAAGCAAATGCGGCAAGCGTTTGACCCTGAATGGATGACGCGCCCTAAATCGCAGAAATAATATCATTGTCAGGGTTAATCAGCCGGAAGAGCTTTTGCTTGATTTGCATATCAAACACTTCCCACTTCAAGCGCGTGTATTCAGTGTTTTCGTTTGAGCCAGACAAAAAGCCCATCGGAATCTCGAAGCCGCCTGCCATTGAGCGACCGCCGCCAAAAAACCGCCCCTGCGCATCCTGCCCAAACGCTTCTTTGATGAACTCGTCGGGATCAAGCGTAATTTTGGAAGTCCGCAGCGAGCCAATCACCACTTCCAAATCTTCGTCTTCATCGTGAACAATGCCGTAAACGACCGCCGTATGCACGTTTTCTTCCGTGACTAAAAAGTCTGCTGCCTGCGGGATCGCATCTCGGTCGTCATAGCGCAAATAGCCGACTCCAGCAATCGAGAAGTTATTTTGCAAAACCCGATTGCGCAAAGACCGCTCAATTACGTCCATCACCCGCTTTGAGCGAGAGGCTTGCAGCACCGAGTTAAGCAACTGCGCGTCGCAGAACCGACTCAAATAAGCTGCCGCCAAGAAATCTTCTTCTTGAGCCTGCATCAGCCGATTCGTATCCGACCGTAGCCCGTGCATTAGCGCCGTCGCACACTTCACATGCTCGCTGTTGTTGGTGTCTAACTTCAGCAAACCGGCCTGAAGGTATTGGGTGAGAATCGTAGAAGTTGCCCGCACGTGAGGACGCAAATCAACAAATTCTGCCCGCAGATCTGCCTTGGGCAGCATGGTGATCGATCACCGCCACAATCGGCACACCTGCTTGATGCAGCAGCGGCATGAGTTGAGTGGTCGTGCCTTGATTATCGATAAAACACAGCCTTGAAAATTGGCAAGATCTTTGTCCTTCGCCGTTTGGGGTGTCCAGCGTTGGGCCGGTAGCCCCGTCAGCCGCACCAGCGCAATATTTTCTTGATGGCTGAGCGCTCCAGCATAGACAATATCACTGCGAATGTCATACTGTTGGGCCAGCAGCTTGTAAGCCCAAGCGCAGGAAAGCGCATCCGGGTCAGGAAAATCTTGCAGCGCGACGAGATGCCGATCGCCCCGATGCTTTTCTAAAACCTGTCGGATCTCGCTCACCTTCTGCTCAGTCACCTTTTGCGCCTGAGTCGTCATCCAACCTTGAGTTAATTTGGGCGCAGTTCGCTCTTTGCCCGTCTCCGTCTGTTGGACAACGGACTCTACCGAGCTTAGATCAAGATCAGACGTGGCTACAGAGTCCATGATTAGTGCCGAGTTATTCAACAATTGTGACCCATTCAATTCCATCGTTTTCGCCTGTGAGAACCGCTCACCAGCTAGTCATTTGGCATTCAGTGAAGATCCATTTTCGATGCTCACTAATGCTTGCTCTTCATGCCAGAACTCGTGCCTCGGTTCAACGTTTAAGCAACTAAGATTAGGTGACTAATCAAGCCACTCATTTACCCTTTGATCTTGGCAAAAAATTGCAACACTTGCTTGCGATCCCCGAAATCCACACCTTTAGAGAGAGCCAGAACCGCTTTTACGAAGATGAGTCACCTAACAGGCATCTAGGGCACTTAATATCACGTCCCAATCACATATTTCTGCCACTCTTGATGCACACCGCTCTTAACATGCTTCGCCACTTCAAAATAAAGACCACTATAGGGGCGGTGAGGCGATTGGCGAAGCAGCATATTGGCTTCTTTAGGTGTGCGGTTGCCTTTTTTAACGTTGCAGCGAACGCAAGCCGTCACCATGTTTTCCCAAGAATCCTCACCTCCCCGCGAGCGTGGCACCACATGGTCTAGGGTGAGATCATCTCCAGTGTAGCCACAGTATTGGCAAGAGTGACTGTCGCGGTGTAATATGTTACGGCGAGTTAAGGGGATTTCCTTATAAGGCACGCGGACATAGTGGCGTAGCCTAATTACGGTGGGTAGCGGTGTTTCGGCGTAGATGTATTTGCCATTATGTTCAACTTGCTCTGCCTTCCCTTTAATCAGTAGGACAACAGCACGCCTCCAACTCGTGATGTTCAGCGGTTCGTAAGAGGCGTTCAAAACAAGAACCTTACCCATTGATTCAGTTCTGTGAAAGTTTTTACAAATGGTAACACACTTAGTATCCGTAGAGGTAAGTTTTAGCCACTAATTCTGCCCATCTCAGCTTTAAGACCCTTTGGATTACTGTCGGAATTACTTTTTTCTGTCGGAATTACTTTTTTAAAGTCGTAGCCTGGAAGATTGAGGAAGCTATCAGAGCAATCAGCCGGTCAAGATACTTGCTCGCATTTAGCAACGCTTACTGTTTTTGGATTTGCTGAACAGGAATCTGAATGACAAATTCTGCGCCTTGATTGGGAATTGAGGAGCAAGTTAGCTGACCGCCATGCTTTTCCACGATAATTTGGTAGCTGATGGACAGCCCAATTCCCGTGCCTTTACCAATCGGTTTGGTGGTGAAGAAGGGGTCAAACAGCCGCTTCTGGACAGGTTCGGGAATGCCGGGGCCATTGTCAGCAATCGTAATTGCAACCCACTGCTGATCAATCAACGAAGTCTGAATGGTAAGCTGCTTGGGCGGATTAGGGATCTCCAAAGATGTTTGGGGCGCATGGTTCTCTTCTAGCGCATCAATGGCATTCGTCAAAAGATTCATCAACACCTGGTTGAGTTGCCCAGGGTAACACTCCACCTGTGGTAAGTCGGCATAGTTGCGAATCACCTCAATGGCTGGACGTTCGGGGCGGGCTTTGAGTCGATGTTGCAACATCATCAACGTACTATCAATGCCCTCATGAATATCGACTCCCTTAAATTCAGCTTCATCCATCCGCGAAAAATTACGCAAAGACAGCACAATTTGGCGAATCCGATCAGTGCCCATCTTCATTGAGGTCAGGATTTTAGTGAAATCTTCCTGCAAAAATTCCAGGTCAATTTCATCTGCCTTTGCTTCAATTTCGGGAACCGGATTTGGGTAGTGCTGCTGGTAGAGTTGCACAAACTCCATTAAATCTTGGGCATAGTTCCGCACGTAGTTCAGATTGCCATGAATGAAGTTAACCGGATTATTGATTTCATGGGCAACGCCAGCCACCAGTTGTCCTAGGCTAGACATTTTCTCACTTTGAATGAGTTGGAGTTGCAGGCTTTGTAGCTCTTGCAGCGTTTGTTGGAGGGTTTGGGTTTGCTGCTTAAGCTGAGTCTCCGATTCGCGCAATTGCTGGGCTTGGAGCTGGGCTTGTCGGGCATTCTGTTCAGACTGCGCATAAAGCTCAGATTGTTGAATCGCAATGCCTAACTGACTGGCTAGGCGATGCAGCAAGTTGCCTTCTTCGTCCTGCCAAACTCTAGGACAACCACACTGATGCACAATCAGCAGCCCCCAGAGTTGATCGCGCACCGTGATGGGCACAATCAGATTAGCCTGTACCTGCAACCGCTGCAAAAATTGGCGATGCTCAGGAGACAGCCCCGCTTCCAGGATGTTGTTAATCGCCCTAATCTTGCCCAAACGATAGCTCTCAAGACACTCCTGCGGAAAACAGTCGTCTGCTGCCTCTCCAATCGTAGGAGACCACGGTGCTGCCACATCTTCCAGCACCACTTGCCCGCGCCAGTGTGAATCAAATTGATAGATGAGTGCTCGATGGGTGGCGAAAAGTTTACGGACTTCACAAACTGCGGTTTGCAGAATCGTTTGCAGATCGAGAGACTGCCGAATTTGAGTTGAAAGACGATTGAGGAGTTCTTCTTGGGTTGCCAGGTTTCTAAATTGAGCTTCAGATTCCTTAAGGCGGTTTTCGGTGCGCTTCAGTTCGGTAATTTCGTTAAACGTGCAAACCATTTGGCTGACCGCAGAATCAAATAGCTGCAAAGGAACCGCATTCACGAGTAATGCCGTTGGCTCCTGATGCGTCGAGGTCGCCACATAAACCACTGCATTTTGCACAGGCTGTTTGGCAATGATTTTTGCAAGATTGGCTGAAGCGAACGAAGCAGCCGATCCTTCTCATTCTCTGCATTGAGATTCTCTGTCGTTTCAGTGGGAAATGAATTCGACTGAGGGATCACTGCGCTGTTGCACCCATCACCTCTGTTGCACCCATCACCTCTGTTGCACCCGTCACATAATCGTTGTAAATCCGCTTCCGTTGAAAGATGCAGCAAATCAAGCACAGCCCGATTGCAAAGCTGAACCTGAGCGCCTTCTTCAACAACCAATACGCCCACCTGAATGCTTTGGAGCAGCGTTTTGAGGTATTTTTGGCTCTCCTGGATGGCTTGAGCGTAGATGAGTTGAGCCGACAGACGGCGATCGAAAAAGGCAGTTAGCAGCGCCAGCCCTAGAATAATCAACGTGCCGATGACGACCGCAGCAGCTAGGGAAACAACGTCTTCAGGAGGCTGTAAGTCTGACGATAGGACAACGTTGGGACGGGGCGTGAAACAAGCTGCGGCCATGCCAGTGTAGTGCATGGTAAGAATTGCGGCTCCCATGAGGAGGGCAGCCAGAAACTTTTTCCAGATCTGCTGTTGTGTGGTTTCCTCTCGCAATCGGAACATCAAAAAGAGTCCGGCAAAGGAGACAAGAATTGCCACGAGGACGGAGACTGTCACAAGCTGGAGATCATAATGCACGTTGACTGACATCTGCATCGCGTCCATGCCGATGTAGTGCATTGAAGCAATCCCTGCCCCCATCAGGAGGCTGCCTGCCCCTAGCTGGAGCCAGCTAAGTGTAGGGCGGCTGACCAAAAATAAGGCCAATCCTGAGGCAAGAAGAGCGGGCAAAATAGAAACAAGAACCGTCAGGAAGTCGTAATGCACGAGAACCGGCAACCGAAATGCCAACATACCAATAAAGTGCATTGACCAGATGCCAGCGCTCATGGCTGCGGCTCCGCTAACTAGCCAACCGATCTGAACCCGGCTTTGGGTTGAAGTCACCCGCCCAGCCAAATCGATGGCCGTATAAGCGGCTAGAACAGCAATTACAACTGAGACAATGACAAGTTGGAGATTATAACCAGTCGTTAAAGAATCAGCCATAGATTTGAGATAAATTCAACACAGAAGAAACCACCAACGGAAATGCACCAATTCCAACGTTTCAGCAGGTTATTCTTCCGAGAAACTCGTGAATAGCTCCTTAGAATTGCTCTTATTCTAAGTATAGAGTTATACCAGTGAACAGAATTCACTGTTTAGAGGGTTCCCATTAAAAGCCGTATAGTGAACCAGATGTGAATCAAAGCATGGATTGTAGGTCAGGGGTTGCAGTTCTAAATTGACCCGTAAAATCAACCAGAATCTTGACTCATACTCGTTATCAGCAACGCCCAAGCTGATATCTGCCGCCGATTTGAGTGCATCATTCTTAATGAAAAGCAATTTGGAGCAAAGCGCACTGAAATGACGGGCTGGAATGCAACAGAAATTCTCCAAGAACCGGGTTTACGCCTCACCGAATCCGAAATTGCCGCGATCCGCAACCGGATGCCGCCTCCCTCGGCTCAAGACGGGCAGATTTACGTAGACGGCGTATTTGAAGGGGGCGGCGTGCGGGGCATCGCTTTTCTAGGAGCACTCCGCTGTTTTTCCGATGTGGGGGTGCGCTGGCGCAAAGTTGCCGGAACTTCTGCCGGGGCAATTACTGCTGCACTCGTGGCTGCCGACTTCCCGATCGACGCGCTAGAGCAGATTGTGGGCGAACTCAACTACATGGAATTTTTGACCCAAAAAACGAGTTGGCTGATTTGGAATGGCAACCCTGCCAACGATTTGCGTCACCCCATTTGGATGATGCTGTCGCTGCTTGCTGCTCGCCAACTGGGTCAATATTCCGCCGAACCATTTCAACAGTGGTTAGCGCACCATTGACTCAACGGCAGTTGATCACCTTTGCCGATGTGAAGCGCTCCGGGGAGCATGACTTAAAAGTGGTCGCTTCCGACATTTCTCGCGGCGAGATGCTGGTTCTGCCTGATGATTTAGATTTGATTGATCCGGTTGATTCACAAAACCGCTCGCTGAAACAATTACTCGACACACCTCTCACCGATCGAGATCAGTTTGGAGTCGCTGAAGCCGTGCGTTTATCCATGAGTATTCCTTTATTTTTTGAACCCGGCAGCCTAGGCGACCGCAAAATTGTAGACGGCGGCATTCTCAGTAACTTTCCTCTTTGGATTTATGACTTTAAGCCTCAACCGTCTCAGCCCGCCAAAAAGTGCCCACGCTGGCCCACCTTTGGGTTGCGATTAGTTGAGAAAGACAACCGATCTAGACACTGTGTTTCTGGGCCATTTGACATTCTCGGATCAATGTTTCGCACGATGATGGTAGCCCGCGATCGATATCACCTCAACCAAGCCAACCGCGACCGAGTGATTGAAATTGACGTAACCTCGGCTCAAGTCACCGCCACCGCGTTTAACCTCTCAGAAGAGAAGAAAAAGCAGCTTTACCACCTCGGCTATAGCCAAACAAAGCGCTTCCTGCTAGAAACCTGGAATTGGAAGCAACACCTGAGGGATCGAGGCTTCGACCCAGCGGATCTAATTGTTTGAGAAGGCAGAATTAATATGCATTCAATCCAGACTACCCATGAACCCGCTCGTAAGTCCGGGTGGCGAATCGCTGCCGTCATCATCTGTAATGCTCCTTTACTAGAAGCCAGTATCACCCCCTCTTCTTCCCCTCTGCCCTCTGCCTTCCTCAGGATCGTGGATTGAATTAATCCGTAACCTGTACGGGCAGGTTGAGCAGATCAATGGGCATCCGGCCATTGATTTGACCGCAAAACCCGACCCGACCCCCGATCGAACCGATTTAATTCCCATTCCTTAACAACACTTAGGAAATAATTATCCCGCTCCGACTTGCAGGTTTCTGGTCAAGGACTGCTATAATGGGACAGCTTTAATAGCCTGGAGAGATGGCTGAGTGGTCGAAAGCGGCAGATTGCTAATCTGTTGATGCCTTTAGGGGTATCCGAGGGTTCGAATCCCTCTCTCTCCGTTCAACCGCCCAAAATTTTTGATAACGTTGCCTCTCAATGAGCAACGGCGCTCTGATGAAACAAGACGTTTCTTTCCAAAACTCTTTCCAAAACGGGGCATGGTCAGTGATGAACGAGCCTCGAAACTGGTCATTCAATCGCTCTCATAGGATCTCATGAATCTCAAAAAAAGAGCAGCCTCGCCGAAAAACCCGAAGGTTAACATCGATGAGGCTGGAGACGCAGTTAGGAGGTATCTTGCAATCCAGAGTAACGGCAGAATTGCAAAAAGGCGCTTCTTTTAATAAGTTCTTAAGCAATTTGGGGAAGAAAAAGCAATTTCGCTGATTTTCAGTATTTCTTTTTACAAAAATCAACTTTATTTACCCCTTGCTCAGCAATACAACCCATAGGCGACGCTCTTTGATTTCTACTCTTCAACTCGATATCCCAACTCCGACAGTTGAAACCGAGACTGTCGCCACTTGGGTTGCACTTTAACAAACAGTTCCAAATACACCTTGCCCATCACCAGCTTTTGAATTTGCTGCCTTGCCTCCGTCCCAATCGTTCGCAGCATCGTGCCCCCTTTGCCAATCAAGATGCCTTTTTGAGACGGGCGCTCTGCATAAATAGTGGCAAGAATGCGGGTAATATCAGGATCTTCCTCTACCCGATCGATCGTGACGGCGACCGAATGGGGCACTTCCTCACGGGTGAGCGCCAAAATTTGCTCTCGAATCAGTTCGCCCATAATAAACCGCTCTGGCTGATCGGTGACTAAATCAGGCGGATAGTAGTATGGGCCGGGGTCAAGTCGGTCGATCAACTGCGACTGCAAAGCTTCTAGCCCGTCGCTGGTCAACGCCGAGAATTTGGCAACTGCCCAGCCTTGAGCTTCTGCAAGCTGCTGATAGCTTTGGTCAATATCAGGACGATCGGCAGGCTGTTGATCGCTTTTGTTGATGCCAAGAATTACGGGCACTGTAGTTTGGGTCAACAAATTGGCAACAAACCGATCGCCGCCGCCAGCCTCCACGCTGCCATCTACCACAAACAGCAAAATATCAACCGAATCGATGGCAATCCGGGCATTTTTGACCAGCACACTCCCTAGCTCATGCTGGGGCTTGTGAATTCCTGGCGTATCGACAAAAATAATCTGCACGTCGGGTCGAGTCAGAATGCCTCGCAGTCGATTGCGCGTCGTTTGAGCAATGGGAGACGTAATTGCCACCTTTTGCCCGATCAATTGATTCATCAGCGTTGATTTGCCGACATTGGGCCGCCCAATAATGCCCACAAACCCTGACTTAAACCCTGCGGGTGCAGTTGGAATCAGCGGCTCAGCAGTCAGCCCATCTGAAACGCTGCTTGCCTGCACTGCCGATTCATCCGACTCGAATTCATAGTTAGCCATATCCTCACATTATCTCCCAGTTGGCACATTGCAGCCTGCAATCAAACTTAATGACGTTTTGTAAAGCCTTTCTAGCCTGTGGAAACACCTCAGTTTCTGTGGAAAAACTGGGGAAACCAAGGGGGTAAGTAGGTGTAATTTGGGAATTAGGTCATTGACGGTTTTTGCCTTGTGGAGAACTAGCGGTTTTTTACACAGGTTTTCCACAGGCGATTAGCCCTTAAAAGCTCCATAGATTAAGGGTCATACCTTATTTTCCACATTTTCCACAGCCCCTACTACTACTAGATCTCTTTAAAGCTATTTCAAGATATAGGAATTTTGTGATCAAACCAAGGTTCTAGATCTAAAATCAACCCGATAAAAAAATGAACCTTTGAAAGAAGGGTGTTACGATTACGCTCCGATCAGTTACGATCAACGACCAAAATCTCCTGCGCCAACCAACCCATGAAACTGATTTGTGCTCAAAGCGAACTCAATACCCATCTTTCTCTGGTCAGCCGTGTCGTGCCCTCGCGCCCCAGCCATCCGGTTTTGGCAAATGTGCTGCTGAATGCCAGCGTTGAAAAGCAGCAGGTTAGTCTCGTGGGCTTCGATTTGAGTTTGGGTGTGAAAACCAGCTTTGAAGCTCAGGTGGAACAGGAAGGCACGATCACCCTGCCAGCCAAGCTGTTTTGCGATATTATTTCTCGGCTACCCGAAGGGGAAATTATTTTAGACGATCAAACTTCAGAAGCGATGGTGACGCTGACCTGCACTTCCGGACGCTATCAGGTGCGCGGCATGGGGGCAGAGGAGTTTCCAGAGCTTCCGTTGATTGAAGAATCTAGAATCACACACCTTCCTGTGGATGCGTTGATTGAAGGACTGCGAGGTTCGCTGTTTTCAACCAGTAGTGACGAAACAAAGCAGGTGCTAACTGGCGTCCATCTGACGATCAACTCAGACGGCATGGAATTTGCCGCCACGGATGGACACCGACTCGCAGTGGTGCAGACTCCTTCTGCGGATGAAGCCCCCGACGCAGAAGCCGATCGCACCCTAGAAGTGACGGTTCCCTCAAAAGCTCTGCGCGAGCTAGAGCGAATGATTCAAATGAATGCTTCTGGCGAAGCGGTGGCGGTGCGGTTTGATCAGGGTCAGTTAGTCTGCGAATGGGCTAACCAGCGGCTCACCAGTCGGCTGCTGGAAGGGCAGTATCCCAACTATCGCCAACTCATTCCGCGCCAGTTCTCGCGCCAAATGACCGCCGAACGCCGCCTGTTTACCAACGCCCTAGAACGGATTGCGGTGCTGGCAGACCAGAAAAATAGCATTGTTAAGCTCAGCCTGGATAGCGTCAAACAAGAGATTGTGCTGTCGGTTGAGGCGCAGGATGTGGGCAGCGGTAGAGAAGCCCTGCCGGCGCAAATCTCAGGCGATGATTTAGATATTGCGTTTAACGTGCGCTACTTGCTGGAAGGTTTGAAAGCGCTCAACACCACCGAAGTGCAAATGCAGTTCAACACCTCCACCAGCCCTTCCATCCTTACGCCCCTCGGCGGACTGAAGATGACCTATTTGGTGATGCCAGTGCAGATTAGAAGTTGATATCGCAAGTGATATTATTTTTGGATTTTGGATTTTGGATTTTGGAAGCTGAGCGCAGCCATGGTTTTAGTTTGCGAACTGCCGCGTCCTCTGGTTAAA